>JAJXUF010000022.1 GCA_021783175.1 Pseudomonadota bacterium
TGTTTGGCTGCTGAGCGCGCTGCTTGCAGGATTGGTTGGCGGAGCATTTGCCTGGCACGTGTCGGTGTTCTATCCGGAGACAGTGTTCGATCTCAATATCAGCGTTTTTGCGATCGTTTTTGTCCTGTTCGGCGGCGCCGCCACCTTGATAGGACCCATTGTCGGAACGTTGCTGCTTTACAGTGTGTACAACTGGATTGGAATATCACAACCCGAGTATTTCCAGCTCATTTTCGGCATCGCAATTGTGGGGTTAACATTATTTCTGCCCAATGGCCTGACCTCTTTGCTGCGAAGGGTCAACATCGATGCCCCGTGACGCATTGCTGGTTGTGGAGAATCTGAGCAAGCGCTTCGGCGCACTCAAGGCTCTGGATGGACTGACGCTGGCATTATCGGCCGGTGAAATCGTGGGTTTGGTGGGCCCTAATGGCTCGGGCAAGACAACTGCAATCAATGTGATCTCCGGCGTTTACGCGCCTGACGGCGGTGAGGTGCGTTTTAATGGCGAGTCCGTCGGCGGGTGGCCGATTCATCGTCTGGCCAGACGTGGCATCAATCGGACATTCCAGGTCCCGAAGCCTTTCAAAGGCCTAAGCGTACGCGACAACCTCAAGGTTGCCGCTGTCCACTGCGGTGCTGGCGGGGAGAAAATGGATCAGTATCTCGAGCTGCTGCAGCTCGATAGCCTGGTCGAGCGCGAGGCGTCCAGCCTGAACAGCGCACAACAGAAGCAGCTCGACCTGGCTCGGGCACTGGTTACCCGGCCGAAGCTGCTGCTTGTTGACGAAGTTGGTGCGGGACTGAATCCGGGCGAGCTGCAGCACATGGCCGACATTTTAAAGGAAGTTGCGCGTTCCGGCGTCGCCTTGATGGTAGTCGAGCATCTGCTCGGATTCCTGCAGGAACTTACGCAACGCGTGGTAGTAATGAACGCGGGGCGGGAAATTTTCGAAGGACCGCTGGAAGCGGCCGCGCGCGATCCAAAGGTGATCGATGTCTTCCTCGGCAGCTGATACCGCGCTGTTGAGTGTCGCGGGCCTTGCGGCCGGATACGGACCGCTGCAGGTTTTGTGGGACGTGGACATCAGGATTGGTGAGCGCGAATGCGTCATACTGCTTGGCCCAAATGGCGCAGGTAAAACTACGTTGCTCAAGGCATTAGTCGGACTGGTTCCACTGCTGCACGGCTCGATCATATTCGGCGACCGCAATCTGGAGCGTACACGCACTGACGTGCGCGTACGCCAGGGCATTTCCTACATGTCGGAGATCGGGGTATTTCCCAATCTCAGCGTGAATGAAAATCTGGAGCTCGGCGGCTATTACCTGCGGCAAAGTGAAGTGCGCCGACGCGCCGGCGAACTCTATGAAATATTTCCGGACCTGGCAGGAAGGCAACGCGCCGCCGCCAGCAGCCTGAGCGGTGGCCAACGCAAAATGCTTGGATTAGCCAAAGCCTTCATTAGCCGACCGCGGCTGCTCGTTATGGATGAGCCCTCGGCAGGGCTGTCGCCGCGCTACGTAAAGGAAGTAATCGTCGCGCTGCAGCGCTTTCAGGGTCAAGGTCTGGCTATGCTAATTGCCGAACAGAATCTGGGGTTCCTGACGCTTGCCTCGCGGGTTTACGTACTCGAAGGGGGGCGCATCAGCTTTAGCGGAAGTGCCGCTGATTTGCAGAAGGATGATGTGTTAAGGCAGAGCTATTTCGGGCTGCACAGTGGTGGGTATAGCGCACCCTGAAACTGACATCGAAACGAGGCCGCCCTGAGTTTTGCGGCAGCGCAAGAGTTGGAATAAATTGCAGTGAAAAAAAGCGGTCTGGTGAGCCTGGAGGCGTCTATCCACTGGCGCAGTCCGCACGCTGTGCACATTGACCGGCGCTTTTTCGGGCGCGTGAGTCTGTGGCGCGACTTTTTTCGCGGCCAGCTGGCTGAGGGGGCTTGCCGGCGCCGCTGCGGGAGATGTGGTTTGCGGGAAACTGCCGGCCGGTGATATGGCGGAACCGCGAGACGACCGTCTCGTGCGGGAGGTGCGCGCAAGCCAGTTTCGCCGCAGATTGGCAAATGGTGTCGAGGTCGTGCCGCGTGTTGGGCGCTTCTATCCGCGCAACATGGTGGCGGACCTGGAAGGTTTCTTTTCCGCGGATCGGCGCCCCTTGCGTTGTCTCGCGAATGACGGGGATGTCCTGCGCGTAGATCTCAATCACCCGCTGTCCGCCCAGCCTATCGACTTGGAAATCTGCCTGGGCGAAAACCTGCCAGGCAAGGAGGAGCGCGGCGGCCAGGTGAATGACGTCGCACATGAGCTTTCAACGGCAGGTCCTGGCATGCAGGCCGACCTGTCTGACCTCGAGACAGATTTTTTTGGCGGCGACCCGTTTGCACGTCTTGATCCGCGGCCGGACACGCAGTTTTATCAAAGCCCGCGCAACATCCAGCACCTGGATCGATGTGCGCGCGAGCGCATCACCGGAATTTACCGCCGGTTTCTTCGTCCCGGAATGCACGTACTGGATATCATGAGCAGTTGCACGTCGCATTTGGCTATCGAACACGACAGCGTCTTTGATGCGGAGGTTACGGGAATCGGACTCAATCTGGCCGAACTGGAAAGCAACCCAGCGTTGTCCCGGCGCCTGGTGCACGACCTCAATGTCAACTCGACGCTGCCGCTGCCAGACCACCTTTTTGATGCCGCCGTGTGCACCGCTTCAATCGAGTATCTCATCCAGCCGCGCGAGGTATTGCGCGACGTGTTGCGAACGCTCAAGCCCGGAGCGCCTCTGGTAGTCACGTTTTCCGATCGCTGGTTTCCGACCAAGGTGATTGCGATTTGGGAGGAATTGCACCCATTCGAGCGCCTTGCACTGGTTAGCAACTATTTGCGCTTTGCCGGATTCAAGGCGATTGGCACCGAATCGATTCGCGGGCTGCCGCGCCCGGGCGACGATCAGTATGCAGACAAGCTGGCTTTTGCCGATCCGGTTTTCGTCGTGTGGGGAAACAAGATGGCGGAGAGTAGCTGATGTGCCGGTGACGCGGCAGGATCGGTTCCGTGGTGGCACATGCTGCATGGCCGAACCCTGAAAGCGTATTCTGTGACATCCATTTTCTCTCGCTGGGCAGATCACATGTTGGGATCGGCGCTAGGGTATGGCTAAAGGCGTATTTTCAAAAGGACCCGTTTCCGGCCAATATGCATCTCGTTTGAAGCTGCACCGCTGTCTCGGATGTGCTCATCGAAAATTCGAGCTTGCCGATCCCGCTCACCGGAATTGCGTTCGCATTGCGGTTCTTGTCATGGTCGGGTCAGGTGGTATCGCGAATGCTCGGGATCGGCCCGCTGGTTGAGTTACTAGTTCGCGGCGCATATCGGGACGCGACGCAACAGCAGACGTCGGTCAGTGTCTTGCCGGGCGCCAGCCGGCGACGAGCGGGATGCGGATGGGAAATATTACTATTTACTTATATGTAAGCTTTCCCGGCGCAAACCATTGCGGCAAAGGCGCCACGGACAAGTTGGCTGTTGCCGAGCGCACCGCTTTTGAGTTCTGGAGTCAAGGCGAGTATCTTGAAAACTGCGAACTCGGCCGGCAGGTACGCCTCTAATATAAAGGTAAATTGGGTCTATAGGCAAATAGGGCAAGAAAAGACCGACGCCTTATATTATAGAGGTGACGCTATGAGCGCGCCGGGTAAGGCGATAGGTTGCAGCGAGAATCTGTGGCGGACGGCAGGCAATCGCGTAACTGACTGTCTTCGCCAACGACGGGCTCGGGAAAATAAGGATTATGTCAATGAACAAGATCAGCATCGTGGTGCTGTCAGATGACCGCGAACACCTGCAGATGGCGGGAATGATGGCCTCGGTGGGCGCGGTAAGCGGCAATGAGGTTACCGTTTTTGTCTCCATGAATGCCTTGAAATATTTCATTAAAGGTGCGGCCGACAAGGCCCCGGCGGAGGGGATGATGGGCGGTTTGTTGGAAAGCAAGAATGCCCCATCGTTCAAGACGCTGTTTCAGCAGGCTGTAGAACTCGGGGATGCCAACATTCATCCCTGCACCATGGCGATGGATGTACTCGGCCTTGAGCCCCGCGACCTGGAGCCCTACGTCAAGGAGCCAATGGGTCTGACCAAGTTTTTAGACAATGCCCAAGCCGGTCAGGTTTGGTCGTTTTGAACTTCACGATAAATAGGGGGTCGGTACGATGGCGGAGAAAAGACTGATTGATGCGCGCGGCAGCTTCTGCCCCGGACCGCTTATGGAGCTCATTGCCGGTATGAAGGCCGCCAAAGTTGGTGATGAGCTTGAGGTGCTTTCCACCGACAAGGGATCGGTGACAGACATCCCGGACTGGATCAAAAAGGTCGGCCATGACCTGTTAGACACGAGCGAAGAAGGAGGGGTGTGGCATATTACCGTGCGTAAGGCCAAGTAGGATTTAGGCGCCCGACCAACAATGTAGCTATACGTCGATAAGAACCTTTAGGATTAGGAGGCTGCCATGAAGATCGTCATAGTTGGTGGTGGAATGGGCGGAACCATTCTGGGGAACAACCTGGCGCGGCGTCTGAGCCAGGAGCTCAAAAGTGGTAAGGTGCGCATAACCATGCTGTCGGCATCCGACCGGCACATGTACCAGCCAGGACTTCTCTACGTCGCTGTCGGCAGCATGATGCCGGACGAACTCTATCGCGATCAGGCGAGCTTGCTGGAACCTGGAATTGATTTTCGTGTCGATCCAGTCGAACAGTTCATGCTCGACAAGCGACAGGTCAAGACCAAGAGCGGTGCGACCCATGAGTACGATATTCTTGTCATTGCCACCGGATCGCGCATTGCCCCGGAAACCATTCCTGGTTTGGCCGAAAATGCCGAAATGTTCTATACCGAGGAAGGCGCGGTCAAAATGCTCAAGCGTCTGCGCGAATTCCAAGGCGGGCGCGTGGTGATCACCGTAGGTGTGCCGCACAAGTGCCCCATGGCACCACTCGAAATCACCTTTATGCTGAACGATTTCTTCAAGGAGCGCGGCATCCGGGACAAGGTGCAGCTGCATTACACGTATCCCATCGGGCGCGTGCACAGCCTGGAGAACGTCGCAAAATGGGCGGCGCCGGAATTCGACCGCCTCGGTATTACTTACGAAACGCTGTTCAACATGAAGGAAGTGGACGGAAAGAACAAGGAGCTCAAGAGCGAAGAGGGGTCATCGACGAAGTTCGATCTGTTGGTCGCCATTCCTGCACACCGCGGCATGGATGTCGTCGAAAAGAACGGCCTTGGCCAGAATGGCTGGATCCCGACTAACCGTACGCGCCTGAATATGGAAGGTCGCGACAATGTGTTCGTGTTGGGGGACACTACCAACCTGCCGATAAGCAAGGCAGGCTCGACTGCACACTTCGAGGCCGAGACTCTGGGCGAAAACATCGCAGCGATGGTAAAGATCGGCGCGCCGGTGCGCGACTACGACGGCAAGGTGTTTTGTTTCATCGAGGCCGGCAAGGACCGGGCGACCTACGCCATGTTCAACTACACCACGCCGCCTGACCCGAAGGTACCGACGCGCGCGGTTCACTGGTTCAAAGTCGCATACAACAAACTTTACTGGGTCTCGGCTCGCGGTCTGCTCTAAGAGGAGGCATGTCATGAACAGTGCAGCAGAAAAAATCACAGGTGATGGTGGCGAACTCGAGCGCCTTATGCAGGCGGCGAAGGACTCGCTCACCGATGACATGGTCTCGAGACTCTCGGCGACCGCGACTGGTGCGATGGATATTGTTGATCGCGTCAATCGCAGCGGGCTTATTGACGCCATTCCGGCACTTGCGCAACTTGTGCAAAACGGCGATCTCGATCGTATCATCCAGCTCGCCCGTTTGGTCCACTCGGCACAGGATGCTCTCACCGACGACATGATCGGGCGTTTGGCCGAGACCGTGGGCGAAGGGCTATCGCTTCTTGACCGGATGAACCGTGCCGGCGTGGGACGCCTTATTGGAGTACTCGAGGAGATGCAGGCAAGCGGAGTATTGGAGCGCGTTGCAAACATGCTGCCCGGTCTGATGGGTCGGCTCGAGCGGGTGAACGCCATGTTCGAGTCAATGGAGCGGGCCGCCGATTCCCTGACAAAGGAGGCGCCCACTAACGGCGGTATCATGGGAGTATGGCATCTGCTTGCCGACCGCAATAACCAGGAAGTCCTGCGATTCATGTTCGGGGCCGGTCGGGAGTTGCGTTCTGTCTACATGCCCAAGAAATAGCGCGACAGCGTTGCACCTGCGGAGGCCTTGATGCCGTCATTTGATGTGGTCTCGCAGGTGCAAATGCAGGAGGTGCGCAATGCGGTCGACCAGACCAATCGTGAAATCGAAAACCGGTTCGATTTGAAAGGATCCGATGCGCGAGTGGAGCTGGTCGAATCGCGCATGACGCTGTTCGCGGATGACGAGTTCAAGGTTAAGCAGATCAGGGACATTCTTCTACCAAAGCTGGTCAAGCGCCAGATTGATCCGGGATGCCTCGAGGAAGGCAATGTCGAGGCCGCAGCCGGGGGGAAGGCACGTCAGGAAATCCTGGTGCGCGAGGGGATCGACACTGAACTTGCGCGCCGGATCGTTAAGTTGATCAAGGATGCACGCCTCAAGGTTCAGGCGGCGATACAGGGCGACCAGATTCGGGTGTCAGGCAAGCAGCGTGATGATTTGCAGACCGTCATTGCGTTTTTGCGTGCACAGAAGCTTGGGCTGCCGCTGCAATATGTCAATTTCCGCGACTAGCAATTCTTTCCCGGTGCTGGGCCGATAACCATCCCGCCGCCGGCCGGCATCGCTTTTCGTGCCTTAAGCCCGATGTCGTACCGTGCGCGCCCAGATTGCGCTATTCTTAGGCTGAATGAGTCACTTGGCCAACGACAGGCGCTTGCGTCCAGCTCGTTACGGGGCCGGCCCCGGAAGGTACGCTCGTCGCCGCCCCATTCTGCAATGTGCCGGCCGACACGCGCCTGTGGCCGATAGACTGGTCACGAGTTGCGGCTGGCGGATCAGGCAATGACACTCGTCGGCGACAAGGAAAGCCGCGAGCGCCAGCGCACCGATTCGCGCTCACGTCGTGAGCTTGAGAGCCAGCTGCGCCGCAACGAGCGTATCTGGGCCGGCTTTCGCGAGATCGAAATTCAGATGATCGGCGCCCAGTCTCTGGGTGAGGTGGTTGAGGTTCTGGTAACCCGCATTCCGGCATTATTTCCGGCTGTCGACTGCGTGAGCCTGGTTTGCGTCGATCCAGATTTCGAGCTTGCGCGCCTGATGAGTACCCACCCCCAGAGCGGCGTAAGCCGTCTTTTCATTCCCGCCGACCGGGCATGGCTTGAAGAGGTCATTCCCACTCGCGCGAAGCCTTGGCTCGGCCCGTGTGATAATCACATTCAGACCCGCCTCTTCCCGGCCTGCGCTGCGCGCCTTGGTTCCTGCGTAATTGCGCCGCTTGTGCTGCAAGGCGAACTCATCGGTAGTTTCAATCAAGGCAGTCGCGATGCTGGCCATTTCAGTGCCGACGCCGCTACTGACTTGCTCGAACATCTCGCAGCGGTGACCGCTATGTGCGTGGACAGCGCCGCGAATCGCGAACGCCTGAAGCGCGACGGGCTGACCGACGCTCTTACCGGTGTAGCCAATCGACGCCTTTTCGAGCGCCGTCTGCGGGAGGAACTGAGCTTGCGGGAACGGCGTAAGAACTCGCTTTCGCTGCTGCTGGTAGACCTGGATCACTTCAAGGAACTCAACGACCGCCATGGACATCAGGCCGGAGACCGTGCACTGCAACAGGTTGCGCTCACCCTGACCCAGGGGTTGCGCGTCAGTGATGTTCTTGCGCGATACGGCGGTGAGGAATTCGCACTGCTTTTGCCGGATACCAAACCCGGCAAAGCGTTGGAAATTGCCGAGCGCCTGCGCGCGCATGTGGCGGAGCTCATTATCGATGACCCGGCGGGGTCGGCTTTGAAAGTCAGCGTGTCGATCGGCGTTGCTTGTCTCGAACAGTCGCCCGGTGTCGAATCCCGCACGGGCGACCCCGGATTCTGGCTCATGCGCCAGGCGGATGTCGCCCTTTACCGCGCCAAATCTTCCGGGCGTAATCGCGTCATGACCGCGGATCGTTCATAGTCCTCAGTCCAGAGAAATTTCGACTGCGCTGGGCAAAGCCGTAAACACTACCATGGCGCGCACGTGTCGACCGGGCCATAGCTTTGCCGCACCGCCCGCATAAAGTCGCAGTTGCGGAGCGTATTGGGACGCGTGCTGCGCCGCGTTGGCCGCATTCACTCCTGTGCGCGTTTTGTAATCAATAATGATGATCTCGTCGCGCGCAAGTACCATGCGGTCGACAATGCCATATATTTCCTCGCTGTCTGCTGTGTACAGTATCGCCACTTCGTTGCGTGCCTCGACATAAAGCGCCGGGTCAAACCAGGGACGCAAGGCAGGATCATCCAGCAACGTGCACGCCTCCTGCCAGCAGGAGGCAAACTCTTGCGCATCCAATTGCGCACCAAATTCCTGGCGCAACGCGTCGCGTATTAGATTGCGGTTCACCGGCGCGGCGCGGCGCCCGGTTGCCGCCAGGCGCTGCAGTATTCGGTGCAGGGCGGTACCTCGACGTCGGGCAGCGTCGTTTGAAGCAGTATCGCCAAATTCCGCTTTCAGTGCAGGCGCCATGCGGCTGGGGTTAATCGCGGACTGCACTGCGCTAATCGGCAAGGGGCGGGTCAGTGCCGGATCGATGGTCGTAGCGGTTGTCTGCAGGTTAGGTGACGCGATGACTGCTTCGGGCATTTCGCCAAAACGTAAAAGCGCGTGGAAGCGCGCATTCTCGGCATCCGCCGCGGAATTGTCTATTTCCAGTCCTGGTTGCGGGCCAGCCGCCAGCAGGCGCTGTTCGATTAACTTGTACCAGCCGCCACTACCGCGATTGGGGCGACAACCGGAAATAACCAAGATCTGTTTGGCGCGGGTCAGCGCCACATACAGCAGATTAATGTCTTCGCGCGCAGCCGAGGCGGATTCGGCCGTTACTTCGCTTTGCGTGCGGCTGTCCTGCTCGGCTTTGAGGCCGGCAAGCTGGAAGCGTTCAGGTGCGGGTGATTCCACTGGCCAGCGGATGAGCGGGCGCAGGCCGCGTTCCGAGTGTGGATCGCGCGCGGTATCGGCAAGGAAGACGGCCGGCGCTTCGAGTCCTTTGACGGAATGGATGGTTAGGATGTGCACGCGCTTGGCATCGCCGCTAGGCGGTTCCTGCGGCGCTTCGTTTGTCTTACCGCGCACGGCCTCCAGTTGGTCGTGGAAGCGTGCCAGGCTGGGGAAACGTCCGCTGTCCACTTCGAGAGCAAGCTCGAGAAAGCGGCTTAGATTTGCCGCGCAGCGTGATCGAAGGTGGGGCGGCGCCGCATGGGTGTAGCGCTCAATCACATTTCCCTGGTTATAGATCCGGTCCAGCAGATCGTGTACCGGGATACGGTCGACGTCTTCGCGCCACGCCGCGAGTAGCCTGGCGGCGCGTGCCAGGCGCGGATTGCCGTTTGTGCCCATCCGCGGTAGATGCGCGAACCACGATGACATTGCCGTTGAGCCACGCACAGCCTGAGCAAGTTCTACCAGGTCATCATCCGTGCAGTCGAACACCGGAGAGCGAAGCACCGACGCCAAGGCAAGATTGTCCTGCGGGGCTACGAGAAAGCGCGCGAGCTGAAGCATGTCCCTGACTTCCAAAGTCTCAAGGAGCACGCCGCGGCCGGCGCCGGCATAAGGGATTCCCGCCTGGCGCAGTGCATGTTCGTAGGCGTGGGCATGGTTGCGATCGCGCAGCAGGATAATGATATCCCCGTAGTCGAGCGGGCGCACGGAATTGCCTTTACCGATGGTTCGACCAACAAGTTCTTTGATGCGCGCGGCGATCAGCATGCCCTCGCACTCGTGGCGCTCATCCGCGTCCACCATGCGTGGTTCATCGAGCGGATTGCGCAGGGCTTTGGCCAGTGCACGGGCCGGTTTTATTTCGTGCTCTACAAGTGGCAGTATTTCCACTGAACCCCACAGTTCCGTGCGATGGGTGTCATGGGAATGGAATCCCGGCAGGAGGGGTTCATCCTTGTCGCCATGGTTGCCGCCAAAAACAAAATTCACAAAGCGGATGATGGCCGGCGATGAACGCCAGGACACATGCTGCGCAAAAACTGCCGTCGGCATATTGGCTTGGAGCCAGTTGCCTGCGGTGGCGAACAATTTGGCCTCAGCCCGGCGGAAGCGGTAGATGGATTGTTTTTCGTCACCCACCAGAAATACGCTGCGTTGTCGGTCAGATCCTGCCGCGATTTCCTGCAGCAAAGGCAGCAGCAGCCTCCACTGGGTTGGATTCGTGTCCTGAAATTCGTCTACCAGCAAATGATCAATGCGCTGATCCAGTTTGTATTGCACCCACTCAGCCGATTGGCCGTTATTCAGCAACTGGCAGGTTTTCCATTCGAGATCACCGAAGTCGAGCAACTGCTGTTCCGCCTTGAGGCGTTGGTAGTGATCGAGCAGGCGCTGCCCGCAGCGGTACCAGGCGACAGATCTGCGATAGGTGCCCTGGCGCAATAGCGCTTCATGCGTCCGCGAAATGCGCTCACCCAACCAGCCGTCCAGTTGTACAAGGTCTTCGAGCGCTTCGCTCCCGAGCGGCTTTTCCAGCGCCTTGGTGCGTTTGATGGGTGCGAATTGGCCGTGAGCATCGAGAAATTCGTCTAAAAGCTGCTGGCAGGCCAGCTGCGGGGAGCCAGCCAGCCGCTCGCGAGCCGTTCGCAGGTTGGCTGCGCGCGCGAGGTTGGTGGCGGTAGCGTGCCTTTCGATCAGCATTGCGTAGCGTTCGAGGTTCCGCTTCAGGCCGCTAAGGGCACAGAATTGCACCGCCGCATCGGCATCCGGATCTATCTCGAGGAAGTCCCTGAGGCGCGCTGCAGCCGCGGCCGGAGGATCCTCGTGATCGGCGGTATATGCCCACCAGTCGCTGCGATGTTGCAAGAATGCCAGTAAGTTCTCCCGCGTCGCATGTAGCCCTGTCTCTTGAAGGAGCCGGTCGAAGTCCTGTCCCGGGATGCCTTCAGGGTCGCGCCGGGCATCGCGCCCTAGCGCGTCCCAAGCCTGAATCTCCAGCTCCAGGGTGCTCTCGGTTAGGTCAAATCCGGCTGGTACCGCCGCTTCCAAAGGGAAACGGCGCAGGAGGTCGGCGCAAAACGCATGAAACGTGCTGGCCCTCAAGCCCGGCTCAGCGTTCATGACCGCCTCGAACAAATGGCGCGCGCGGCCAAGCGTCTCCGGGGGGATCTCCAGACCCAAGCCGAAAGACTGCAGGCGTACCCGCAGTGCATCGTCCTCGGCGGCGGCCAGCGCGTAGAGCTCGCTGGCAACGCGCGCGTCAATTTCGGCAGCCGCCTTGCGGGTGAAGGTAACGGCCAGAATCGATCCGGGCGCGGCGCCGACCAGCAGCAGGCGGATAATGCGGGCTACCAGCAGCCAGGTCTTGCCGGTTCCGGCAGAAGCCCGAACCACAACATTGGTTTCGGGCGCTGTGATTATGTCTACTTCATTCACCGTCATGGCCAATCGCCGCCCTTAGCCGGGCTCCCTCAGGAGATTTACAGACACAGGAACTGTCAGTTTTTTGAAAAGATGAGCGATACAATAACAAGTTGATTGGTAATAATAAATTGAAAGAAATGCCGTAGGAAGGTAGATTGTTCTTGCATTTTTCCGCTAGCCAGCTATAGTTTTTAGAACGAGGTACGGATACCGGACAGTCAGGGAAAGTTTCGGCACAGGAGGTGCTTAGGAACAAGGATGACTCCGGTGCAAGGATGCTCCGGAGAGTAGTTGTCCATACACCCGCAGGCGGCCTTTTGGCCGCCTTTTTTTTGCCGAAAGCGCCTGGCCTGCGGTTGCTGCAGCCCCTTTTCATACCCACATCTCCCGGCGGCAAAGGGATTCCATGACGCAGCGCTCACAGGTTTTTTCATCTCCCCAAGCCGGAAGTGCTGCCCCACGGCTGATTTGCTCATGGACTTGCAGCAGGCGCATGCGAACCTGATTGCGAATAACGTGCAATTCATCGCCTGCGAGTTCGACTTTTTCCCGCACCGCCGAATCATCCAGAGCAAGAAATACAGCCGAATACAGCGGCTCGGTGACGAGCAGGGCGTAAAACGGCAGCTGTATCTGTTCGCCTGCGAGGACCTCGGCAAGGGGTGCAATCGCTCCGGTTTTGTAGTCGATGATACAAAAGCCTTGCGGACCGCAGTCCAGTCGATCCAGACGCCCCTGCAGTGTCGGTAAGGAATTATCGTCAAAAGCAACGCGTCGGTTTACTTCAGTGGCGCTCACCGTCCAGTCGCTGCTGCGCTGGCTCTGCCAGCGAATGTATAAAGGTGCCGTGCGACGCCAGCGATAGCGCCAGGCACGTGCGGGAAAGCTGCGCACGATGTCGTCGGCAAACACCGCATCTCCAATTGAAGTGAGCAGGGCGGTTGCCTCTTCGGCATTGTGTTCCGTGACCGCTTCTCCGAAAGGTCCGGGAAGTCCGGGCACCGGACGATGAAACGCTTGAAGGATGCGGTGGATGCGTTGTCCGTAGCCCGCCTTGTCCACGTCTTCGTCAATGTCTTGCGTGCGCTGGAGCGCGAGAATGTCCGCGGCAAAGAACTGGTATGGACAATCGAGAAGTCGCTGATGGCTGGAGGCAGAAATCGTTGATGGGCGCAGCGCTGCCGCAGTGTTCGCCCGCGGAAAGGTGGTTGGCTGCGGCAGCGGCGCGTCATCGCGACAGGAGATAACGAATGTCGACGCGGCCGGCAGCGTGCGCAGCCCATCCTCCTCCAGACCGTTCCCGTAGGCCAATCGATGGAAGGCGCGCAGCCGTTCTACCCAGAGACTGGGTATGACGGGCTGATCGTCTTCTTCGCGCCGCAGCGTTATGAGCACAAGCGGAGCGGACTGCAGCAGGCGGCGAAAGTCATAGAACTGTTCCAGCAGGCGTTCCTGCCGTTGCGGAAGACCAAGTTGTCGGCGAACGGAGTCATTGAAAAATGCGGAATACTCCGGCGGCCGCGGGAGGTGGTCGCGCAGCGCTCCGGCCACGATCACAGCATCGAAGCGGTAGAGCCTGCTGTCCGGCAGGCCCATAAGTTCCACCCCGCTGCCGGTCATCGGCGGACGGAAATGGTGGCGTTCGAGAGCGCGGCCCAGCCACGCGCGGAACTGTGGCCACGACATGCCTTCGGTATACTCGCTCAGCGCAACGCGCATCGCCTCCAGCTCGTCGAGCACCCGCTGACCCGCTTCGTCGGTCGCGAAGCTTGCGCGAACTCCAAGTATTTCGAGGCCAGCAGCGATCGCATCCAAGTATTTCTGCGGTGCTTTTGGCTTGCGGCCTGCCAGTGGCAGAAGCTGGCGTGCGGCTGACTCGACAAGATCAAGCAGCAATTCAACAGCTCGCGCGCTCCCTGATCCGTAATCGCGATCAAGCGCACCGGCATGATCCCGCAACGCCGCGCGGTAGCGAGACAGACCGGATGCCAAATTGAATCGGCGCAGCAATCCTTCTTCAAAGATCTCAACGGTCCGGGCGCGGTCGTCGTGCGGCGACCTACCCACGAACGGGGATTTCAGCAGGTCGAGTAACGGCGCATAGGCGAAGTCGGTTTCAACCGTTTCCAGCCAGCGAACTAGCGCGGTTGCAGCGCTGGTTGTGGAAAGTGGCCAACCGGCCGCGTCGCGCAGTGATAGGTTGGCGCGCTCCAGTAGGGCGCGCACGCGCCGTCCCAGTTTGCGGTCGTTGGTGACTATGCCGATGTTGCGTTTCCCATCGAGCCACCAGCGTCGCACTTGCAGGTCGATCGCCTGCGCCTCGTGTTCGGCATCGCTCACCTCACGCACTTGCAGGCGGCCGGCGGCCGGGCTTGTGCGATGCAGAGCTGCGAGGCGACGCGCCCGCGCCGCAATTTCTTCGCCCGCAATCGCGACTGTCGGTGTGGCAAACACGGCATCAAGCAGTTGCTGGTAGGCATCGTCGCCGTGTTCCGGCTGCTTGCTGCCGGCTCCCGTCTCGTGCGCGGCTGAGCTTGCAGGAATGCCGAGGGCGAGATCGGCAACCAGATCGGAAAGCGCTGTATCGGGATGGTAGCCGGATGCCCCAAGCTGGCCGTGCAGCAGCACGTTCAGCGCGCCGCGCGTTAACATGGCCTTTGCCCAGTCGCGCTCGCAGCGTGCGAGGTGCGTGCAGCCGACAAGGTAAAGTGTCGGGGCATCGGGGTCATCGGCTTGCAGCACCGAGCGGCGCAAATTCTCGCAATAGGCCTGCGTCTGATCGAACTGTGCCGTGTCGCGCAGTTGCTGCTTCCATGCGCGCCAAAGCACGAATACCCAGCGTGCCTCCATGCCGAGCTGTTCCAGGGAACGATTTGCCACACCATAACCGTCGGCCAAAAGTGCCGTGAAGTCGGCGAGATCCTCGGGAACGGGATGCGAATTAAGTTCCAGTTCGTCGAACAGCGCCAGCAGACTGTCGATGAGTGGCCAGTGGCCGGTACGTCGGACTATCTCCGGGTGATCGGATAGAGCTGCGAGAAGTACCAACTCGCGCGCCGTACTGCTGAGGGGGGTGATTTGCGGATCGGCAAAACGCCCGACCCAGCTGTTCAGTGTCTGGCACTCGGGTGCCAACAGGGCATCGAGCCCGCGCCGCCGCGCCGCGGCCAAGAGCTGTTGGCGGAATCGTGGCGCAGCGCCGCCATGCGCCAGCAAAACCACCACGTCGCTCAGGTCTGGTAACCTGACGGCATGTCGATCCAACAGAATTTCGGCAAGCTTGCCTAGCGGGTCCTGCCCGTAAGGAACAATTAATAGCGGCGCGTCAGCGCTCAAGGTACTTGAGTTTGTCAGGCACCGCGTCCCAGTCTTTTGCGTCTGGCGGCTCTGGTTTCTTCTCAGTCAGAACCGGCCATTTGCGCGCCAGTTCCGCGTTGAGGGCCACAAACTTCTGCTGATCCGGCGGCACGTCGTCTTCCGCGTAAATGGCGTTGACCGGACATTCCGGCACGCACAGCGTGCAGTCGATGCACTCATCGGGATCAATTACCAGAAAGTTGGGTCCTTCATGAAAGCAGTCGACTGGACAGACCTCGACGCAGTCGGTGTATTTGCACTTGATACAATTCTCGGTGACCACGTAGGTCATTTCGCTACTCCCGCAAGTTCTCACGGCACCCACAAACCGCCGCAGTTCCCGTTCCGACCGCCTCGCGGCACACGCCCCGTACCAGAGGAAATCGGCGGACCGGCGGATCTGGACAGCATCGAGATGCCGGCACGGCGCGTCCGCATAATACACGCACCCGACCCTGCTTTGGAATCCAAACGGGGCCAAATTCCGCCAAATTGCCGCAGGCCTGCGGCGCCCAACCTGCCCCGCAGGCGCCGAGAATTGGATTTCCCGCGTCAAATGGTTCAAGCTAAGTGGCGTCGTCAACGATAATCGGTAATCCGCGGCCGGGGGGCTGGGCAAGCCGAGGGATTGGGCCATGAATCCAAGTGTGCACATGGATTACTCAAAACTGAGCATTCCGAACATAAGTCCTGCAATCGGGAGCGGTGAACTGCACCCGAAAGATACGCAGGCATGGCTTGCGTCCCTGCCGCTGGCAGACAGCGCGGCGACATCACGCCGGCTGTACAAGCAAATATTTGACCTTAACCGGATAGAGCTTGACGCAAAGGAACGTCTTGAGCTGATGGAGCTCTACTCTCGGCCCGTGGCCACGACATCCAAGGCCCTGCAATCATCGTTTGCCCATCTCAGCCTCCCTCTGGCACCCAAGGCGCATCAATTGGCGGAATTCCTGCGCCAGCTGCACAACGAGATGGCCTACGGATACAAGGCCGTGTTACGTGATCTGCTCAGTGCGCGCGGTAAATGGGGCCGCAAGGCGGCCGTCGAGCTTGCGGTGGAGAGGGCAATGCATCAACTCGGCGAAGTGCTGCTGCGATCGTATCAGGTGTACATGCCTTATCCGGCGGGTACATGGCGGGAAATCCACGCGCTCTATCAACTTGCCGAAGAAGAAGGGTTCTTGACAGAACCGCTAAGCGCATCACGCGAGGATGCGGGTGAGACCGTGACGGTACGCGACACCTTCCTGCGCATCGTACTCCTGGCCCTGTGCGGTCCCTACCAACTTCCGCAGAACGAATGTCTGCGTGTGAATGACTTTCTTTTCAATTGGGCCGACAAGGCTTCGGTGAAATCAGAACTGGGCGTTACTGACCCAGTCGGTCATTTCCTGATTGATCTGTCGGCCGATTCACCGGCGATGTTGATACCCAAGGATGTGAAGCTCAAGGCTGCTCCGTATCTGCGAATGCTGAGCACCATAGGACTGGCTCGCACGGTGCATGAGTTGCTCAATCAGCTCAAAAATGGCGAAACTGCGGATCAGCTCAATATCGGATCCGATTGTGTAGATTCTGGCTGCGTCGACATGCTTCGCCGCATGGTCCGGTTCTGGGGTATGGCCGCACGCCGGCAATATTCTCGCAGCACCAAGCGTGCATCGCAGATTTCCCTATGCGTCGGTCTCAAGGCAGTGCATTTTTTCAGTGGCGGGCAGAAGCCGTTTGTACCCCCTTCCGTGGCGACACAGGCCGGAGATGCTTGGCAAGGGATGGCCGTAGTCGACAGTGGCCGCGAGTTGTTTGTGGATCTGGATGGTGACATGGCGGCCGCGGAAGCCGCGACGCCTGACGCGCTAGCCGCCAATGGAGAAATGTTTCGCACCGACCGCTGGCGCATCCGAGACGAAAGCGCTGGAGGTCTGTCGCTCATGCATATTGGTCGCGGTTCGCAGGTGCGGGTCGGCGATCTGCTCGGCATTCAGGGCCCAGACACAGACGTGTGGCGCGTGGGAGTTGCACGTTGGCTAAAGAGTCCGGCAACTGGTCAGCTTGAAATGGGGGTGGAAATGCTCGCCCCCGCCGTCGTTCCGGTCGCCGTCTTGCCCGTGTCGGGTACAGTCTCGACCACCTTCGGCTACGAGCCGGCACTGCGCATTGATACGATACCGGCATTGCATCAGCCGGCCACCTTGCTGGTGGCGCGCGGCTTGGTGGCTGTCGGACAAAATCTGGATCTGGTTGATCCTCAGGCCCTGACGGCTCCACGCCGTGTACGCGTCTTAAATGTGATAGAGCGTACGGGGGCGTTCGAGCAGGTGGTTTTCGCTGATGTACTTCGATCCTGAGGCTTAGCGACGCAGTTCTTCGGCTACGTTCTGTTGGATCAAGCGCAGCAGTTCGGGGTAGATCTTGGGATTCCCCGCAACCAGATTGCCATTTTCGAGATAATTTTGTTCCCCACTGAAATCGCCGACCAGGCCTCCGCCTTCCTGGATCAGCAGGCAACCAGCAGCCATATCCCATGGCTGCAACCCAAATTCCCAAAATCCGTCTAGTCGTCCGCAGGCGACATGCGCCAGGTCAAGCGCTGCTGAACCAGCGCGCCGCACACCACTTGTTTGCGGTAGCAGTACGCGAAATGTGTCGATCCAGCTTTCCAGATAGTCCATTGATTTGAACGGAAAGCCGGTGCCCAGCAAAGCCCGCTCAAGGCGGTTTGTGCTGCTGACGCGAATACGCCGGTCGTTAAGTTGGGCGCCGTCGCCACGGCCTGCGGTGAACAGTTCGTTGTGTAGCGGGTCGAACACGACCGCCTGGCTAGCCTTGTTTTGCACGTACACCGCAATGGATACAGCAAACTGCGGATAGCCGTGCAAATAGTTGGTGGTGCCATCAAGCGGGTCAATGATCCAGAGGAAATCATTGCCCTGCTGCTTGCCGCTCTCCTCGGCAAGAATGGCATGATCCGGATAAGCGCTGCGAATGACACCGATAATCTCCGATTCAGCTAACCGGTCTACCTCGCTGACAAAGTCATTACGCCCCTTGCTCTCGACTGCAAGGCGATCGATCTGCTCCAAGTGGCGCATGATTACCTTGCCTGCGCGGCGCGCCGCCTTGATCGCAATGTTGAGCATCGGGTGCATTTGGGCTCCTGCGGAACTTAACCCTAGAAAGGGCGCGCATTTTAACCGTTCCCGGTCCATCTACAAAGCGCCCTGGCCCGGACGGCACTGGCACTGATCTCCGCTAGCGGCACCGCTGATATGAGCTGGCCATCAATTGTGGCCAATTGGGCCGCTAATCGTGTTTTGCCACACCGTCACACGGGCCTTTCGCAGGGGCGCGGCAAGGCCCAACAAACGGCCAAATGCGCTAGCCGGTGGCGAAAGCATTTAGCAAGGAAATGGTAGGATTGGACTTGCAGCGGACCACGGCCGTCAGTGCCCGTTGAAGCTCGACTATATATATGGAGACTTGCGACACAGGGCATAGTCAATTTTTGTTCAGGCGTTCGTGTTCCCTTATTCTTAGATTACTGAGCACTGCGGCAATCATTACTGACAGCAACCGGAAGATTAATGTCCCTTTCCAATATTCGCGTCGTGCTGGTGCATCCCACGCATCCCGGCAACATCGGCGCAACGGCACGTGCCATGAAAAACATGGGGCTGACGCGTCTGTGCCTGGTGGCACCGTCCGGATTTCCGGACGCGGAGGCAAATGCGCGCGCCGCCGGGGCTGATGATGTGCTTGATGGCGCGGGCATTCACGCTTCCCTGGAAGAGGCGCTGACAGGCTGTCATCTCGTTGTGGGTACCAGTGCCCGGCCTCGTTCCATCTCCTGGCCATCGCTCGACCCAAAATCAGCAGCGGCAAGGATCATTGAATCCGCGCAGCCCGGGGAAGTCGCGCTTGTTTTTGGTGCCGAGAGAACCGGTCTTACCAATGAACAGCTCGACCGTTGCCACTACCTCGTTCACATCCCGGCCAACCCCGCGTTTTCGTCGATCAATCTGGCATGTGCTGTCCAGATCATGGCTTATGAAGTCTGGTGTGCCAGTTTGCCGGCGAATCCAATCGAAGCTAATGCGGTGGCGAGTGTGACGCTCGCGAGCAGCGAGGATATCGAGCGATTCTATGTGCACCTGCAGCAGGTACTTGAGGAAATCGGATTTCTCGATCCGGCCAATCCACGCAAACTCATGCGTCGTTTGATACGGCTGTTCAATCGAACTGGGCTCGACAGTAACGAGCTCAACATACTGCGTGGCATACTTACGGAAGTACAACGCACTCGGAGACGGGATGCTTGACAAATATGCCTGCCGCCTATTAATTAGGAAGCTCTAATGTTCAAGCGCCTGAGAGAAGATGTCAGCAGCGTGTTCGAGCGTGATCCTGCCGCGCGTTCGACGCTCGAAGTGCTGACTGTCTACCCCGGTTTACACGCAGTCTGGTTTCACCGCGCGGCCCATCGGCTATGGTTTTGGCGGTTGCGATGGTTGGCACGCCTGATCTCGCATCTGGCACGCTGGTTAACCGGCATCGAAATTCACCCGGGAGCAAAGATTGGACGGCGTTTTTTTATCGACCACGGGATGGGTGTGGTAATTGGTGAAACCGCTGAAATTGGCGACGATTGCACCCTTTACCACGGTGTTACGCTGGGTGGTACCACCTGGAACAAAGGAAAACGCCATCCCACGCTGGGAAACAACGTGGTGGTTGGAACTGGCGCGAAGATTTTGGGGCCGATTCTCATCGGTGACAATGCGCGTGTTGGCTCCAATTCGGTCGTGGTCAAGGATGTTCCCGCCGGTGCGACAGTGGTGGGCATTCCCGGGCACGTGGTGGCCAGCCGCAGCGACGAGAAGAAGCGCCAGCGCGAGGAATTTGCCAAGAAGATGGGTTTTGACGCTTACGGCCAGCATGGACAGATGCCGGACCCGGTCGCGCATGCCATCGATCGTATTCTCGATCATTTACATCAAGTCGATGAAAAGATGGAGAATTTAAATGCAGCATTGCGCCAAGCAGGCGTTCAGGTAGCTGGTAAGACGTTACCGGCGATAGAACTTGAGCCGCTAGACGACGAAAATTCCGGCCAGGCGAATAATGGCAACAAGGTCGATACCCCCAAAAGTAGTTGACTAGTTTCGTCGGGTATGTAAAATTGCCTGACAATTCTTGCTGAATGGGGTGGTCACATGAAACTCACGACGAAAGGACGCTACGCAGTCACGGCGATGCTAGATCTGGCGCTTCATTACGCCCAGGGAGCGGTAACCTTGTCCGAAATCGCCGGTCGCCAGGGCATCTCCTTATCGTATCTGGAACAACTCTTTGCCCGTCTGCGTCGCAGCGGCTTGGTCGATAGCGTACGCGGCCCGGGTGGCGGGTATAATCTGGCATTGGCCCCGGGGCAAATCTCCATCGCCGAGATCATTCTTGCCATTAACGAGAATATCGACGCGACCCGTTGCGGGGGAGACAAGAATTGTGATGGTGAGGAGCGCTGCCTGACCCACTATTTGTGGGAAGATCTCAGTCAGCGAATTCATGAGTTTCTGAGCGGCATAACACTGGCCGACCTGGTGAACAAACCGACGGTCCAGGAGGTTGCTCGGCGTCAGGACGATCGCACACGCACTGCGGCGTCGCATTGAACCGCCGACCGGTAATGCATTGCCCGTTAGGCATGCGGCGACGGTGTTGTTGATTCGGAGAGTTAAATGAGAAAGCCGATTTACCTGGATTATTCCGCGACGACACCGGTCGACCCGCGTGTCGCGGACAAATTGTGTCAGTACCTGACGCTGGATGGCGAGTTCGGCAATCCAGCTTCGCGCTCGCACCAGTTCGGCTGGCACGCGGAGGCGGCGGTGGAAGAAGCGCGTGCGCAGGTGGCTGCGCTGATTGGCGCCGATCCAAAGGAAATCGTTTGGACCTCCGGCGCGACGGAATCGGATAACCTGGCCATTAAAGGTGCCGCCAAGTTCTATCAGGGCAAGGGCAAGCACATTATTACCTGCAAGACCGAGCACAAGGCGGTTCTCGATACCTGCCGCCAGCTCGAGCGCGACGGTTTCGAGATTACCTATCTCGATCCCGAGGCAAGCGGCCTTCTCGACCTGGGGAAGCTCGAGGCAGCCATGCGGCCGGACACGATTTTGGTTTCAGTAATGCATGTCAACAACGAAATCGGTGTGGTCCAGGATATTGCGGCGATAGGCAAGATGTGCCGCGCGCGCGGTATCGTGTTTCACAGCGATGCGGCCCAGAGTGCCGGCAAGGTACCGATAGACGTGAATGCCATGAATGTGGATCTGATGGCGTTGTCGGCGCACAAGGTGTATGGACCGAAAGGTATCGGCGCGCTGTATGTGCGACGCAAGCCACGCATTCGCATCGAGGCCCAGATGCATGGCGGGGGTCACGAGCGTGGAATGCGCTCCGGTACTTTGCCTACGCACCAAATTGTTGGAATGGGCGAAGCCTTCCGCATTGCCAGGCAGGAGATGGTCACCGAGGCGGAGCGCGTGCGTATGCTGCGTAACCGTTTGCTTGAGGGCTTCCGGGGTATCGAGGAGGTTTACGTCAACGGGGACTTGAATCAGCGTGTCGCGGGCAATCTCAACGTCAGTTTCAATTTCGTTGAAGGTGAATCACTGATTATGGCGTTGAAAGATATTGCAGTATCTTCCGGTTCTGCCTGTACCTCGGCGAGTCTCGAGCCGTCCTATGTTCTGCGGGCGCTGGGACGCAATGACGAACTCGCGCACAGTTCTATTCGCTTTACTCTCGGCCGCTTTACCACCGAGGAGGACGTGGATTTCACCATAAAGCTCGTGAAAGAGAAAATTTCTAAACTGCGAAATCTTTCGCCGCTCTGGGAGATGTACAAGGACGGAGTCGACATCAGCAAGGTACAGTGGGCTGCGCACTGAGCGCGCCGGACAGTAACTGTTCGATATTTGGGGCATTTTGACCAGGAGTAATTTGGCATGGCTTACAGCGACAAGGTGCTTGATCATTACGAAAATCCGCGCAACGTGGGTTCATTCGACAAGGCAGACGCTTCAGTAGGTACCGGTATGGTCGGAGCACCGGCCTGCGGCGACGTGATGAAGCTGCAGAT
This sequence comes from Pseudomonadota bacterium, assembly GCA_021783175.1. The sequence goes on from JAJXUF010000022.1 coordinate 22,127, forward strand.
CAGGGTGAACGAAAATGGCATCATCGAGGACGCGAAATTCAAGACCTACGGTTGCGGGTCTGCGATTGCCTCGAGTTCCCTGCTGACTGAATGGGTTAAGGGCAAGAGTCTCGAGGAGGCCGGCCAAATCAGGAATACTCAGATTGCCGAAGAGCTGGCACTGCCTCCTGTTAAAATTCACTGCTCTGTACTGGCGGAAGATGCAATCAAGGCGGCTATTGCCGACTATCAGAAAAAGAACTCGCCGGCATCGGGCGAAGAAAACGCTTCCGCCGCCTGAGCAATCGAAGAGCGAGAGGTGATCGAATCATGTCTATTACAATTACGGAACGCGCAGCCAATCACGTACGCCAATCGCTTACGCGTCGCGGCAAGGGTGAGGGGCTGCGTCTCGGTGTGCGGCCGTCCGGTTGTTCCGGCAAGGCCTATGTGCTCGAGTTCGCGGACAGCATTCAGACTGACGATACGGTGTTCGAAAATCACGGGGTCAAGGTCATTGTCGACCAGAAGAGTCTGATGTTTCTTGACGGTACCGAACTTGATTACGCCAAGGAAGGTCTCAATGAGGGATTCAAGTTCAATAACCCGAACGTCAAAGGCGAGTGCGGCTGCGGCGAAAGTTTCACCGTCTGACTGAAATCGACGGACGCAACGCACAGTGATGCAGACCAGTCTGGAGAAAAATTTTTTCGAACTTTTCGGTCTGCCCGCAAGATTCGAACTGGACACCAGCGATCTCGCCCTGCGTTATCGCGAACTCCAGCGGCGCTTCCATCCAGACAGGTTTGCCGCTGCCACTGACCAGGAGCGGCGTCTGTCTCTACAGATCACCGCTCAGATCAATCAGGGTTTTCAGACGCTCAAGGAGCCGCTGTCGCGCGGACGCTATCTGCTGGCGCTGCGCGGAGTGAGCACCGATGAAGACACCGACACAGCGATGGATCCCGGATTTCTCATGGAGCAGATGGAATTGCGGGAATCCCTCGATGACGCGCGGCATTCACAGCAACGGAGCGTGCGTCTTGCGCAGCTTGCACAAAAGGCGGATGCGTTGTTGCGCGACAGGACACAGGCGCTAAGGAAGACGTTTGCGGACGATTTTGCGGGCGCCGCTACGCGGGCACGTGAACTCATCAGGGAGATGCAGTTTCTGAAGAAGCTGGCGGCGGAAATTCAAGAATTGGAAGAAGCTGAGCAGTAGCGACCATAAATCCGTCCCGCGACCATTGCGGACGGCGGCATCAACCCCATTTTCAGATAATCATGGCATTGCTCCAGATCAGTGAACCCGGCCAGACCCAGGAGCCGCACCAGCGGCGTCTGGCTGTCGGGATCGACTTAGGAACTACCAATTCGCTGGTTGCCGCGGTGCGCAGCGGAATCGCCGACACGTTGCCGGACGCCGATGGTCACCATCTGCTTCCTTCAGTCGTGCGCTATCTGTCCGGCACCGATCCGGTGGTCGGCGATCGCGCGCTCGAGGTTGCCGCCGAGGATCCGCACAACACCATCGCTTCCGTGAAGCGTCTGATGGGGCGTGGCCTTGAGGACGTCAAAACCTTTTTCGGTAAGTTGCCGTACGAGTTTGTCACCAGCGAAAGTGGCATGCCGCGCCTGCGTACGGTTGCCGGGCTGTTCAGTCCCGTAGAAGTATCAAGCGAAATCCTGAGAGTGCTGAAACAACGTGCCGAGGCAACATTGGGCGGCGAACTGAGCGGTGTGGTAATCACGGTGCCAGCGTATTTCGACGATGCCCAGCGCCAGGCGACCAAGGATGCAGGACGTCTTGCTGGCCTTCAGGTTCTGCGTTTGCTCAATGAACCTACCGCCGCTGCAGTTGCGTACGGGCTAGACAAGAAGGCCGAGGGGGTTTTCGCTATCTACGACCTTGGTGGCGGAACCTTCGATATTTCCATATTGCGCCTTAATCGTGGTGTATTCGAAGTGCTCGCCACAGCGGGCGATTCCGCCCTGGGCGGGGATGACATGGATCATGCCATTGCCGACTGGATGGTGCGTCAGGCTGAGATCGACGTGACTGCCGATGCGCGCAGTGCCCGGCGCGTGCTGCGCGATGCGCGCGCGGCGAAAGAAGCTTTAACGCAGAGCGATGAAACCGGTTTGCAGGTTGTGCGGCCGGACGGCAGCATATGGCAGGGCAGGCTTGCCCGTACCGAGATGTATACTTTGGTAGATCCGCTGATCGAACGTACAGTCGCGCCGTGCCGCAGGGTATTGCGTGATGCAGGCATCAGCGCGTCGGATGTTTCGGAAGTCGTGATGGTCGGCGGTTCCACGCGCATGCCGCGCGTGCGCGAGCGGGTAGCCGCGCTGTTTGGACGTCCTCCGCTGACGGACATTGATCCGGATAAGGCGGTGGCGATCGGGGCCGCTATCCAGGCCGATGTCCTGGTCGGTAACAAGCCGCAGGAAGAGATGCTGCTGCTCGACGTCATTCCGCTTGCCCTGGGTATCGAGATCATGGGCGGCATGGTGGAGAAGATCATTCCGCGCAATGCAACGATCCCCATTGCCAAGGCGCAGGAGTTTACGACGTTCAAGGATGGCCAGAGTGCGATGGCGATCCACGTAGTACAGGGCGAACGCGAACTCGTCGCCGACTGCCGCTCGCTCGCCCGCTTCGAATTGCGCGGTTTTCCGCCCATGGCGGCGGGTGCGGCCCGCATCCGTGTCACATTCCAGATCGATGCCGACGGACTGCTGAGCGTGTCAGCGCGTGAGCAGACAAGCGGAGTTGTCAGTAGCGTGACAGTAAAGCCATCCTACGGCCTTACGGATGCCGAGATCGAACGCATGTTGCGTGAGTCCATGGAACATGCGCGTGACGACAACGCAGCGCGCAATCTGCGCGAACAACAAGTTGAGGCCGACAGAGTCATTGTTGCAGTAGAAAGCGCACTGGCGGCTGACGGCCAGACGCTGCTGTCGGCCGACGAGCTCCAGGCTATCGGGCGGCGGGTTGCGGATCTCCGATTGGCGAGTGCCGGCAGCGATACGACTCGGATCAAGAACGCCATCGAAGCCCTTGACCGGGCCACCCAGGAATTTGCGGCGCGCCGTATGGATGCAGGTATCCGCAAGGCGCTGGCAGGTCATCGGCTGGAGGACTTTGAATAAGTTACAAGTTATGCCAAAACTGACTTTTTTGCCGCACGCCGAAATTTGCCCGGAAGGTAAGACCATAGAGGCTCCCGCCGGAGTTAGCATTTGCGATGCTGCTCTCAATGCCGGCATTTCTTTGGAGCATGCCTGTGAAAAGGCCTGTGCCTGTACCACCTGTCACGTGATCGTGCGCGCAGGTTTCGAATCACTGGAGCCGGCCAGTGAAAAGGAGGAAGATCTCCTCGACAAGGCATGGGGTCTGGAACCGCAGTCGCGCCTGAGTTGCCAGGCCAAGGTCTCCGGAAAGGACCTGGTGGTGGAAATTCCGAAGTACACTATCAATATGGTGGCGGAAAAGCATTAGGAACGATATGAGCCTCAAGTGGACCGACAGCCAGGAAATTGCCATCGCCTTAAGCGAAAAATACCCGGAAATGGATCCTGTACGGGTTCGTTTCACGGATTTGATGGCCTGGGTGCAGGACCTTGAAGATTTTGATGATGCCCCGGAACGCTGCGGTGAGCGTATTCTTGAGGCAATTCAGACGGCTTGGATAGAGGAAAGCGGCTAGGGCCTGGCGGCTTCATTGTGCGGTTAGTGGCGAACCGGTAAACTACGGAATTTAAACGCTTAACGGCGGGGAACTGCCTCAGGGCTTGCGTTGTCTCTCCAATTTTGCGGTTTTTGGATAGCCACACTATATTGATGGATTATTCATGGCTCTTGAACGCACGCTTTCAATCGTCAAGCCCGATGCAGTTGCCAGGAACCTCATCGGCGAGATCTACGCCAGATTGGAGAGGGCCGGTCTGCGCATCGTTGCGGCGAAGATGGTGCACCTGACCCGCGCTGAGGCGGAGGGCTTCTATGCAGTTCATAGGGAACGCCCCTTCTTCAACGACCTCGTCCGGTTTATGGCGTCCGGTCCGGTGATGGTGCAGGTTTTGGAGGGTGAGGATGCAATCCAGAAGAACCGCATCATTATGGGCGCTACCGATCCGAAGAACGCTGCACCAGGAACCATCCGCGCTGACTTTGCCGCGAGCGTCGAAGAGAACGCTGTGCATGGATCCGATGGTCCGGAAACTGCCCGGAGCGAGATGAACTACTTCTTTGGTGCCATTGAGCTGTGCGCGCGCACGCGCTGAAAAATGCCCCTATCCAGTTCTGCCAAAACCAACCTCTTTGGCCTCGATCCTGAGGCGATGCGGGCTTTTTTCGTCGGTATGGGCGAGAAACCGTTTCGTGCCGGGCAGGTGCTTCAATGGATCCACCAGTATGGCATCGACAATTTTGACGCTATGAGCAACGTCGGCCGCGCACTGCGCGAGCGGCTGGCTGAAAACGCTGAAATCGTCGCCCCGGAAATTGTGCTTGATCTCGCGGCGTCAGACGGCACCCGCAAGTGGCTGCTGCGCCTTGCCGACGGGAACTGCATCGAGACCGTATTTATCCCTGAAGAGGGTCGCGGGACGCTGTGCGTTTCCTCGCAGGTCGGCTGTACGCTGAATTGCACCTTTTGCTCTACTGGCCACCAGGGGTTCAATCGCAATCTCAATGCCGGTGAGATCATCGCGCAGCTCTGGGTTGCGAACAAGGCGCTTGGGCGCGACCCAAAGGGCGACCGCGTTATCACCAACGTTGTTATGATGGGCATGGGCGAGCCGTTGCTCAATTTTGATAACGTAGTTGCCGCAATGCGCCTCATGCTCGATGACATGGGCTATGGGTTGTCAAAGCGCCGTGTCACGCTCAGCACGGCGGGCGTCGTCCCGGCGATTGATCGGCTGCGTGAGACGTGCCAGGTAAGCCTGGCTGTGTCGCTGCATGCTCCCGACGATGCCTTACGCGACCAGCTCGTGCCGATCAACCGCAAGTATCCCATTGCGATGCTGCTAGATGCCTGCCGCCGGTATGTCGCAGGCGACGGCCGTCGCCGCATAACGTTCGAGTATGTAATGCTGGCCGGTGTCAACGATAGTGGACAGCATGCGCGCGCGCTTTCGCGCCTGTTGGCGGATGTGCCGTCGAAGGTCAATCTGATACCCTTCAATCCGTTTCCGGAAGGCATCTATCAGCGCTCGGACCGGGCGACCATCGATCGTTTCCGCGAAATATTGCTGGACGCCGGGCTGATGACAGTAACGCGCAAGACGCGCGGAGATGACATCGATGCTGCCTGCGGCCAGCTCGCCGGGCGCGTACAGGACAGAACGCGACGTTCACTCCGATTCAGACAAAGTACGGTATAAGCCTCATGACGCAAAAAATAGGAAGTATCTTGATTGTGCTGTCTGTTCTCGCGCTGTCGGCCTGTGCCACGACCTCGGAGAAGCAATCGGAAGCCAAGAAACAGCAGCTCGTGACGACGCTAACAGCACTAGGGGCGGGCTACATGGAACGCGGCCAGATGGATGTTGCGCACCATGAGCTCAAGCATGCACTCTCCATCGACCCGGACAATTCCCAGGCCAATAATGTCATGGCTGTGCTGCAGGCGCGCCTCGGCGAAAGCAAGAAGGCGGATGCGTATTTTCGCAAATCGATTTCAGCCCAGCCGGACAACTCCGACGCGCAGAACAATTACGGCATGTTTCTGTGTCAACAAGGGCGGCTGAACGATGCGATAGAGCACTTCAAGTCGGCTTTGGCCAACCCGCTTTACAGCACGCCGGGACGCGCCAATCTGAATGCCGGGCTTTGTTTGATGAAGATGCCCGAGCCCGAGCGTGCCGAGAAGTATTTCCGTGCAACACTTGAGTCGGATCCCAAGCAGCCTGTCGCCCTCTACTTTATGTCTAAGATCAATTTTGACCAAGGTCGTCCATTGACGGCGCGCGGCTATATACAGCGTTATTTCCGCGTGGCCAAAGACAGCCCCATGGCTCTGCTGCTTGCGGTACAGATCGAGCGCGCACTTGGCGCGCGTAATGCGGCGGCAAGCTATGCTTTCCGGCTGCGAAGCCTTTTCCCCAGTTCCCCGGAAGCGAAGCAGTTGCGCGCTTTGGCCGGGACATAGCCTAGAATACTGACTTATGGAGATACCACAGAAAAAATCGTCAGCCGGATTTGGGCCTGGCCGCACGCTCGCCAAGGCGCGCCAGGATCTTGGTTTGTCGCACCAGGAAATTGCCGATCGCCTGCATTTGGCGCCACGACAGATTGTGGCGCTCGAATCGGACGACTATGACAACCTGCCGGCCGCTACCTATGTGCGTGGTTACCTGCGCAGTTACGCCGAGATCCTTGGGCTGGTGCCTGCACCGATTTTGGAGGCCTTCGCGCATATGCCAAATAGCGCCAAGCCTTCAAGTTTCACCAATATCGCGCCGAAGGAAGAAATCACCAGTCGGCACCGGCACGTGCAGTTGGCCACATATTTTGTTGTTGCCGTTATCGTTGCCCTGGCGGCAACCTGGTGGCAGGGCCGTGTACCGCATTCCCCGACCGGCAAGGTAAAGACGGCACCTTCAACTGTGCCGGCCACTAGCTCCACCCTGGCCACCGCGTTAACAGGCAACCTGGTTGCACCTTTGCCGCAGTCCGCGCCGGCGAACGGCACGCAGATTGACAATGCTGGCCTGCACTCGGAGCAGGCGCCGGCCTTGGCCGCACAGAGCGTTCCGGCGGGTGCTACACAGAAGAATACTGTTGCGAAACCTGCTCCGGCCACAGCGCATGTCGCACACCCAGGGCCTGCCATTAGTTCACCCGCCGTGAGCAGTTCCAAGGCAGCCCCAACCGTGACGCACGCGACTGCTTCCACTGTTGCAAAGAGCGCGCCCGCTCAAAACCTGCTTGGACCTGCTTTGCCTTCCGGTCCTCGAGCACGCATCGTTTTGCAGACCGTCCAGGGCTCGTGGGTGGATATCCGGGATGCCTACGATAACAAGCTGATTTACGAAAACGTTCCTGCAGGTCGAGTCATCACGCTTGATGGCAACGAACCGCTAAGCGTGTTTGTCGGCAATGCCGCCGGTGTCAATTTGCAGTTCAATGGCAAGCCCTTTGACATCACCCCTTATAAGCGCGGACTGGTTGCACGTTTCACGCTTGGCGCAGCCAAGCCAGGTCAATAGTGTCATGCACAAGCAGAACGAAATAGCGCGTCGCCAAAGCCGCCGGATCATGGTCGGCAAAGTAGCGGTTGGCGATGGCGCCCCGATAAGTGTGCAAAGCATGACCAATACGGAGACCTGCGACGTCGAAGCGACCGTTGCCCAGATTCAGGCACTGACGCGCGCGGGTGCCGATATTGTGCGCGTGTCGATTCCCTCGATGGATGCTGCCGAGGCTTTTGGCCGGATCCGCGCGCAGGTCGAAGTGCCGCTTGTCACCGACATCCACTTTGATTACCGCATAGCGTTGCGTGTGGCAGAACTCGGTGCTGATTGTCTGCGGATCAATCCCGGCAACATCGGGCGCGAGGACCGCGTGCGCCAGGTGGTGGAGGCCGCAAGAGAGCGTGGCATCCCGATTCGCATAGGTGTCAACGCAGGATCGCTCGAAAAGGACCTTCAAAAGAAGTACGGCGAACCGACGCCAGATGCCCTTGTCGATTCGGCTCTGAGGCATATTGAAATTCTTGAACGGCTCGCGTTCCACGACTACAAGGTGAGTGTCAAGGCTTCCGACGTCTTTCTAGCGGTGGCAGCGTACCGCAAACTGGCAGCCCTGACATCCAGCCCCTTGCACCTAGGAATCACTGAGGCTGGAGGGTTCCGTTCCGGCGCGGTAAAGTCCGCAATCGGTCTCGGCATGCTGCTTTCCGAGGGCATTGGAGACACTATCCGTGTATCGCTGGCGGCCGATCCGGTAGAGGAAATAAAAGTCGGATTCGATATTCTTAAGAGTCTGCAAATCCGCAGTAAGGGTATCAATCTGATTGCTTGTCCCTCCTGCTCGCGCCAAGAGTTCGATGTCATTGCCACGGTAAATGCACTCGAGTCGCGCCTAGAGGACATAACTGATCCTATGGATGTCGCCGTTATCGGCTGCGTGGTAAACGGACCGGGGGAGGCGCGCGAGGCTCACGTCGGGCTAGCCGGCGGTTCACCCAATCTGCTTTATATTGATGGTCATCCTGATCATAAAGTGCCCAAGGAACAGCTTGTGGACGAACTCGAACGGGTGATTCGCGAGCAGATACGTCGTCGGCGCGAGGCAGCGGATGGTTCCCCCGCGGTAGCGCGATTCCATCCCATCAAGCAAATCGGTTGAGATCGGTCCCGATGAGTCAGGCCATTCAGGCCGTTCGCGGGATGAACGATCTACTGCCCGAGAGCCTGGGTCTGTGGCAGCGTATCGAGCGCTGCGCAAGTGCCGTGCTGCGGGCCTACGGTTACCGCGAGATCCGCCTGCCGCTTCTTGAGAAGACTGAGCTCTATGTACGTTCCATCGGCGAAATCACGGATATCGTCGAGAAGGAGATGTACACGTTTGAGGATCGCAACGGCGACAGCCTGACTTTGCGCCCCGAAGGAACTGCCGGGTGCGTGCGTGCCGGTGTCGAAAACGGGTTGCTGCATAACCAGACCCAGCGCCTGTGGTACGCCGGTCCAATGTTTCGGCATGAAAGGCCGCAACGTGGTCGATATCGCCAGTTTTATCAGATCGGCGTGGAAGCTTTCGGGATGGCCGGACCGGACCTTGATGCCGAGCTTATCCTGATGACCGCACGCCTGTGGCGCGAACTGGGTATCGAAGACGTTACCTTGCAGGTAAATTCTCTCGGAACCGCAGCATGTCGTGCCCGCTATCGCGAATTGTTGGTCGATTATCTTGAAGCGCATCGTGCCGTGCTCGACGAAGACGGTCTGCGCCGCCTGGGCAGCAATCCGCTGCGGGTGCTCGACAGTAAAAATCCAGCGATGCGGGGGGTAATCGAGCACGCCCCTAGTCTGCTCGACCATCTTGATCCCGAGTCAGCCGCACATTTTGCGCGTTTGCGCGACTATCTGGATGACGCGGCTGTGCGCTATGTCATCAATCCGCGTCTTGTGCGCGGATTGGACTATTACACGCGCACGGTTTTCGAGTGGGTTTCCGGATCATTGGGCGCGCAGAGTACGGTGTGTGCCGGTGGTCGCTATGATGGCCTGGTGGGACAGTTGGGTGGAAGGGATACTCCGGCAGCAGGCTTTGCTTTGGGCATGGAACGCCTGGTGGAACTACTCGCCCAGAAAAATGCGGCACCGGTAAACAATGCGCCGCAACTCTACCTGGTGCTGTTGGGGGAAGTGGCAGAACGCCATGGAGCCAAGCTCGCGGAACGGCTGCGCGATCAGGGACTATCCGTCGAATGCAACGCTGGCGGTGGCTCAATCAAAAGCCAGATGAAGCGTGCTGATCGAAGCGGCGCGCAGTACGCCGTGCTGCTAGGCGAGGCTGAACTCAGTGCCGGTCTCGTCAGCCTAAAGGCCTTGCGCACGGATGAACCGCAGCGGGAAATGACCGAGGAAGGGCTGGCTCAGGCGCTCAAGTCTAAGCTGATGCAGCCCAACGGAATGTTTTGACCATACACAAATTTCGAAAAGAGCGGGGACAACTTGGACGCATACGACGCAGATCAACAACTTGAACAGCTCAAGCGCTGGTGGAATTCCTATGGCAATGCGCTGATTGGTGGAGTTCTGCTCGGTCTCGCCTTGCTCGGGGGCTACAATTTCTGGAGCCATCACCGCGCGCAACAGTCGACAGCGGCTTCGACTCTATATGACACGATGTTGCAGTCGCTGGCACAAAATGACAGTCAGGCGGCGCAGCTGGACGGACAAAAGATTATCAGCTCGTATCGCAGCACGCCCTACGCAGGTGAAGCGGCATTGATTCTGGCGCGCATTAATTTCGACGCGGGGAATGTTGATGCCGCGAGCAAGAACCTGCAGTGGGCAATCGACAATGCGACTGACGGCAGCGTGCGCCTTGTTGCGCGTCTGCGTCTTGCGCGGCTGCAGATTCAGGACGGCAAGCTTGATGCTGCGCTCGCCCTGGCGGACGTGAAGAACCCTGAAGGGTTTGCATCGGAATTTGCCGAGTTGCGCGGTGACGTGCTTGCGGCAAAGGGGCAAAAGGACGCGGCGGCCCAGGCTTATCGTTCTGCCCTGGAGAGCATTGGTCGCGGATCCGCCTATGCACGCGTACTGCAGATGAAGCTCGATAATTTGGGTGTGGAGGCGGGCAAGTGATCGTTGCGCTCATGCGCCGCCGCGTGCCGTGCAGGCAGCTGTTGGGAAATGCGGTGCGTGCGGCCGCGCTAATAGGCGTCGCCCTTGGCCTTGGCGGCTGCGGCATTTCCAACTGGCTTCACGGCGGCAAGAGCAATTTGGAGCCTCCCGCGCCAATCACTGAATTCGCTGCCGCCTACAACGTCGAAAAGGTGTGGAGCGCCGATATCGGCGGCGGCGCCGGCAAGAAATATATCCGACTTTCCCCGTATCTGGACGATGACACACTGTATGTCGCGGAGGCCAAGGGTCGCGTGCGGGCCTACAAGGCGGATTCAGGCAAACGCATCTGGGAAGTTCACCTTAAGGATACCGAAATTGAGGGAGGTACGGGTTTTGCCGATGGCATGGTACTTTTGGGTACGCGTAAGGGCCAGGTTGTGGCCTTGAAGGCATCGAACGGCGCACGGTTATGGACGACAGATCTATCCAGTGAAGTGTTGGCTCCTCCGGTCTCCGGCTCCGGCGTGGTGGTGGTACAGACAGTGGATGGGAAAGTATTCGGGCTTGCCGTCGATAGCGGCAAGCAACTGTGGATGCAGGAGCACACAGTTCCCGCCTTGTCGCTTCGCGGAACCAGCACGCCTCTTATTGCATCTGATGTCGTTCTGACCGGATTGGCGAATGGCAGACTCGCGGCTTACCGCCTGACAGATGGAAAGCAGCTGTGGGATGTCCCGGTATCCGAGCCGCATGGTCGTAGCGATATCGAACGTCTGACCGATGTCGACGCGCCACCAGTAATTGTGGGAAACACGCTTTATGCTGCGGCTTATCACGGAAAGATCGTTGCATTCAGTCTGAATAGTGGCCGCATTCTTTGGGAACGGAACATCTCTGTGTACTCGGGCTTGGCGGTCGGTGTTAACAATCTTTACGTAGCGGATGAAAACGGCAAGGTGTTTGCCCTGAGCCTTACTACGGGAGCGACCATATGGGAGCAGAACATCCTCCATGGGCGCTGGCTAAGCGCGCCGGCGGTGCTCGGCAATACTGTCGCTTTCGGCGACTTTGAGGGTTATGTTCACTGGCTGTCGACTGACGACGGGCGATTGGTCGCACGTTACCGCATGAGCAGCGACGCGATTCTGGCTGCGCCGGTTGCGGGGAGCACCACGCTCTATGTTGCTGATCAGGGCGGACAAATCGCGGCGTTTCGCCTGCATTCGAAGAAGTAGCCAGCGGTCGCGATGCGGCGACTGCCTCGAGAGACCCCATCATGAAACCTGTAGTCGTGCTTGTCGGCCGCCCAAATGTCGGCAAGTCCACGCTGTTCAATACCCTTACCCGCACGCGCGATGCGCTCGTGGCGGACGAGCCGGGTCTGACCCGCGACCGGCTATACGGTAATGGCAAGGTCGGTGACCGTCCATACCTGGTGGTGGACACCGGAGGCATTACCGACGAGCGCAACGCCCTAAACGCGTTGATGTCGGTGCAGGCGCGACAGGCGCTGACCGAAGCCGATGTCGCAATTTTGTTGGTCGATGGGCGCGAGGGGCCTAACGCCGCCGACAGGGCCATTGCCGATGAGATCCGCCAACGTGGCAAGATTTCGGTGCTCGCGGTCAACAAGACCGAGGGTCTGGATGCTGCGTTGGCAGTGACGGAGTTTTTCGACCTTGGCCTGGGCGAGCCGGTGGCCATTTCAGCGTCCCACGGCGACGGCATCGAGCAACTGATGCAAAGGGTGCTGACGCCATTGGCGCGCGTGGAGGAAGAAGCGGAACTGCAGGAGGTGCCGCGCGTTGCTGTCGCTGGCCGCCCGAACGTAGGCAAGTCTACGCTTGTTAATGCCATGCTCGGGGAAGAACGCGTGGTGGTTTTTGACGAGCCAGGAACAACGCGCGACAGCATTTTCGTTCCACTCGAACGCGGTGAGAAACGCTATGTGCTGATTGATACTGCCGGCGTGCGCCGGCGCGGGCGCATCGACGCCGCGGTTGAAAAATACACGGTCATCAAGACCTTGCAAGCAATCGGCGTCGCCAATGTCGTGGTGCTTGTTCTAGACGCGCATCAAGAAGTAAGCGAGCAGGATGTCACGCTTGCGGGGTACATCCTGGAAGAAGGACGATCGCTCGTTTTAGCAGTGAACAAATGGGATGGCTTGGAGGAAAGCCGTCGTGATTGGATCAAGCGCGAACTTGAACGCAAGCTTCCATTCCTGGGGTTTGCTCCGCCGCATTTCATCTCAGCACTGCGTGGCACTGGCGTGGCTTCGCTTTTTCCCGCGATCGATCGCGCTTACGCCTCTGCGCGCTGCTCGATTCCCACGCCGCGACTCAATCGCATTCTTCAGCAAGCCGTGCAGGTTACGGCGCCACCCATAGTCCGTGGGCGACGAATTAAGCTTAAGTTTGCACATCAGGGGGGTAAAAATCCGCCGCGCATTGTAATCCACGGCAACCAGACCGAATCGGTACCAGACTACTACTCGCGCTACCTGTCCAACGTATTTCGCGAAGCCCTTAAGCTGGAAGGTACGCCGGTGCGCATCGAATTTGTTACGGGCGAGAACCCGTTCCAAGGCAAGAAGAACGTGCTTACCAGGCGCCAATTCGAAAAGCGCAAGCGTTTGCGGCGTATCGCGCGCAAGAAATACGGTTGAGGTAGTTGCCCGCCGCGCCAGGTGCAGCGGGCAATCGTCATGGGTCGATTATATCCCGTTACCCGAACCAGCGCGCCAGGTGCTCGGCCGCTTCGTCTCGCGGTGTTCAATCTGTGACCGATGAATTTCGAGGCGCCGGCCATGTTTTTCCGGCCCGCACACTAAGTAAGGAAGGCTGCGGCGTTATTGCAGGTCTGCAGGAATAGTGCGCAAGCAGACATGTAGGCGTGGAAGCCGCCGGTGCAACGCATTTAGTTCAGGCAGGACCTGAGCGGCGTGGCCGTAACCATAGGCCGATATCGCCACCCACAGGTGGGCCGCCCGCTTATCTGTCATCACCAATGTGCGCCGGGCTCGTCTCGCTTTTCCTCGTGTTCTACCTAGCGCCGACGGTACCGCCGGTAGTATCTTGGCCTCCTTCTTGGCGCAAGAAAGAGGGCGGGGTCGACCGGTGTATCATTGAGGCTAACCGTCCAGTGCAGATGCGGGCCGGTGACACGCCCGGTCATGCCGACCGCACCAATTCTTTGACCGCGCCTCACACTTTCGCCGTTAGTAACATCGACTCTGCTCAGGTGGTCGTACATGGTGATCATGCCCTGGCCGTGATCGATGATGATCGCGTTCCCATTGAAGAAATAGTTACCCACCTGGATCACGGTTCCATCCGCCGCGGCATAGACCGGGGTCCCTCGCGGGGCGACGATGTCAAGACCGCTGTGCGGCTGGCGCGGTTCGCCATTGAAGACGCGGCGCAGCCCGAAGTTGCTGCCGATGCGACCATGGACCGGCAAATTAAGCCACAGGTCTGATACGTTGCGTTGAGTCCATGTGGAAAAGGCACTACTGATCTGTGTTTGGTCGTTGTGAATGCGAGCCATCTCCGCAGGGGTAGGATCGACCATATTGCGGTCTTTGAGGGAAATGTATTCAGTCCTGTATTCCTTGGGGCGAACGCTGAATGAATATTCACGCTCGACGCCGTCTTCCTTCGCATCGAGCCGGTGATTGCCGGGCTTTTCCGAAAGCGGAATGCCGACAACTGCGTCCCAGTGGTCGCCTTCCTGCGTGACCAGGACTCGCTGACCATTGAAATAAACTTCCGGCGCTGAATGCGCAAGCGTGGAGAGTCGCACGACGGCAACCCCTCCAGGCACGGGCTCATCGCGTGGCAGGTCTGCCGCCTGTACCAGGGAACTGCAAAACAGGATCAGCCAGAGAAAGGGCTGAATCTTCATTTCTGTGTCTCCTCGACTATTGCTTTGAAGCGACCGTGCGCCAGCAAGGTGCGTACGCGGTCGCCCGGTTTGAGTTCGGTGACATCTTGAACGACTGCTCCTGTATCGTCGTGCTGGACGATGGCGTATCCGCGTCCCAGCGTGGCCAGCGGACTTAATGCGTCAAGATGGCGGGAAGCGGCGCTCAGGCGATGCGTGCCGCGTTCCAGCAGCTGGCGCACGGCCAGCGCAAGTCGCGCCTGCAGGTGGCCGAAACGCAATTGCCACTGGCGAATGAGCACGTCGGGCGAGCGCCGGTAGAGGCGCGCGCTGACGGCCAGAAGGTCAGCTGCCGCGCGCTGACGGCGCGCTGCCTGCGCCAGGCCTGCCCGCCTGGCAAGATCGTCCAGCCGCTGGCGCAGCCGAAGAATGCGTTCTCTGGGGTGCACCAAGCGCGTCGCGAGCCAATCCAGTCTTTGCTGTGCGTTGGCAAGCCTGCCGGCCATCAGCCGGTACAGGCGCTTTTCCCGATCCTCGAAAGCGGCGAGCCACTCTTGCCCATCGGGGCTAAGCATTACGGCAGCGGCTGTTGGGGTCGGCGCGCGTGCATCGGCGACAAGATCGGCAATCGTGAAGTCGGTCTCGTGACCCACCCCGGACACCACCGGCAGAGGGCATTCGTAAAGGGCTCGGGCCACGCTTTCTTCGTTGAAAGACCATAGATCTTCGAGCGATCCACCACCGCGGGCGATGATCAAGGCATCGCAGTCGCGTCGCCGGCCGGCAAGCAGGATGGCTTCGGCAATCTTGTTTGCCGCGCCTTCGCCTTGGACCGGCACCGGGTAGATCAGCACATCGATGGCTGGGAAGCGGTGGCGCAGCGTGCTGAGGATGTCGCGGATAGCGGCCCCGGTGGGTGACGTGATGACCCCGATGCGCCGCGGCAAGCGCGGTAGCGGCTTTTTGTGTGAAATGTCGAACAGGCCTTCCTGGGCCAGACGGTTCTTGAGAACCTCGAATGCGCGGCGCAGGGCACCTTCTCCGGCCTCTTCGAGATGCTCAACGATGAGTTGGAATTCGCCGCGGCCTTCGTACAGGCTGGCGCGTGCGCGCGCCACGACATGCATGCCGTCCTTAGGGGTGCAGGCTAGGATTCGCTGGTTTCCCCGGAAGAGCGCGCAGCGCACCTGCGCCTGGCTGTCCTTGAGCGTAAAATACAGATGCCCGGAGGCAGGTCGCGCCAGGTTAGAAATCTCACCCTCAACCCAGAGCAGGGGAAAGCTGCCTTCCAGCAGGGATTTCGCCTCGCGATTCAGGCGTGAGACTGTGTAGATGTCGCGCAGCGGCGCAATGCCGGACGCGCCTGGTAATAGATTGTTGCCCACCATGCCGGAACCATAACCCTATGCTTCAAAATAGAAAAGCCCCGCAATGAAAAAGCCGGGCAGGCCCCGGCTTTTTCACCAAGAATGCGACGTGGCGGTTGCTATCAGGGGAGATAGGAGGGGCCGGCGCTGGCGTCAGCCTGGGCTTGCTGTTCGGCCATATGCACTTCGTCGAGCGCCTTCTGGGCAAGTTTCATGGCCTCTTCGCTCTTGCCAGCAGCCTGAAGCTGCTTGGCTTCCTTGACATATGCGGCAGTTTTGAGCCACAGGTCCACATGCGCCTGGTGCGCGCTGTCCACTGCCTGCTGAGCGGCTGCGATGGTGTCCGCTACCGACGGCCCGCTCTTGGCAGTATGGGTGGCGCAGCCGCCGGCGGAAAGCGCGAGAACAGCCAGCAGAACGGTTCTTTTCATGAGGAGTCTCCTAGTGAAGTTCAGAATTCTTGCCCGTGGGTTTCATTAAAGGGTAGCTGCGGGCTCGCGTCAACCGGAAAATTTCAGGTTTGGGCCGCAGAATGCGAAATAAACCTGCTCACTGACCCGGTCTGGAAAATCCCTATAGTGTGCAGTCCGCCATTGCCTAGTTTACGACCCGCGTATCTATCCGTATAATGCAGCATGCGTATTGTCCAAGAAGCTCTTACTTTCGACGACGTCCTGCTTCTACCTGCGCACTCCACCGTGCTACCACGGGATGTCGACCTCTCCACACCGCTTACCCGCACCATCCGCCTGAATATTCCGCTGTTGTCCGCGGCGATGGATACCGTGACCGAGTCGCGCACGGCGATCAGTCTGGCACAGGAAGGTGGGCTCGGCATCATCCACAAGAACATGACCGCTCGCCGCCAGGCGGACGAAGTACGCAAGGTCAAGAAATTCGAAAGCGGCGTCATCAGCGAACCCATTACCGTCACCGCCGAGACAACGGTTCGCGAGGTGCTGGATCTTACGCGCGCACAGCGCATTTCCGGCGTACCGGTCACCCAGAATGGAAAGCTTGTGGGTATCGTGACCAGCCGCGACCTGCGCTTTGAGACGCGCTACGACGAACCGGTTAGCCGCATCATGACTCCGAAGGATCGGCTGGTGACGGTGCGTGAGGGCGCAAGCCGCGACGAAGTGCTTCGCCTGTTGCACGAACATCGCATCGAGAAGATCTTGGTGGTGGACGAGAAGTTTGGCCTTAAGGGGCTCATCACGGTAAAGGACATCCAAAAATCAAGTGAATATCCACGCTCGGCGAAGGATACCTCAGGCCGCTTGATGGTGGGTGCGGCAGTTGGTGTGGGTGCCGGCACCGAAGAGCGGGTGGAACAGCTGATCGAGGCAGAAGTGGATGTGCTTGTGGTGGATACGGCCCATGGCCATTCACAGGGCGTGCTTGATCGCGTGCGTTGGATCAAGAAACATTTCCCGAAGGTGCAGGTTATTGGCGGCAACATCGCCACCGCATCGGCGGCTCATGCCTTGCGCGATGCCGGAGCCGACGCGGTCAAGGTCGGGATCGGTCCCGGTTCCATTTGCACGACACGCATGGTGGCGGGGGTTGGGGTACCTCAGATTACGGCAGTCGCCAACGTCGCGGATGCTTTGGCAGGTGGCGATGTAAAGGTTATCGCCGACGGCGGTATCCGTTTTTCCGGTGACGTGGCAAAGGCCATCGCGGCTGGTGCGCATGCAGTCATGATTGGTAGTCTACTGGCCGGCACCGACGAGGCCCCGGGGCAGATTGAGCTCTATCAGGGACGATCGTACAAGACGTATCGCGGCATGGGCTCCCTCGGAGCCATGGGCGAAGGTTCGAGCGACCGCTATTTTCAGGAAGGGTCCACGGCCGAAAAGCTTGTGCCCGAAGGTGTTGAGGGGCGCGTGCCGTACAAGGGGCCGCTCGTTAACATTATCCACCAGCTCACGGGCGGATTACGCGCCGGAATGGGCTACACGGGTTCCGCCAACCTGGATGCGTTGCGCACCAAGGCGGAATTCGTGCGCATCACTAATGCCGGTATCCGTGAATCGCATGTGCATGACGTGACGGTTACCAAGGAAGCTCCTAACTACCAGCGAGACTGATCGGTGCGGCGCGCGTTTGAGATCATGAAAGGCCCTGCGCATCGTGCTGTTTGTGCCCGGCACCGCCAATGACTGATCCGCATTCCCAGAAAATTCTCATTCTTGATTTCGGCGCGCAGTACACGCAGCTGATTGCCCGCAGGGTGCGCGAGGCAGGCGTATACTGCGAGATCTATCCCTACGATTTAAGCGAAGATGAGCTGCGCCGGTATGCGCCGCGCGGCATAATTCTTTCCGGCGGACCCGAATCGGTTACCCAGGCAGAGACTCCGCGCGCGCCGCAGCTGGTATTCGAAATGGGAGTGCCAGTGCTCGGCATCTGTTATGGCCAGCAAGCCATGGCGGCGCAGCTGGGTGGCGAGGTGGAGGGCGCCGATAAACGGGAATTCGGCTATGCGCGCGTGCGCATGCGCAACCACTCGCGCCTATTCAAGGGAATACGCGACGAGGTGGCAGAGGGCGGCGAGGAGTATCTGCACGTCTGGATGAGTCACGGTGATCGTGTCACTGAACTGCCTCCAGGCTTTAGTGTCATCGCCACCACCGATCATGCTCCATACGCCGGCATTGCCGATGAAACGCGCGGATTTTATGGCGTGCAGTTTCATCCTGAGGTGACACATACCACGCAAGGAGCAGCTATCCTGCAGCGCTTCGTACTCGACATCTGCGGCTGTGCATCCTTGTGGACGCCTGGCAATATCGTCGAATCCATGATCACCACCGTGCGTAATCAGGTCGGCAAGGACGAAGTGGTCCTTGGTCTTTCCGGCGGAGTGGATTCATCCGTGGTTGCAGCTTTGCTGCACCGTGCAATTGCCAAGCAGCTTACCTGTATTTTCGTGGACAACGGCCTTTTGCGTTTGAATGAGGGCGACCAGGTGATGGCGACGTTCGCCGAGCACATGGGCGTGAAGGTCATTCGCGTCGATGCCGAGCGCCGCTTTCTTGACGCCCTAAAGGACGTGGCCGATCCCGAGCAAAAACGCAAGATCATAGGTCGCATATTTGTTGAAGTATTCGAGGATGAGGCGGGAAAGATCAGTGGAGCCAAATGGCTTGCGCAAGGCACGATCTATCCGGACGTGATCGAGTCGGCAGCGGCTCGAACAAAAAAGGCGCACGTTATCAAATCACATCACAACGTCGGCGGTCTACCGGAACGTATGCGCCTGAAGCTACTGGAACCGTTGCGCGAATTGTTCAAGGACGAAGTGCGCGCGGTCGGCACCGAGCTTGGTCTGCCGCATGCGATGATTTTTCGACATCCCTTTCCCGGACCGGGTCTTGGTGTGCGTATCCTGGGCGAGGTCAGAAAGGAGTATGCCGATCTTCTGCGCAAGGCCGACGCCATATACCTGGAAGAACTCTATCGTGCGGGGCTCTACGACAAGGTGAGCCAGGCATTTGCGGTGTTCCTGCCTATCAGGTCGGTTGCCGTTCTGGGCGACGCACGCGCCTACGAATTCGTAGTCGCGTTGCGCGCAGTCGAGACCGTGGATTTCATGACCGCCCATTGGGCGCACTTGCCGTACGAAGTTCTCGGGCGCATTTCAAACCGCATTATCAACGAGGTCCGCGGCATCTCGCGTGTTGTATACGATATTTCCGGCAAGCCTCCGGCGACTATCGAATGGGAATGATTCGCGTAGCAGTTCCGACCGGTCCGCGACCGGGCTGAAGGAGCCGTAATTTGGGCACCGCAGGCGAAACCCGCAGCCCGTACCTCGAGACCGACGAAAAATGGATGCGCTATGCGCTTGCGCTCGCGGCACGCGCCGAGGCTCAGGGCGAGGTGCCGGTCGGCGCGGTACTGATCCGGGACGACATTCTGATTGGGGAGGGCTGGAATCGTCCGATCAGCAGCCGCGATCCAAGCGCTCATGCCGAAATCATCGCACTGCGGGCGGCAGCCGAAAAACTCGGTAATTATCGGCTGACAAACAGCACCCTGTATGTCACGTTAGAACCCTGCCCGATGTGCGCAGGCGCTCTGGTACATGCGCGCGTGGCGCGTGTGGTGTATGGCGCGCGCGATCCGCTAGCCGGCTCTGCCGGTTCGGTATTCAGCATATTCGATGCCCCGACGCTCAATCATCATCCGCAAGTCAGCGGCGGTGTTTTGGCGGAGGAGTGCAGCAACGGCCTCAGGGCATTTTTTCGTGCGCGGCGCGACTAGGGTTGTCGTCGTCCCTGCTGATTGGTGGTGCGTGACGCCAGTGGCACTGGGTCGCCCCTAGATCAGAGCGCTGGTGCCCTCAGGTCGAGCGCATCATTGTGATGGCGTGCCCGGCGCTCTCGGTTCATCTTCACCAGAACGTTATAGTAAGCACGGATGCGGTTGACATATTCGACTGGTTCGTAACCACGCGCATAACCGTGCTTGGTCTTGCTGTACCAGGCGTGTTCGGAGAGAAGCGGAAGGCGCTTACGCACGTCGTTCCACTTATCCGGGTTACCGCCCTGCTGCTGGGTGATGATGCGCGCGTCTTCCAGATGGTTGATGCCGACATTGTAGGCAGCGAGAGCCATCCATGTCCGGTCGGGCTCGTGAATATGGCTCGGCAGGCGGTCAATCATGCGGCGGATATATTCGGCTCCGCCGAATATGCTCTCGGCTGGGTTCTCCCTGTTGGCCACATTAATGTGATCCGCTGTCGTCTGCGTGAGCATCATCATGCCACGCACGCCGGTGGGCGACTCCGCATCTGGATCCCAGAACGATTCCTGATAAGCCATAGCTGCTAGCAGCCGCCAGTCGAGATTGTATTTCTTGGCGGCTGCCTCGAATGTGGGTTCATAGGCCGGAAGCGCGTCCTTCACTTTTTCGATGTAAGCTGACATGTTTATTGGATTGAAACGGCTGGCAGCACCGTAATAGCGGTCAATGAGATGATTCAGTTCCCCGGTGCGACGCATTTCGTCTATGAAGTCGACGGCCGCGTTGTATAAGCTGTTGTCCGGACCTTGGGGAAAGGCCCAGGCGATTTCTTCGGGCGGCTTTAGGCTGAACGCCACCCGGAGTTCGGGGTAGAACTGCTGGCTAAGAGCAACAATATTAGAGTCGGCGATGGTGAGCAATGATTCCTTTTCCCGAACACGCAGAAGCAAATCTTCGGTCTCCGTGTTGTTGATCGCGTTCCATTCGAGGCCCGGGTAAAGCAGCTTGAGCTGGTCAAGGTGCTCGACGTAGCTTGTTCCTGCCACCACGTCGATCGGCCGGCCCTGCAGCTGTTCCAGGTTCTTCGGCGGAACGGTTCCAGTGCGATAGACCACCTGCTCGTGTACCTCCTGATACGGCGGGGTGAAACGTACGAGCTTGAGGCGGGCAGGGGTGATGGTCAGGCCTGCAGCAGCAAAATCGGCCTGATTATTCGCGATCATCGGAATGATGTCCGCAAACTGCTCGGGGACTTCCATGCGCAGGGATACCCCGAGATGGTCGGCAAAGGCCTTGGCCAGGTCGTACTCGAGGCCGGCTGGCCCGTCCGGCCCCTCATAATAGGTCGTGGGGCTGTTGCGAGTCAGGACAACAAGCTCGCCCGCCCGCTTCACTGCGTTGAGCTTGCTTTCCCCGATAGGGGAACATCCCGATAGCAGGCTCGTTGCGAGCAGCAGTGCTCCAAGGACTATGCCAGGTGTGCGGTCCCGCAAGGATGTTCTTGGCATCATTAATAATTATACTGCAGGACGGGTTGTCTCGCGCCCCCACTCCACGTAAGCTACACGCCCTCGGAGAGGTACCGAAGCGGTCATACCGGCGCAGACTCGAAATCTGTTGGGGGCTTTGCCCCACGTGGGTTCGAATCCCACCCTCTCCGCCATACAATTTTCCCACCAAGTGTAAATAATCATATTCGGATATCCTCATGGCCGCGCCGCAAGGCTTTTGCCGTCGGCTCCCTTTGACTACCCAAACGAGCAAATTTGATG
>JAJXUF010000104.1 GCA_021783175.1 Pseudomonadota bacterium
TCCGATTGTGATTCCGCCATGGCCACCCGTTCAGCGTCGTCGGGCCAGCATGCGAAGAACAGGCGCAATTTCTTCTCGTCAGGCTTATTCATGGCGCCGATGCTAACTCCGTTATGCTTCGGGGTCGAGCAAAGACGCGGGATACTGTAGAATGCACGGCCTGTTGAACGGCAAAAAACCATGAGCGCACGCCTACGCGAAATCCCCTACAACTACACCTCCTTCTCCGACCGCGAGATCGTATTGCGCCTACTGGGCAGCGAGGCGTGGGACATCATCAACACGCTGCGCGCCGAGCGCCGCACCGGACGCTCGGCACAGATGCTGTACGAAGTGCTCGGCGACATCTGGGTGCTGACGCGCAACCCGTACCTGGAAGACGACCTGCTCTCCAACCGCAAGCGGCGCGAAGCGCTGATCGGTGCGTTGCGCCATCGCCTGAATGCGATCGAAGCGCGCCGGGTGGCCACTGAAAATGCGGCCAGCACCAAGCACGATCACAACCTCAAGGTAAAGCGCCTGCTCGACATCACCCATGCGGCAGTGAACCAGTTCGCCGAGGAATTCGAGCACACGCTGCAACTGCGCAAGCGCACCCTGCGCGTATTGAGTCGATACACCCGCAAGGACAACATCCAGTTCGACGGCCTGGCGCGCGTCTCTCATGTGACCGATGCGACCGACTGGCGCGTGGAATATCCATTCGTGGTGCTGAACCCGGACACGGAGGAAGAGATCGCCCCGCTGGTGCGCGCCTGCATCGAGCTCGGCCTGACCCTGATCCCGCGCGGCGGCGGCACCGGCTACACCGGCGGCGCGATCCCGCTCACCAAACTTTCCGCCGTCATCAACACCGAAAAGCTCGATGCGCTGTCCCCGGTCGAACATCTGACGCTGCCAGGATTGTCCGCACCCTGCGCCACCATCCAGTGCGGCGCGGGTGTGGTGACCCGTCGAGTGATGGAGGCGGCGGAAGCCGGCAAGCTGGTGTTCGCGGTCGACCCGACGTCGGCGGACGCATCGTGCATCGGCGGCAACGTGTCGATGAACGCGGGCGGCAAGAAAGCCGTGCTGTGGGGCACGGCGCTGGACAACCTGGCTTCGTGGAAGATGGTCACTCCCGACGGCTTGTGGATGTTCATCGAGCGGCTCGACCACAACCTCGGCAAGATTCATGATGCGGAATCCGCACGTTTCCGCATCTCGCGTTTCGAGGCGGACGGCAAGACGCCTCATGCCGCACCGGAGATACTGACCATTCCCGGCAGTTCGTTCCGCAAGGCCGGGCTGGGCAAGGATGTCACCGACAAGTTCCTCTCCGGCCTGCCCGGCATACAGAAGGAAGGCTGCGACGGCATCATCACCTCGGCGCGTTTCATCCTGCACCGCGAGCACAAGTTCACGCGCACCGTGTGCCTGGAATTCTTCGGCCAGGTGCACGAGGCGGTGCCCGCCATCGTCGAGATCACCTCGATGTTCAACAGCCGCAGCGCTTCGTCTGCACCGATCTTCCTGGCCGGCCTGGAGCACCTGGACGAGCGCTATCTGAAAGCCGTGGGTTATGCCACCAAGGCCAAGCGTACAGGGCGTCCGAAGATGGTGCTGATCGCGGACGTGGTCAGCGACGACGAGCGCGCGGTCGGCGAGGCCGCTTCCGAGATCGTGCGCATGGCCAACCTGCGCCACGGCGAAGGTTTCATCGCCGTCACCGCCGAAGCTCGCAAGAAATTCTGGCTGGACCGCGCGCGCACCGCCGCGATCGCGAAGCACACCAACGCGTTCAAGATCAACGAGGACGTGGTGATCCCGTTGCCGCGCATGGGCGACTATTGCGACGGCGTGGAGCGCATCAACATCGAGCTGTCGCTCGGCAACAAGATCAAGCTGCTGGATGCGCTGGATGAGTTCTTCGCGGGTGAGTTGCCCCTGCGCTACCAGGACGACGCGCAACTGGGGGACGCCGAGCTGCTGGGCAGCCGCCCGCAGATTGCACATCAATTGCTCGCCGATGTCCGGGCCCGCTGGAAATGGTTGCTGCAGAATCTGGACGCGCCGCTGTCGACCTGCCCGTTCGCGCCGGACGATGCTCAGGATGCAGTCACGGTATTCGATGCGGTACAGCGCCACCTGCTGCGCGCCTCATGGAAACGCGAGCTGCGCGAACCGCTGCGCCAAGCCTTTGGCGGCAGCACTTTCCTGCCCATCCTTGAGCAATGCACTGCGATCCACCAGCGCATACTGAAGAGCCGCGTGTTCATTGCACTGCACATGCACGCGGGCGACGGCAACGTGCACACCAATATTCCGGTCAACTCCGACGATTACGAGATGCTGCAGCAGGCCTACGGCGCGGTGGACCGCATCATGCATCTGGCGAAGGCGCTGGGGGGCGTGATCTCCGGCGAGCACGGCATCGGCATCACCAAGTTCGACTTCCTCGAACAGAACGAGGTTGCACCCTTCGTCGCGTACAAGCAAAAGGTCGACCCGAACGGCCACTTCAACAAGGGCAAGCTGTTGCCGGGCAGCAACCTGGAACATGCCTACACGCCCAGCTTCAACCTGATGGAGCTGGAGAGCCTGATCCTGGAAAAGAGCGAACTGGGGAAGATCTCCGATTCGATCAAGGATTGCCTGCGCTGCGGCAAGTGCAAGCCGGTATGCACGACGCACGTGCCGCGCGCCAATCTGCTCTACTCGCCGCGCAACAAGATCCTCGCCACCTCGCTTTTGATCGAGGCCTTCCTGTACGAAGAACAGACCCGGCGCGGCGTTTCCATCGCGCACTTCGACGAATTCAACGACGTGGCCGATCACTGCACCGTCTGCCACAAGTGCCTCAAGCCTTGCCCGGTCGACATCGACTTTGGCGACGTGTCGGTCGCGATGCGCAATTTCCTGCACAAACAGGGCAAGAAAAAGTTCAACCCGGCCACCGCGGCGTCCATGCTGTACCTGAACAGCACCGACCCGCTCACGATCAAGATCATGCGCAAGGTGATGATCGAGTGGTCGTACAAGGCACAGCGCATCGGCTACCGCATCGCCAAGCATCTGGGCCTGTTCCGCCAGCAAGTGGCCCATCCGCCCGCCACCGTCGGCAAGCCGGCCATCCCGGCCAAGTTGATCCACTTCATCAACAAGCCGATGCCGGGCGGATTGCCCAAGAAGACCTCGCGCGCCCTGCTCGACATCGAGGACAACACCATCGTGCCGGTGATCCGCAACCCGCGCAAAGTGAATGAAGATACCGAAGCCGTATTCTATTTTCCCGGCTGCGGATCGGAACGCCTGTTCGGGCAGGTCGGCCTGGCGACGCAGGCGATGTTGTACGAGATCGGCACGATCACGGTGCTGCCGCCGGGATATCTGTGCTGCGGCTACCCGCAGACGGCTGCCGGGCAGGAAGACAAGGGCAGCCAGATCACTACCGACAACCGCGTGCTGTTCCACCGCGTGGCAAACACGCTGAACTATCTCGACATCAAGACGGTGATCGTGTCCTGCGGCACCTGCATGGACCAGTTGCTGAAATACCAGTTCGAAAAGATATTCCCCGGCTGCCGCCTGCTCGACATCCACGAATACTTGCTGGAAAAAGGCGTAAAGTTGCAGGGGGTACAAGGTACGCGCTACATGTATCATGACCCGTGCCACTCGCCGATGAAGACCTACGCGCCGCTCAAGGTAGTAAACGAACTGATGGCGACCCCCGTCGCGCTGAACGACCGCTGCTGCGGCGAGGCGGGCACCTTCGGCCTGAGCGTGCCGCAGATCGCCACGCAGGTGCGCTTCCGCAAGGAAGAAGAGATGCGCAAAGGATCGGATGCGTTGCGTTCAGACGGCTTTACGGGTGAGGTGAAGATACTGACCTCGTGCCCGGCGTGCCAGCAGGGCTTGAGCCGCTACGCGGACGATGCCGGCACGACGACCGACTATATCGTGGTGGAGATGGCGAAGCATCTGCTGGGGGCCAGCTGGCTGGAAGATTATGTGGCGAATGCCAACAACGGTGGAATCGAACGCGTGCTGTTATAGGAGTTGAGATGCTGCCTCTGGAACCGACCGACGACCTCGCCAACCCCGCCTTCAAGGATGAGGATTCATGCACCAGGTGGTTGAGCCAGTTCCAGCTGACCAACCTGAGCCTGGCGCACGGCACGCTGCGCGCCCAGTTGGATGAACTCAACCGCTTCCCCATGCGCGGCAGGGAACGCCTGAAGACGCTCGAAGCGTTGCGCGAGACCGTGAATATCGTCCAGGACGATTTCTCAAAAAGACTGTTCGGAAAAAAACTGCCGCTCACCGACGAAGATTTCACCACCCTCGTCGCCATCACCAGCTTGTGGCAAAGCATGCTCAACGGCTACCTGCGCTGCCTGCAATCCTGGGATGCAGGAGACACCACACTCGCATCCGATGCTGCGCTGATATCCCACCGCTGCCTGCTGTACGGCGGATTGCAGCTCGGGGAGTTCCTGCGGGCGGGATGCGAGCCGGACGGGCAATCCTGGCAACGCTTCCACATGATCTATGCGCATATCGAGGAGCAGGGACTCCAGCAGACGCCTGTCGCCGACAAATTCAACCGCGCCGGCCGAAACGTCACCTGCCTCATGCTCTACGTCAAGACGCTGTTGCTGCATCGCGCGCGTCTGCTCGGCCTGACACGCGCCCAATGGCAAATCGCGGATCGCTGGCTGGACTATTGGGGAGACACGTTCACGGTCGAGCCGAATTGCAGCATGACCAGGGAAGATGCCCCACCGCTGGCAGTCGATCTGGCCGGGACGCGCGGGCTGGTTCCGATACATCGTGCCACCGACGCCCCCGGCATGCGCTTTCTGGCCATGGTTCCCTTGTCCAAACTGATCCGGGTAAAGACCATCCTGCTGCAGCAAGGGCAGGCCCCGCGGCAAAATGAACTCGGGGACGAACTGAGTAGCAATGAATGCATCGAGCTCCTGAACCGCCTGCATTCCTGCTGGTGCGAACAGCGCGCCGAATCGCTGGTGGACGAGCCGCGCGATGCGCCCGTTTTGGAGATGTGCTTCGGCCTGGAAAACATCTACGCGCATATCTCGCGCAAGCCCTTCAAGGCCCCGAACATCGTCGGCATCGCGGACAAGGAAATACAGAAGCAGATCGAGACCTTCGGCCGCGTGCTGGACCAGACCGATCGCCACAACCTGCTGGAAGTCGGGTTCCTGTCCGAGCCGTGGCTGGTGGAAGACGACGGGCTGCTGCAAGGGCGCCTGCTGCGCAAATTGAATACCGGCGAACGGCTGGGCATGAACCAGATCGTCTGCGTGCACAACCCCGAAACGAGAGCCTACAAGGTGGGCGTGATCTCGCTGGTCAGCGTTGCGCGCAGCGGACAACTCTATATCGGCGTGCGCTACCTGCCGGGCAGCCCGCAAGCGATGATCATGCGCGGCACTTCCTGGGGCAATCTCGTTTCCGGTGCGGCGGCAGCGCTGATGCTGCCGGAGATGCCCAGGCTGCGCATCCCGGCCAGCATTGTGCTCCCGCGCGACTGGTTCCAGGCCGGACGCCGTATCGATCTCACCTTGAAGGACAACCAAAAGCTGAGCGTGATACTGGGCTTCAGCGTGGACAAAGGAAACGACTTCGAACGTGTCAGTTTCGCCCCGGCGGCTTAGCTTATCGCGGTCGGGTCGTCCGCCGGTATCCGCCTCTTCGCCGGAAAGACAATGCTGAAGGTGCTGCCCTTGCCTTCTTCGCTGGCGATATTGAGCTGCGCCTGATGACGAAGGGCGATGTGCTTGACGATAGCCAGGCCCAGGCCGGTACCGCCCGTCTCGCGCGAACGGCTGCGATCCACGCGATAAAACCGTTCGGTCAGGCGCGATATGTGCTGTTGCGCAATACCGATCCCGCTGTCTCTGACGCAGAACACCGTATGGCCGTCGGGCTGCTCGTACCAGCGCAAAAAAATGTCGCCGCCGGGTGGAGTGTAACGGATGGCATTCGTGACCAGATTGCCGAAGGCGCTGTGCAATTCGCTGATGCTGCCGCTGAGTTTTGATGCGCTCTCTATCTCAAGTTTGAGCTGATGCTGCGCATTGCTCAGCGCACGCCCTTCCTCAAGCAGGGTATTCATCAGGCCCGGTACATCGACTTTCTCTTCGTGCAATATGTTCTGTTCGTTCTCCAGCCGAGACAGGGTCAGCAGATCGTTCACCAGATTCTCCATTCGTTTGGTCTGGTCGCCCATCAGATGCAGGGCGCGTCTGGCCATATCGTTCTCAAGACTCGGCATATCCTGCATCGTCTCGACGAAGCCGTTGACCACGGTCAGGGGGGTGCGCAATTCATGCGAAACGTTGGCAACGAAATCGCGGCGCATGGTCTCGATGCGTTCCAGATGGGTGATATCGCGGCTGATGAGCAGGCGCTTGCTGCTGCCGTAGGCAATCAGCTTGATCGAGAGTACAAGGTCGTCATGCCGCATGCCGCGCAATACCAGCGGTTCGGCGAAACTGTTTTGCGCAAGGTATTGCACGAATTCAGGTTGGCGCGCGAGGTAGGTGATCTGCTGCCCGACGTCGCGCTCTCCATCCAGACCGAAATGATGCTCCGCCTGCGGGTTGCACCATTCGACCCGATCTCCCTCGCCGAGGATCACCACTCCCTCCGGCAGGGCCGAAGTGGCCTGTTCCATCTGCAGCAGCGCGGCGGCATGTTGCTCGCGCTCGTTGCGGCGACGCTTGGTCAGCTTGTTCAGTTGCGAGAAGGCGTCCAACCACAGGCCGGTGCCGTCCGGCACTGACCGCGTATCCGGGTCGGCCAGCCAGCGGTTGAAGGCAGCGAGGTTGCGCAAATGCGAAAAATACTGGAGGGCCATGCCGATGCCAAAAACCAGCGCAGCGGGCAAGGCCCCCGCCGTCACCCACAGGAACAGGGCGATCAGGGACAGGTAAACCGGATAAATGAAAGCGCGCCGCCAGAATTCGCTCACTATCGAACCTCAGGAATTGACTGGCGGCATTATACGGGTTGAGGCAAGCGCTATTCCTTGGAAAAACGATACCCGCTGCCGCGCACCGTCTGGACCAGGCCGTCCAGGCCGGAGGGTTCCAGCGCCTGGCGCAGGCGGCGGATATGGACATCCACGGTACGTTCCTCGACGAACACATGGTCGCCCCACACCTGGTCGAGCAGTTGGGCGCGACTGTATACGCGTTCGACGTGGGTCATGAAGAAGTGCAAGAGCCGGAACTCTGTCGGTCCGAGATCGACGATCTGGCCGTTGGCGCTGACACGATGCGTGGTCGGCGAGAGCTCGACCCCTTCCACCCGGACCGTCTCTTCGCTCATTTGCGGTGCGCGGCGGCGCAACACGGCACGGATGCGCGCCATGAGTTCGCGCGGCGAGAATGGCTTGGTGATGTAGTCGTCGGCCCCCGATTCCAGCCCGGATATCTTGTCGCGCTCGTCGGTGCGGGCAGTGAGCATGATGATGGGGATGTCCCGCGTGCGCTGGTCTGCGCGCAAACGCCGCGCCAGCTCGACGCCGGAAGTGCCGGGCAGCATCCAGTCGAGCAGGATGAGGTCCGGCAGCGCGCGGTTGATCTCGGCCGAGGCACCGGGCACATCATAGGCCTGGATGGCGCGGAAGCCGCATTGCGCCACGTTGAATGCCAGCAGCTCCTGGATCGCCGGTTCGTCTTCCACTATCAGTATGTTCGCGGTTGTCATCTTTTCTCCATCGGTTTCATGTCGCCTGGCTTGCGATGGTATGAAAGAATTATGACAATAACATGACAGTCGTGACTAATGGTCGCTCTGATGGGGTGGGTGATGATGCGGATGTTCGGCCACATGCTCGGTATGGCTGGCCGCGAGGTGATGCAGTCCCGCATGTTCAGGCGCCTGCGGCAGAGGTCTGGCTACGATACTGGGCAGCAAAGAACCGATAACCATGGCGATGGCGCTGGCAATGACACCCGCGAACTGCGCCGGGAAGAACGGGTCGTCCGGCCCGAATATCAGAATGGACAGCCATACCGACAGGCCGCTGAAAATCGCCGCCAGCGCGCCCTGGGTGGTGGAGCGCTTCCAGAACAGCCCCGCCACTAACGGAACAAAAGCCATGACCAGCGTGATCTGGTACGCGTTTTCAACCATCTTGAAGATGCTGGACTTGGAGTTCATCGCATAAAGCGTGACAACCACGGTAAACGCCAGGGTCACGCCGCGCATGGTGTGCAGCATGTGCCGATCCGATAGCTTGTGCCCGAGCATGGGCTTGAGGATATTCTCGCTGAACGTCACCGACGGTGCCAGCAATGTGGCCGACGCGCAGCTCTTGATGGCGGAGAGTAAGGCGCCGAAGAACATCACCTGAAAGAACAAATTAACCTCGGGCCGCAGGATCAGGCGCGGCAGGATCATTTGCGGATCGGTGTCGATCAGGTCGCTCACCATCTTGGGATCGATCAGTGTGGCCGAATACGCCAGGAACATCGGCACGAAGGCAAACAGGAAATACAGGCCGCCGCCGAATACCGAACCCCAGACGGCGATCTTTTCCGTCTTGGCCGACTGTACCCGCTGAAACACGTCCTGCTGCGGAATCGAGCCGAACATCATGGTGATCCATGCTGCGGCGAAACCGATGATCTCCCTGGCATCCAGCGTTGGCCAGAACTGGAACTTGCCCGCTTGCACGGCATGGCTGACCACCGTGCCCACTCCGCCGACCTCGCCGCTGATCTCGTAACCGATGAACAGCATGCCGATGACGATGATGATCATCTGGATGAAGTCCGTGATCGCCACCGCCCACATGCCGCCAAAGAAAGTGTAGATGAGGATGGTGCCTGAGCCGATCCACATCCCCATGACCTTGCTGATCTCGCCGCCCGACACCACGTTGAACACCAGGCCGAGCGCGGTGATCTGCGCCCCCACCCAGCCGAGGTAGGAGATCACGATGGCGATGGTGGTCAGCACCTCGACGCCGCGGCCGAATTTCTTCTTGTAGAAATCGCCTATGGTCAGCAGGTTCATGCGGTACAGCGGCGCCGCGAAAAACAGCCCGACCAGGATCAGGCACATGGAAGCGCCGAAGGGATCGGCGACGACGCCATGCAATCCTTCCTTCAGGAAAGTCGCGGGGATGCCGAGCACCGTTTCGGAACCAAACCAGGTCGCAAACACCGTGGCGGTGACCATATAGAACGGCAAGTGGCGCCCGGCAATGGCGAAATCGCGAGTGTTATGCACTCGCGTGGCCGCATACAGGCCGATGCCGACCGAGATGATCCAATAGGCGATGACGAACCACAACAGCATGTGAATTTCCTGCGACTGGCGATGGGGCCTATTTTATCAGCGTTCCCGGAAAGGAACAGGTTGCGGCCTTATAGTCCGGGTTCCGGCCGACAGGTGATTTGCTCGGCCCGCAACCCACGTTCAAATTCAATCGCGTAGCGGCATGTCGCCCGGCTTGTATGCAGATGCCCGGGCAATCGACGGCTTCGCCTCCTGATTCGGCCAAGGACATGACAAAAAAGGCATTCGCAAATTGCATGCAAGAAATCGATTGTTTTGACTTTGGAAGTTGGATTTTCTATTCTCCGCGCTCCGCCGATGAGCCTCCGCCAACTTCATCTGCGTTCGTTGCGGGGCAACATCCCGATGCAGACCTGAATGAGGCAGTGGACGATTGTGCGTTGGTCGAAGCAGCGATTGAAGCGGCAGGCGTACTTGGCAAAACGGACGGCATGGCAAGTCGCGGATAACGGCACATTAAAATCAGATTACAAGGTAAGTCGAGCATGAAACATTCAAGTCTAATTGGTTTGCTCTTTCTAAGCGTGTTATCCACCACCGGACTATTGAGTGCCTGCGGTGGCAATGGATCGGTCACCACCTCGTCGAGTGCTACCGGTGGTTCGTCTGGCACCCCCGGCTCTGTGGCCCCTTCCAAGGGGTGGACCACTGTAAAGATGGGCGGAGGCGGGTATATCCCCGGCATCATCTACCACCCGACCGTGGCCAACTTGCGCTACGCCCGAACCGACATGGACGGCGTGTACCGATGGGACAATGGCATTTCCCAATGGACTGCACTTACCGACGGTTTTGCTCCCGAGGATGGCGGCAATGAAGGTGCCGAGAGCCTGGCCGTCGATCCCTCGGATGCGAGCAAGGTGTACATGACAACGAGCATGGCTGTCTCATATGGTAACGGACGCTTCTATTACTCGTCCAATCAGGGCAATACCTGGAACTACGTGACGCTTCCCTTCCCGATCGGGTCGAACAACCAGGGCCGGGCGATCGGTGAACGGCTGGTGGTCGATCCCAATCTTCCTTCGACGATGTTTTATGCCTCGCGCACGGCTGGGCTTTGGAAAAGCATGGACAGTGGACTGCATTGGAGCCAGGTCACGACTCTGTCAAATTATGTGATGACTACCACCGACATGACCAACTCCAACGGCGGGAGCCCCATCGGGGTCGAGTTTGTTGTGTTCGACACTACGGTCCCGACAACGGGCTTCATGCCCACGGGCAGCGCCACCCGGACCCTCTACGCCGGGGTCGCCCCGGACTACAAGGGCTTGGCAAGTCTTTCCTCCTACCTCTACAAATCGACCGACGGTGGAGCCACCTGGACGGGGATCGCGATTCCCGCTGCCGTGACGAGTGCGACGACCGGCACACCTCCTGCTCCAGTTCTCCCTTATATACCGCACATGGTTCGGGCGGCCGACGGCATGTTCTACGTGCCTTTTGCCTCGAGCTCGGGTCCTGGTAGCAGCGCGCCTTCGTGGTTATATAAGTTCGATGGCACGACATGGACCAAGCTGGTCGCCTCCTCCGACTCCCCCACTGTCTACTATGGCGGGATAGGAGGCCTCTCCGTTTATGGCAGCGGTGCGACAACGAAAATTGCTTTTGGCGTGTCCGGCACATGGGGGGATGGGACATGGGTGCAGATTGCGATGGCTTCCGCCGACGCCGGGGCAACCTGGCACGAAATCGGCAGGTCAGGCGACACCGGTGGAAGCCTGAATTACCACGACGTGAGCGGTTACTGGGGATGGGTCGACGATTTGCAGATCGATCCTTTCAACCCGGATCACGTTTCGTACGGGCTCGGTGGCGGGATCATGTCCACCACCGATGCCTTCTCCGCCTCAGGTTGGCTGCCTCACTGGACCTTTGACGTCAACGGCATCGAGGAAATGGTGAACCTGGGGATGACGGCACCGCCTCCCACGGCTTCGTACGTTCTGCTCAGCGGGCAAGGCGATACCGGCCTGTACGTCAACACCTCGCTGACAAGTTCGGCAAATAATCGGTCACCCGGTTTAGGGGGCGGAAATGGAACCGGAATCGACATGGCGTGGAACAATCCCGCCTACATTGCGGCGGTCGGAACTTTCGGAACATCGAAGGGGGTGTACTCGACC
>JAJXUF010000105.1 GCA_021783175.1 Pseudomonadota bacterium
TGAAGCGGAACGGACTGGCTGCCACCGCCATGCGCATGCGGTTACAGACTATTTCGCCCTGCGCTCGCCCGGTAGAAGGCGCCAGAAAAGCAAATTCTGCACCCCCGATACGGGCGATTGTGTCTTCGCTCCGGCTGCGGTGCTTGAGCGTTCCGGCGATCCACGCAAGGAGTTGGTCGACGGCCTCATCGCCGTACTGCGTGTAGATATGCTTCAGCCGATCAATGTCCAACCGCGCAAGCACCATGTCGCTGCCGTGGCGAACTGCGTGCGCCAGATCCTGCTCGCCGCGCTGCAGAAAATAGCGCCTGCTGCTGAGCAGCGTCAGCGGATCCGTGATCGCCTGATCCTCGAGCGTTGCCTCGACCTCGGCAAGCTTGCGCGTCGTATCGTTAAACTTCACGTGCGCCTGCACGCGTGCCTGCAGCTGCAATGGGTCGATAGGCTTGATGATGAAGTCGGTGGCCCCGCAGGCAAATGCACGTGCCTTGGTCTCTTCATCGTCAGCGCCGGTAATGGCAATGATTGGCAAATTGCGCAACTGCGGCTGCTCTGCCGCGCGGATACGACAAATGAGTCCATAGCCGTCAAGACCAGGCATCTCCATATCCGTAATCAGCGCCTTTATGCTTTCATCTCGCGCCAAAATCTCCCAGGCGGCCTCGCCATTGTTCGCCATGATCAGGTCAAAGTCCGTTTTGAGCTTCCTCTCGATGGCTTTACGGATAACCAGCGAGTCATCGACAACCAGCACCCGCTCGCTTACGGCAGTTGCCTCGGCAATTTGTTGATTGGACATGTTTCAACCCAGGTTTTGATAACCGCGCTGGAACTGTCTGCCACCTGAAGACAGCGACCCGCATGCGGCCTGACACGCCTCAATCCACCCCGGTTGCGGCACCGCGGGTGGACCCCCCGCAAATCCGTATGACTAACCCATACTTTTCCGTAAGTTTAGCAGCTGAAAAAGGGACGTGGCCGTCATGCGGGATAATCTCTTAGAATGGCGCAAGCGGCGGCAAAATTCCCCTAGGCGGTGGAGGTGTTCGGCGACGTGCCGAGGTTCGTTTCCGCTGCCTAACCGGGGGTGACCACAGGGCAGTCCCGTGGCCAACACCCCGCCGCAGACGTCGCCAGCGGGCGATCTGGCATGTATTAGTACTTGCGCAGCCCGCTTGGCGCCTGAACACTACTTATCCAAAATGAATGCCAATGATCGATGCGCTGCATGGCCATACCCGTGGAAGGCGCCACCGGAACCGACCTGCGCCTGGCGCTGCCGGCGGTTGCGCAGCGCGCTTTTCCTGCGCTGCGACTTGCCGTCGAAGAGGCGCAGTGGCTTGACGTCTGCCTACCTCCATGGGCTGCTGTGCATCGACAATAGGGAGATATGACCATGGCTGCGCGCAGGATTCGCTTTTCCGATTTTCATCCCCCCACGAATACCTTTCGCAAGGAAGTGCTTGACGGCCTGAGCCAGCAACCAAAGCGCATTGCGCCAAAATTTTTCTACGATTCGCGCGGGTCCGAACTTTTTGATGCGATCTGTGCGTTGCCGGAATACTACCCGACACGTACTGAGATCGATATTCTGAAGGATCATGCAGCACAGATTGCGAGTCTAACCGGTCCGAACTGCCGACTCATTGAGTTCGGCAGCGGAAACAGCCACAAGGTGCGCCTGCTGCTCGAGACCCTGCGCCCAGCGGCCTACCTTCCGATGGACATTGCATGCGACCAGCTTTCTCAGGCGGCCCAGGCGCTAGCCGACATCTATCCCTGGCTTGAGGTGCATGCCACGTGCATCGATTTCAGCCGACACTTCGTGATACCCCCTATTTCCGGTGTCGGCCGGAAGCTGGCGTTTTTTCCGGGTTCCAGCATCGGCAACTTCGAACCGGATGACACAATTGTCTTTCTGCGGGACGTCGCGCGCACGGTCGAGCCGGATGGCGCGCTCCTGATAGGGGTCGACCTAAAGAAAGACCCACGGGTGCTGCACGCCGCATACAATGATGTGCCGGGAATCACGGCGCAGTTCAATTTGAATCTTTTGACACGCATAAACCGAGAGTTGGACGGCAATTTCGTGCTGGAAAATTTCGCCCATTTGGCCTTCTACAACCAGGCCCACGGCCGTATCGAGATGCATCTGACAAGTCTCCAGGACCAGGACATACGCATCGGCGACGACAGTTTCCATTTTGCCCGCGGTGAGCACATGCATACTGAGAATTCCTATAAATACGACATAACTGAATTCCAGGATATCGCGCGCAAAGCCGGTTTCGAACCGACAGCGGTATGGACCGATCCAGGGCATCTTTTCAGCGTGCACTATCTCAATCTGGGTCGATACTGAGGACGCAGTCGTCAACCTGCCGGAGTGAAGTAATGCTCTCGTCATTTGCCAGACAGGGCCAAATCGGCTTTAATCAAACGATTGCTGGTCCTGCTTGGACTGGAACGATTCCATGGGGACAGCCCAGCACCTGCCCGGGTGTGGTATAGTCTGAAGCGTATTCCAACCCAATACGGATTTGAGCCGCGTCCGGTTGGTTACGAAGGCACCTACGTCAACCATATATCAATCCAACAAATGCAGAGAAAAAGCAGCTTCAGCCACGAGGAGCTACTGCAGTGCGGTCGCGGCGAAATGTTTGGACCCGGTAATGCGCAGCTGCCGTTGCCGCCCATGCTCATGTTCGATCGCATCGTAAGGATTGCCGAAGATGGGGGCGCCAACGGCAAGGGGCAAATAATTGCAGAACTAGATATCAGGCCGGAGTTGTGGTTTTTCGGCTGTCATTTTGAGGGGGACCCGGTGATGCCGGGCTGTCTCGGCCTGGACGCCATGTGGCAGCTACTCGGATTTTTTCTCGGCTGGCTTGGGGGCCTGGGTCATGGTCGGGCACTCGGTGCCGGTGAGGTGAAATTCACCGGACAGGTCACCCCGAAGAACAGGCTGGTGACCTACCGCGTGGACATACGGCGTCTGATAATGCGCAAGCTGTACATGGGCATTGCCGACGCAGTTATGGAAGTCGACGGACGCCCGATATACGAAGCGACCGACTTGCGGGTTGGCCTTTTCGTTTCAACGGAAAATTTTTAGGGGAATTTACCGTGAGACGCGTAGTCGTAACGGGGCTCGGCATTGTTTCGAGCATCGGTAACAACAAGGAAGAAGTGCGCGAATCGCTTCGTCAGGGGCGGTCGGGGATAGAATTTCACCAGGAATACGTCGACCTGGGCTTCCGTACCGCAGTGCATGGGCCGATCCGGCTGAATCCGGAAGAGCTGATTGACCGGAAGATCTACCGCTTCATCGGCAATGGAGCAGCCTACAGCTACCTGGCGATGCGTGAAGCCATCGCGGATTCCGGTCTTACCGAAGCACAGATTTCCAATCTACGCACTGGCCTGATTGCCGGCTCCGGCGGCTCTTCCACGGAAAACGTGGTACGCGCGGTTGATCTTTTGCGCGAAAAGGGCCTGCGCAAGGTGGGGCCGTACATGGTCACCCGCACAATGTCCAGCACCAACGCGGCTTGCTTGGCGACAGCATTCAAGATCAAGGGCGTCAGCTATTCCATTAGCTCCGCCTGCGCCACAAGCGCGCATTGTATTGGTAACGCAGCCGAACTCATCCAGATGGGCAAACAGGACATCGTCTTTGCGGGCGGTGGAGATGAAGTGCACTGGACCATGACGCTTTTGTTCGACGCCATGGGAGCGCTTTCGTCAAAATTTAACGACAGCCCGACGACAGCCTCACGCCCGTACGACGCGAACCGCGACGGTTTCGTCATCTCGGGAGGCGGCGGCATGGTGGTACTGGAAGAATTGGAACACGCGCGTGCACGCGGCGCCAAGATATACGGGGAACTCACCGGCTACGGTGCAACCTCCGACGGTTTCGACATGGTGCAACCGTCAGGCGAAGGGGCGGTACGCTGCATGCGGCAGGCACTGGCCGGAATCCGCGCCCCGGTTGATTACATCAATTCGCATGGCACAAGCACGCCGGTAGGCGATATGCGCGAAATTGAGGCGATCCGTGAAGTATTCGGCGACAAGTGCCCGCCGATTAGTTCTACCAAATCGATCACCGGTCACGCGCTCGGCGGCGCCGGCGTTAACGAGGCAATCTACTGCCTGCTCATGATGGAATCCGGATTTATAACCGCATCGGCGAACATATTCGACCCTGATCCGGCGGCCGAAGGCATCCCGTTAGTGCGCAGTCGCATCGACAACGCCAAGCTCGACACGGTGCTGTCCAACAGCTTCGGCTTCGGGGGAACCAACGCCTGTCTCGTCTTCCAGCGTTTCCATGGATGAGTCTGGATCTCAAGATAATTTTCCTGTCGGCGACTGCCAAACTCGCGGTTTTTGATTCACACCCAGCGGCAAATTGCTGGAGTCGCCGCCGTGTCTGCGGGCAATTCTCAGTGCAGCTGCCAGGCTGAGCCTCGCAGCTCAGAAACACGAATGCGGATTTCCGATGCGTCTGTGCCAACCGGCGAGCGCGCTTAATCGCGCTGCTAGTCTCCTGCCGCGGCAGCAAAACACTCCAGGAGTTCAGACAAAGCGGCGGGCTCGCACATCTCAATCGCGCCTGCGGCCACGCGCTCTGGATGCCAGCTGCATCAGTGCCTGCTTTTGCGCACGGGTGAGGCGTTTGACGGCCCACTCCCGGCGCAATGCCTTGGCTCGGCTAGTGCAGATCTCTAAATAACGCAGTTCCACCGGCCCGCGCCCGCGGGTATAGCGGGCGGCTCGTCCCGCATTATGCAACTGCAGTCGGCGCTTTAGATTGTTGGTTATTCCGGTATAGAACGTCCCGTCGCTGCATTCGACGATGTAGAGTTGCCACCCTGCCGCATCTGCATTCATGACATTGTCATGCCTGCAGTCCATGTTCTGGCGAGCCCCGTTTCACATCCTTGGTCGCGTCCATTTTCGGTTGAGAGACGGTCTGCAATTTGGCAGCCACCATCCACAAAACACCTGGGATTTTCCCGACTTGGAATTCATGGGCGAGCTCTTGACGCTTGCGGCCAAGGTGAGATTGCCTGGGATAGCGATTCCGCAACATGTTGCTATTTTTACTTGCGGCCAAGCAAATTAAATGACCGGGTCATGTTTGAAATATATTTGTAAGCCTTTGTTTTGATATGTAGTATATGCTGAATCACAAACCATTCAACTTGCGCGACGTGCCTTTGTTGCCGATGCCAGTCTTGAATCCACCCGGGTGCAGTTGATGTTCAAGTTAGCCTGCAACGCGCGGCGCGCGTTTTTTGCCGCGCCTACAATACTAATCGTGCCGTTCATCGCTTTCCTTCTCGATGGCTGCGCGATGATGGCGTCGTCTACCACCAGTCACTTGGCCGGCGATCTGGCCGGTGCGATCGCCAATCAGGACGACCCGCAAACGGTGCGGGACGGAGCGCCCGCATATCTGCTGCTGGTGGACGGGCTCATTCAGGGCAACCCGACGAACCAGCAACTCCTGATTGCGGGTGCACGCCTGTACTCGACTTATGCGGCGGTTTTCGTCAAAGATCCTGCGCGCGCCGCGCACATGGCAGAACGGGCGCGCAATTACGGACTGCGTGCGCTATGTCAGCGTTATCGACCCTTTTGCAGTCCGGACGCACGTTCTTACCAGACCTTTGTTACAGACCTGTCAGCCTTGCACCGGTCCGACGTGCCGGCCCTTTATGCCTATGCCTCGGCGTGGGCCGAATGGATTCAGACGCATTCGGACGACTGGAACGCGACCGCGGAACTGCCCCAGCTGACCGCTGCGATGCAACGCGTTGTCGCGCTGGATGATGGTTATAATTATGGAAACGCGCATGTCTATCTTGGCGTACTCGATACGCTGCGTCCGGCAGCCCTTGGCGGCAAGCCCGAAGAAGGTCGATCCAATTTCAAGCAGGCCATAGCACTATCTGGCGGACACAACCTCATGGCCAAGGTGCTGTATGCCAAGGACTACGCGCGTCTGGTCTACAACCGCGCACTGCATGACAGATTGTTGAAAGAAGTGATCGCCGCCGATCCCCATTCACCGGGACTGACATTGAGCAACGTACTTGCGCAACGACTGGCGCGAAAGCTGCTCGCCAGCGCCGACACCTATTTCTAAGGAGATGACCATGCAGACGCGGTTGCGGTCAGCGTGCATAATTACGCAGGAAACTAACGGCACGAGA
Organism: Pseudomonadota bacterium; assembly: GCA_021783175.1. The sequence goes on from JAJXUF010000105.1 coordinate 6,228, forward strand.
TCTGCCTGGCAAACGAATTGAGCACCTGATGCGCTCGCTCCTGAAGCACAAATTTAACAAAACCAGTCGAGGTATCCATGCATCATAGCAAGTTGCGATTTGGCGCCACTTTGGCGGCACTGCTGGTCTGGGCTTGGGCATCCATGGCAAACGCGGCGGTCGAACTTAAGGTCGCCACAATCGCGCCAGACGGTACCGCGTGGATGACGCAAATGCGCGCCGGCGCCACCGAGATTGCGCAACGCACGGCGGGACGGGTGGTATTCAAGTTCTACCCAGGCGGCACCATGGGCAGCGACAAGACCGTGCTGCGCAAAATACGCATCGGACAACTGCAGGGTGGTGCGCTGACCGCCGGGTCGCTGACCGAAATCTACCCGGACGCACAGATCTACTCCCTGCCCTTTACGATCCGTTCTTATGCGGAGCTCGACTACGTCCGCGCCAGGATGGACCAGACAATCACCAACGGCTTGCTGCAGCACGGATTTGTGAATCTGGGATTGGGCGAAGGCGGCTTTGCTTATCTCATGTCCAATAAACCTATACGCCGCATTGAGGACCTCAAGGACAGGAAAATCTGGGTTCCCGAAGGCGATATCATCAGCCGCGCAGTGTTCCATGACCTTGGTGTTTCTCCCATACCATTACCCCTTACCGATGTGCTTACGGGTCTGGAAACCGGTCTTATCAACACAGTCGGCAGCTCGCCAGTCGGTGCTATTGCACTGCAGTGGCACACCCGCATCAAGTTCGTCACCGACATGCCGATCCTGTTCACCTACGGTGCCCTGGTAATAGACCACCGCGCATTCGATCGCATCGCTCCGGCCGACCAGAAAGTCGTGCGCAGCGTCATGGCACGAGTGTTCGTCAACCTGAACAAGCAGAACCGCCTGGATAATGAACATGCCATAGCCGCGTTGCGCAACCAGGGAATACAGTTCGTCAAATTCTCTGGCAGCGAACTCCAGCGGCTGCACAGCATTGCCGACGCGGCGGTGCAGCGACTTGCTCAACAGGGGGTCTATAGTCCGCAGGCACTGAAGACACTGGAAGACAACCTGGACAATTACCGGCGCAGCCACGCGGCGCAATCCACAGGATCCTGAAAAGTGGCGGAATCGACTCGCGGAAAGCTCGTTGCAGCGCTGCATTTCGTGGCGCTCATCGAGGATGGCCTGCTCGCGGCCATGCTTGCAATGATGATCGGACTATCAGCAGCACAGATTTTTCTGCGTGACGTCTTCCATTCCGGGCTAGTCAGCGGTGATCACCTGCTGCGTGTACTGGTCCTCTGGATCACCATGCTTGGCGCAATGGCCGCAAGCCGCGGTGACCGGCATATGGCGATGGACGTGTTATCGCGATTTCTGCCGCCGCGCATTCGTCTTGCGGGGCGTGTCATTGTCGATCTGTTCACTGTTATTGTCTGTGCCATGGCGGCCTACTACGCCGCGCGCTTCGCGCACTCCGACCGGGCTGCCGGAACCATCGCTTTCAGTTCCGTACCGGCCTGGCTGGTTGAATTGATACTGCCGGTTGGATTCGGCGTAATGACCCTGCGCTACTCGCTCCTGGCGCTGACGCGCATCCGCGAGCTGGTCCTGGTGATCTCAGGCAAGGCACAGTCCAGCGCATGATTATCATCGTCGTCTTAGTACTCTTGACGCTGCTTGGTGCACCGCTGTTCGCGGCCATACTTGCCAGCACCATGTTCGGGTTCCACTCCGAAGGCGTGAACCTGTCGGCCGTTGCAATAGAGATCTACCGCATTGCCGACATGCCGGTGCTCGTGGCAATCCCCCTTTTTACATTTGCCGGGTACTTGCTCGGCGAAAGCCAGGCGCCGCGCAGGTTGGTGCGCGTTACCAACGCGCTCGTTGGCTGGCTCCCTGGGGGATTGGCCATTGTGGCGCTGCTCGCCAGCGCACTATTCACGGCATTTACCGGCGCCTCCGGGGCAACCATTGTGGCGCTTGGCGCCCTGCTTTATCCGGCCCTGCAACAGGCGGGCTACAGCGAGCGCTTCAATCTCGGTCTTATCACCACATCGGGCAGTCTCGGATTGCTGTTTGCCCCATCTCTGCCACTCATTCTCTACGGCATCATCGCCGAACAGATGAACCTGAGTCAGACCGTGACCGTTGACCGCATGTTTCTCGCCGGCATACTGCCGGGGGCGCTCATGCTCGGACTGCTGGCTGCCTGGAGTCTTTGGGAAAACCGCCGCCTAGACTTGCCCCTAAAAGAGTTTTCCTGGCGCGAACTGGGAGCTGCGCTGCGCGAATCGATCTGGGAGATTCCGCTTCCTTTCATCGTGCTGGGCGGCGTGTATGGAGGCTATCTCGCCTTATCCGAGGCTGCTGCCGTAACGGCATTTTACGTCTTGATTGTTGAAGTATTCGTATACCGGGAGATCGGATGGCGTCGGCTGGCGCGCATCATGTCAGATTCGATGGTCCTCGTGGGTGGCCTGCTGATTATTCTCGGCGCCGCGATGGCATCGACCGACTACCTGATCGATGCTGGCCTGCCGACCAAGCTTTTCGGACTTATCAAGGCGCATGTATCCAGTCCGCTGGCGTTTCTCATGCTGCTCAATCTGTTCCTGCTAGTACTTGGCATGATGCTGGAAATCTTTGCGGCCATGATCATAGTGGTTCCGCTTATCCTTCCCGTTGCAATTGGCTACGGTATCGACCCCGTGCACCTGGGCATCATCTTCCTGGCCAACATGCAGATCGGGTATTTCATGCCGCCAGTCGGCATGAGTTTGTTCATTGTCAGCTACCGCTTCAACAAGCCCGTGGACGCCATTGTGCGTTCGAGCGTGCCGTTCTTCTTCATTTTGCTGTTGGCGGTACTGATCATCACCTACTGGCCGTGGCTGTCGCTCGCCCTGCTTCCCGGCCGATAAAGGCATCTTTTTGCCGGTGTCTGCAGGACGCATAGCGGAGCGCCGTGCCTTCTGCGCGGAGGTTCCCGCCAGCGCGACAAGACTCCAGCAGTCAGAAGATCACTATTGCGGACTTGCCAAATACAGCCAAGTCTCCACCACCGTGTCCGGATTGAGAGACACGCTGTCGATGCCTTCCTGCATGAGCCATTTGGCCAGATCCGGATGATCAGAGGGGCCTTGGCCACATATGCCTATGTACTTGCCTGCCTTGCGGCAGGCCTGGATTGCCTGATGCAAGAGTACTTTGACCGCCGGATCGCGTTCGTCGAACAGTCCGGCAACGAGACCTGAGTCACGGTCGAGCCCGAGCGTGAGCTGAGTCAGATCATTGGAACCGATGGAGAATCCGTCGAAGTGTTCCAGGAATCGATCAGCGAGCAATGCATTGGAAGGTATCTCACACATCATAATGACGCGCAGGCCGTTTTTGCCACGCTCCAACCCGTTATCGGCAAGCAGCTTCAGCACCTGGCGCGCCTCTCCCACCGTGCGGACAAAGGGAACCATGACTTCCACATTGCCTAAACCCATGTCATCGCGCACTTTGCGCAGCGCGCGGCATTCGAGCTCGAAACAATCGCGAAATGATTCGGCAACGTAACGCGACGCGCCACGGAAACCGAGCATGGGATTTTCTTCTTTCGGCTCATAGTGATCACCACCGATTAGGTTGGCGTATTCGTTGGATTTGAAATCCGACAGGCGTACGATCACTGGCTTGGGATAGAATGCCGCAGCAAGCGTCGATATTCCTTCCGCAAGTTTTTCGAGATAGAAGGTCACTGGATCTGCATAGCCCGCGCAACGCCCGCTGATTTCCTTTTTCAGATTTTCCGGGAGAACAGCATAGTTCAGCAATGCTTTCGGGTGGATGCCAATGGTTCGATTGATAATGAACTCAAGACGCGCCAGGCCGATGCCCGCGTTGGGCAGCCACTGAAAATCAAAGGCGCGCTCGGGGTTACCGACATTCATCATTATCTTGAAAGGCAGGCGGGGCATCTTCTCCAGGCTTGTCTCGCGTATTTCAAACTCGAGAATTCCCTGGTAGATACGACCCTCCTCGCCCTCAGCACAAGAAACTGTCACCGGCTGTCCGTCACTGATAATATCGGTGGCGTTGCCACAGCCGACCACTGCGGGTATGCCAAGCTCGCGTGCGATGATAGCGGCATGACAGGTTCGACCACCCCGGTTCGTTACAATCGCCGACGCCCGTTTCATCACCGGCTCCCAGTCCGGATCGGTCATGTCGGTGACCAAAACATCTCCCGTCTGAACCTTGTTCATTTCTCCGGCACTGAGCACGACGCGCGCCGGTCCTGCGCCGATTCGCTGGCCGATACTGCGCCCAGTGGCGATAATTTTGTTCTGGCCTTTTTCCTTGAGGCTGTACCGGCGCAACATCTGGTTTGACGCCCTGCTTTCAACGGTCTCCGGACGTGCCTGCAGCACGTACAGGTTGCCGTCAGCGCCGTCCTTCGCCCATTCAATGTCCATGGGACGCTGGTAGTGATCCTCGATCAGCAGTGCCTGGCGGGCAAGCTGCGTTACTTCCGCGTCAGTGAGCGAAAAGCGCGCGCGCTCCGCGGGGGCAACGTCGACCGTCTTGGTGAAGCGACCGGAATCTTCGCCATAGACCATCTTGATTGCCTTGGTGCCGAGGCTGCGGCGCAAAATCGCCTCTCTGCCCTGCCTTAGGATAGGCTTGTGCACGTAGAACTCATCCGGGTTAACTGCGCCCTGCACCACGGTTTCGCCAAGGCCATAGGCGGAAGTTATGAATACCACATCGCGAAACCCCGATTCGGTGTCGAGCGTAAACATCACCCCGCTCGCGCCAATATCACTGCGCACCATGTGCTGCACACCAACCGATAGGGCGACCTGTCCGGTTGCAAATCCGTGGTGGGCTCGGTAGGCGATGGCGCGGTCGGTAAAAAGCGAGGCAAACACGCTCTTGACCGACTGCAGCACATTATTGAGTCCGCGTACGTTGAGGAAGGTTTCCTGCTGCCCCGCGAATGATGCTTCAGGAAGATCTTCGGCCGTCGCC
>JAJXUF010000106.1 GCA_021783175.1 Pseudomonadota bacterium
GCAGCTGAAAAGATCGTGAATTGCCTGGCGGCGTTTGGCCGGCGCGAGCTTCCGGAGATACGCGGTCTCGGCGCTGCCGAGGATTTGCACCCGGTTCGGATGGACAAAATTCAGGTGACCGACCAATGCCATCCCAGGGAATTTCGCTGTAGCAGGTTCGAGCAGTCTGTCCTTGCCTGATTGGCCGGACAGCCATTTCAGCTTTAGGGGCGCACGCTGGGCTTCAAATAGGTCGTTGGCGGTGAGGATTGTGGTCATCAGCGCTGTCATTCGCGCCTTCTGGCGACGTTGAAAGTGAGGTGCTATACAGGCATTTTGCCTGTAAATACCAAACACGCAAGCATCTTTACCTGATCAACGCCGGTATTGCGGTAAAAACGCGGTAAGGAGCGCGAAAAGGCAGCCAGTAGCAACTACATGCCGCGGCAAGGAACGATCCGATGCCGCGCAAATTGGAAAGAAAGTAAGGCCGCGCAAGGCTAGACGCCGCAGCTGCGGCGTTGCGCCTTGCGAAATGCTACTTTGCTTTCTGGTCCTTCAATGCACCGCCATTGCGGTGGTGATCAGTGATTTTTTCCTTGTGTTTGAGCACCTGCCTGTCGAGTTTGTCGGCTAAATCATCGATGGCAGCGTACATGTCGTTATGCTCAGAATCTGCATGCAGCTTGGTGCCCTTTGCGTGAATCGTGGCTTCGACGGTATGGCGGTTCTTGCGCTTCTCAAAGTGCAGTACCACGTTTGTCGTTGTGACGTGATCAAAATGCTTCTGGATACGGCCGATCTTTTCCGCGACGTAATTGCGCAGAGGTTCTGTGACGTCCACCTGTTGTCCGGTCACGGTAATTTGCATTGGCACTCTCCAATTGAACGTTAAACCAAAGTCTTTCTTTGACTAGACGGCGGAATGTTAAGGGATTCGCGATATTTTGCCACGGTGCGGCGCGCCACGTTAATACCCTGTTCCTCAAGAATTTCAGCGATTTTGCTGTCGCTTATGGGTTTAGACGCCGTTTCCGCCTCGACCAGCTTCTTAATTAGCGAGCGGATAGCGGTTGCCGAACAAGTCCCGCCATCCGCAGTACTAACGTGACTTGAGAAGAAATACTTAAGCTCGAAAATTCCGCGCGGTGTCAGCATATACTTCTGCGTTGTCACGCGCGAAATTGTAGATTCATGCATCTCGACGACTTCGGCAATATCGTGCAGCACCAAAGGTTTCATAGCCTCCGGGCCGTGGTCAAAGAAAGATCGTTGGCGATCAACTATCGCTCGGGCAACCTTCAGGAGCGTCTCGTTGCGACTGGCCAAGCTTTTGATAAACCAACGCGCCTCCTGCAGACGCTCTTGCAGGTACTTGTTATCCGCGCCACCACTGCGCTGAATCATCTTTTCGTAATGCGGGTTGACGCGTAACCGCGGCGCAGTGCTACCGTTCAGTTCCGCCCGCCACACGCCTCTCGACTTTCTCACCAGAATGTCGGGTACCACGTAGCTGGCCTGGCTGGTCTGAATGCTGCCGCCTGGTCGGGGATTGAGGTGCTGGATTAGATCAATGGCCGCCTGCAAATCTTCAGGTCGCAACTTCATTGCGCGGCGCAGCTGTTTGTAGTCGCGCGAGCCAAGTAGATCGAGGAGTTCCGGACGCGCCAGTTCGCGTGCTTCTGCCAGAAATGGCGTTGCCGGGTCGAGGCCTCGCAGCTGCAGAACTAGACACTCGCTTAGATTTCGCGCCCCTACGCCGATTGGATCGAAATTCTGTATCTGATGCAAGACTGCCTCGATTTCATCGAGCCCCACCGGTTCCGCGCCTACTTGAGCTTTTTGGTCTGTTGCGCCCTGGCGGTTGTCGACCACCAGCGATTGTCGTATTTCCTCCAGCCCAACGGCGAGGTAGCCGTCCTCATTGATGGCATCAATGAGGGCCAGAGCGATCTGACGATCGGTATCGGAAAAGGGGGTCATTTGCATCTGCCATCGCAGATGATCCCGCAGAGTCAAAGGCGCACTGTTACGCGCGTCTATGTCAGGCAGGCCATCGTCGGGGCCGGATCGGTCGGTCGTGCTCGAAGCTGTGTCGAAATTGTCCTCCCAGGCATCGCTCGCATAGTCTTCCTGGGCCGTCCCCTCATCGCCATCAGCGCTGCCTTCGGCAGCCATGTCATCGGATGCGCCCGATTCCATTTGTTCATCGCGGTCGCTGGTTTCAAATTCTTCCAATTTGGTGGAGTCAGCAACTTGGTCTTCAGACTCGCTCTTTGCGCCGGCCTCATCGTCAAACTCTTCTAGCAAAGGATTGTTTTCCAGGGCTTCCTGAATTTCCTGCTGCAATTCAATCGACGACAACTGCAGCAGGCGTATCGCCTGCTGCAGTTGCGGCGTAATTGTCAGGTGCTGTCCGAGTTTGAGATCGAGTGACTGTTTCATCGGTGAATAGGCGCCGCTAACCTAGGGCCCCCGCTGGGCGGACTCTGACGCTATGTAATCTGTCTTGTTGTCCATTATCTAAAAGTTTAGTCCATTTTTGGCCTGATCATATGCCATATATGATCAGTTGGTCATTACAAAATTAGAATAAACAAACGTAACCAGAGTGTTGAGCAAAGAGGTCCGGGATTGTGGGTTTACCGGGCCCGCGGCGCGTGGTCAGACCGCTTCTTGCATGTTTCTGGCTTCAAGTGCCACACCGAGCAACGGGGTTGCGCTGCCACCCATCCGTGGTTCTACAGGCGAAAATCTTCTCCCAAGTACACCTTTTTCACCTCTTCATTATACAGAATTTCCGATGGCCCGCCCTCGGCCAACACTTGACCCTCGCTTAGGATGTACGCCCGGTCGCAGATTTTCAGGGTTTCGCGCACATTATGGTCAGTAATTAGGACGCCAATGCCCAGCTTCTGCAAATGCGATATCAGCTGCTGTATGTCGAGAACGGAAATAGGATCGACTCCGGCAAAGGGTTCGTCGAGCAAAATGAACTGTGGGCGGGTTGCCAGCGCCCGTGCGATTTCAACGCGCCGTCGCTCACCACCTGACAGGCTGATGCCCAGGGCGGTGCGCCGTTCCGTGATGTGCAGCTCCTGCAGCAGTTCCTCAAGTCGGTGCGCGCGCTCCGCCGCAGACAGTCCAGGAACCGTTTCAAGTATACCCAGGATGTTGTCCTGCACCGACAACTTGCGAAATACCGAAGGTTCTTGGGGCAGATAACCGAGTCCGAGACGAGCGCGCTTATGCATGGGCAGGCGACTGATGTCTTTTCCGTCCAGGACAATTGCGCCACGGTCTATCGGAACGAGGCCGACGATCATGTAGAAGCAGGTTGTCTTTCCCGCGCCATTGGGTCCGAGTAGACCCACGACCTCGCCGCTGCCTATCTCTAGCGATACGTTCTTGACCACCTGGCGAGTCTTGTAACGCTTGTTCAGTTCAACCGCGCTGAGGACGCTCACTTTGTCACCCCAGGCTTGGCTGAACCGGGCTCCGTAGGTACGCCCGGAACGCGGGTCGGCTGGATTACGACGTGGACCTGATCCTGGGCCGAACTCGCCTCAGCCGTTACCGTGCCGGTGGCGATATCGTAATGCAACGTACCACTGTGCAAGGAGTCGCTGCCCTGCTCGAACGCCACGTCGCCGTAAAGACTCAATAGTTGTTTGAATGCATTGTACTCCATATGCGCCGCGGAGCCGCGCACTACCTGTTCTGGCGCTGGAGCGCTCTGGAAAATCGTTAGTGGATTGCCCTCGGCAGTTACCGTCTGTATAGCGTTATTACGCATATGTGCTGTGGCCCGTGATGCCGTGATGCGTAGGCCGCCCTGCACGAACACCACGTGCCCGCGGTAGTACGCCACACCCTTCCGCTGGTTTATTTCAATGCTGTCGGCGCTGACGTGAATGGGTTCGTGTCGTTCGCGCGCCAAATCCGGCGTCTCCCGTTTTGCGCTTGTCGGTGTCGCTTTGGCGGGTGCCGGTGCAGGCGGACTTTGGGGTGCGGCAGTGTCGGCCTGCGCTGCCAGCGAGATAACCGAGCTCAAGCCACCCGCGAACAGGAAGAAACTCAACGCAACAGCGGATGGAATGCGCATCACTCGAGCACAATCCTCAATTCATGCGTGCTGACGTCGCCGCCTGGTTGATTCTTGCTTCCGCCGCGCACGACTTTGACATGGCCGGTCATCAGCAATTCCTTGCCACGATTGTAGACGCGGCCGCTATCGGCCGAAGTATAGATTGGCGGCTGGCCTGGCGTGAACTGCGTGAGGCGCGGTTGCGTGAGGGCGGCAGACTTGTCGGACGGATAATGCACTAGCGATTGCGCGCTCAGCTTATACCTCGGCTGTCCCTGCCGGTTCATGGCGGTCAATGTGAAGTCCTGTATTTCGTAGTCCGGCTCATGTCCGCTGATCGTCTTCATCGATATGACCGGAGTAATAAGGGCATTTGGCAGCCATATGGACAGAATCAGCAGCACCAGCAGGATGACGGCGATCATTACCTTGTTAAGCTGCCAATTCATAAACGCAGCGAGCCCACCGAACTACGATGTGCGTTCCTCGTCACTTCAAAGATAGCGCTGCATTTCCGCAACATACGTTCCCTGCGCCACCATGATGAGCTCGCAAAGATCGCGAGCAGCGCCTTGACCACCGGTGCTTGGCGTCACCCAGTGCGCATGCTTCTTCACCAGGGCGTGGGCGTCATGCACAGCCACCGCGAACCCGGCGCGCAACATGATGGGTAGATCGACAACGTCGTCGCCGACGAACGCCGCCTGATTTGAATTCAGGCCAAGTTGGACCAAAAGTTTTTCATATACCGGAAGTTTTTCCTGGCATCCTTGGAAAACGTGCCGAATGCCGAGTTCCTTGGTGCGGTGTTCGACAATGCGCGAGTTGCGTCCGGTTATAATTCCAATTTCCACCCCATTGCGCTGCAGCATCTTCATGCCGTGCCCGTCGCGTGAATTGAACGCCTTGTATTCCTCACCATTGTTGTCGACAAAAAGCCGGCCATCTGTCAGCACACCGTCAACATCGAACAAGACCAACTTGATACTGGCTGCGCGATCTATTGTGGCCGGTGCGACATCGAAGGGCAGGGCATACGCGGAAGTCATTATACTACTCCCGCATTTAGCAGATCGTGCATGTTGAGCGCACCAACTACACGGTTGTCGTCGTCCACGACGAACAAACCGTTGATATTGAGGGAACGCATGAGTTGTACAGTTTCCGCAGCAAGTACGTCGCCGTGCGTGGTCTTCGGATTTTGGGTCATGACATCGCTGATTCTGGCGCTGTAGACGTCGATATTCTTGTTCAAAGTGCGTCGCAGGTCTCCGTCGGTGTAAATCCCAAGCAAAGTCCCGCCGGCATCTACGATACCGGTCATTCCCAACCCCTTGCCAGTCATTTCGAGCAGGGCTTCGCGCAACGAAGCATCATGACGGACAAGCGGTATGCTCCGATCTGTGTGCATGATGTCTCTTACGTAAACCAGCAGACGGCGTCCGAGCCTACCGCCGGGGTGAGAGCGAGCGAAGTCTTCTGATGTGAGCCCGCGTGACTGAAACAGTGCAATTGCCAGAGCATCGCCCATGGCAAGCGTTGCCGTGGTGCTCGAGGTGGGCGCCAGGTTGAACGGACAGGCTTCCTTTTCAACACTCACATCCAGATTTACGTCTGCTTGCTGCGCGAGGCTGGATTGCGGGTTGCCGCTTAAGCTGATGAGTTTCACGCCCATGCGTTTGATAATCGGCAGGATCGTCAGGATTTCATCCGTTTCTCCGGAGTTGGAGATGGCAATCACGACATCGGGTGGCGTTATCATTCCAAGATCACCGTGACTTGCCTCGCCAGGGTGAACAAAAAACGCCGGTGTGCCCGTGCTTGCCAGCGTGGCAGCAATTTTGCCGCCGATGTGCCCCGACTTTCCCATGCCGACGACGACGACTCGTCCGGCGCATCCCATAATGATCTGGCAGGCGCGTGCGAAATCCTTGTCTATGCGATCAGTGAGTGCGGAAAGCGCCGCAGCCTCGAGTTCAATGACCGTGCGGCCGAAGCGCGTCAGGGCGGAGTTTTCTGTCATGTATTTCGCGAAGTTACGAGGCATAGAGTAATCTTGGCGAGTATAGCGAAACGGAAAACAATATCCTACATGTACCATTTCGTGTTTCAGCAGATCTTGATCCTGCTGGCGGTTGCTGTAGTGCTGGTGGCGGTTTTTCGCTATCTGCATCTTCCCCAGGTGCTTGCCTATCTTTGCGCCGGTTTTGCGGTCGGGCCTTATGGTCTTGGATGGATACCGGATCTCTTGGGCACGCGCAACTTGGCAGAGTTCGGGCTGGTGTTTCTGATGTTCACAATCGGGCTTGAATTTTCTCTTCCCCAACTGCTCGCCATGAAGCGCCTGGTTCTGGGCCTCGGAGGTACACAGGTTCTGTTCAGTTTTACCCTGTTCGGTGGTCTCGCTTGGATGGCTGGGGTGCCGGCTCCGGGGGCAATAGTTGTCGGCGGTGTACTTAGCCTTTCCTCCACGGCGATCTCGATGAGACAGCTGATTGAGCAGCTTGAACAGCATTCGCGTCACGGCCGCGCGGCACTGGGGGTGCTGCTTTTCCAGGACCTGGTTGTCGTCCCCTTCCTTATCGTCATCCCCATGTTGGCCAGCGGAAATGCAGCCCATTCCGTCTTGATCACTCTTGCCTGGGCGGTTTTGAAAAGCTTCGTCGTCTTGGCAGTAATATTGCTGGTGGGCAGGGTGCTGTTGCGGCCGATCTTCCACGAAGTTGCACTTGCTCGCTCACGTGAGTTCTTCATGTTGACCGTGCTGTTGATCACACTCGCTTCGGCTTGGCTTACTCAGCTTGCTGGATTATCGCTGGCCCTTGGTGCGTTTCTCTCTGGCCTCATGATTGGCGAGACAGAGTATAGGCATCAGGTGGAAAGCGACATATTGCCTTTTCGCGATGTTCTCTTGGGATTGTTCTTCATAACGGTTGGTATGTTGCTCAATCTCAGCGCAATTCGTCCGCTTTGGTTCTGGGTGCTGGGCAGTCTCGGGATTATGCTGGTGTTAAAGGCAGGCCTCATCGCGATTCTTGGTAGGATGTTCAAGTTGGAGCAGGGCGTGGCCCTGCGTACCGGCCTCGTGCTTGCCGAAAGTGGCGAATTCGGTTTTGCCATGCTGGTCCAAGCGCAGTACTCGCACCTGCTCCCGGATAAGATCCTTCAGATTGTGCTTGCAACGATGGTTCTGAGTATGTTGGTAGCGCCGCTAATCATACGTTACAACGGCAGGCTTGCGACCCGCTTGGTACCGAGTTATCGCGAGCGCCGCAGCAGTAACCTTGATTCCATTCGCGCGGCGGCGGGCGACATGCATGACCACGTAATTATTTGCGGTTACGGCCGAAGTGGTCAGAATTTGGCGTGGATGCTCAAGCAGGAGGCCATCCGCAGCATAAGTCTGGATCTCGATCCGGTGCGGGTGCGCGACGCACGGGATGCAGGCGAAAATGTGATTTACGGCGACGGAGCGCGCAGCGACATCCTGCAGGCCGCGGGGCTAAAGTACGCGCGGGCTCTCGCCATAAGTTTTGTGGATGTGCCGTCGTCATTGCGCATATTGGAGGTCACACGTCAGCTGCGACCCGACATGCCGGTGATCGTCCGTACAATGGATGACCGCAATCTCGAACAGCTTAAGGCTGCCGGAGCCGCCGAAGTGGTCCCGGAGAGTCTTGAAGGCAGCCTGATGATGGGTTCACACCTGCTAATGCTGTTGGGTGTGCCGGTTTCTCATGTTCTGCGTCAAGTGCAGACCGCCCGTCGCGATCGTTATCGAATGCTGCGCGGCTTTTTTCACGGTGCCGCCGGAGAGGATGAAGTCGAGGAATCTTATCGTGTGCGTCTGCATTCGGTGACGCTACCGGCGGGGGCGCATGCGGTCGGCAAGCGTTTGGTGGATCTGAATTTGGACGGTAGCGGCGTCATTGTGACAACGGTAAGACGTGGAGGCATTACCGGACCGCAGCCGAGTGGCGATACGCACCTTGGCAGCGGTGACGTGCTGGTGCTGTACGGGACACCGGAAGCCTTGAATGCGGCGGAAAAGATCCTTCTGGAGGGTTGACCGATCCGGTGGATGCCCCGCTCAACGAGAGGGCGTGCGTCCAGCCGTTGCAGGAGCTTGCAGGTAAATCGCGGTTCCGCCGAGCACAAGAAACAGGATTACCCAATCCCAACTGAAGCCTAGAAAGCTTGGGATCGAAAGTACCAACAGAGCCAGCGCCGCAAAGGACGCAAATGGCTGGAAGCGGAACAGGGCGCCGACCAGGGTGGTGATGACCAGTAAAGCCTGAATACGTGTCAAATCAATGAACCAGTCGCTGACTCCGGAAACGCCCTGCCAGGTGAGACTGTAACCGGGTAGCAGATGCCGATACCAGGGCTCATTGCTTGCGGGTGGTGTGGCAGTTACGGTCGGCAGCGTGAACCATCCCAGCGGATGTTGATTGCCGTCCCCAAGCAGCAGCTTGAAAAGCAGGCAAAGCAGCAAGAAGTTCATGATCGCAAGCGGCCAGCGCCAGGGTTTGGTAAACCAGTGGCAGACCTGTCGGTGATAGGCGAGCAGCAGAAAAAGGAATGCGAACAAGGGTTGGTAGTAATGCTGAGGCAAACCCAGGCCGAGCAGCCCGCATGCGAGGGCCGGCAGTCCAAGCATTAACGGCCAAACCGGATGAACGATTGCCGGCGGGGGTTTTTGTAGCAGTTGCGGAATTGGCGCTGCTCGCTCTAGGCGCAGTGCGTCCAGCGCTATTTCGAGCCGCTGTACGCGTTGTTCCAGCTCGTTGCGATCGTCATTGTTGGTCATAACGGGTTCAATCGGCGCGCATGTTCTGGTAGTTTAGTCAATTCCCACACTGCCGCAGTCAAGTCCACAATGGCCACAAACCGCACGATGCAAACCATTTTGATGCGCGCCCCCGGAGGGCCTGAGGTCCTTCAGTTGGGCGAAATCCCGGTGCCAGAACTGCCAAGTCCCTCGCATTTGCGCGTGCGCCTGCATGCGGCTGGCATCAATCCGGTCGATGCAAAGCTGCGTACTAATGGTACTTACTATCCCGACAGGCTTCCAGCAGTCCTTGGCTGCGACGGTGCGGGGGTTGTCGAGGCTGCTGGCAGCAAGGTGACGCGCTTCCGTCCTGGCGAGGCAGTGTATTTCTTTCAGGGCGGTATCGGCGGTGAGGCGGGAAATTATGCGGAATACATCACAATCCACGAGGATTACGCTGCGGCCAAACCTGCCAGTCTTTCGTTTACGGAAGCGGCAGCGGTGCCACTTGTCCTGATCACCGCTTGGGAGGCGCTGAACGACCGTGCGCAGCTTAAGGCGAGCCAGAGTGTGTTAATCCATGCTGGTGCTGGCGGTGTTGGACATGTGGCGCTGCAGCTTGCACGACACTTGGGAGCACGCGTGGCAGTAACGGTAAGTGGCGCGCAAAAAGCATCATTTGCGCAAGCACTCGGCGCAGAACAGGTGATTAACTACAAGAATGATGATTTCGTTCAGGAGACGCTGAAATGGACCGGCGGTGACGGTGTGGACGTCACCTTTGACACCGTAGGTGGCGCAACCTTCTGTCGCTCATTTGCTGCAACGCGTGTTTACGGACATGTCGTGACAATTCTGCAGAGTGATTGCGAAGCTGATGCGTTAAAGATCGCCAGGTTGCGCAACCAGTCAATTAGCTACGAGCTGATGCTTTCACCGCAATATCTCGGTATGCACGAGGCGCGTTGCGCTCAGCGGCGCATCCTGGAGCGAGGGGCGGCCCTGATTGACCAGGGTGTCCTGAATATCAGGGTTAGCCACGTTCTGCCTTTGAGCCAGGCGGCCGAGGCGCACCACCTCATTGAGACCGGTCACACTACTGGAAAAATAGTGCTGAGTATCAGCTGAAGACGGCATTGCCCACGCGACTTCTTGTGCACGAGCGCCCGATGGCTACTTTTATCGATCTTCTGGTGACGCTAAGCCAAGCCGCGCAACCGCGCATTGATTTGGAACTCGAGCGTGCATTGTTGCAACTTGATTGCATGCTTGAGTTGTTGGCTGGCGATCTGCAAGTCGAGCACTTCGGGCCCGTCGTTGGCCTTGGAGCAGGCGCGAACGCCTATCGTCTTGTTGTGCGCGCACATGTGCTGCAAGCGGATCAGCTTGTCTGGGGGTTACGCGTGTGCACTGCGCTGCCGCACGCTGGTTGGCGCGCCGACTGGACTGTGCAGGGCGCAAGTCGTCTGCGCAAGCAGAAGATCCTGCGGCAACTTCCCGAATTTTTCTCCGGCTATGCCGATTCAATCCGGGCCGCGGGCAAGGCAGATACGAATGCGGCCCGACGCATTATCGAGCTGGCGCAGCGGTTCCGTGACGCGAAGAATTGAGCGGCATCGTTACCGAAGTTCCTAGGTGTCTTTCGTCTTGTCCGGGAACTAGGCCTGCTGTTTAATGCTCGTGAGCCGGCGAATCGGTACCGGTCCTCGTACCGCGGATTTTCCCGCGCGAAAGGGGTAAGCTGGATTCCTCGGCCTAGCACCCTGGGCGCGAAAGGAGTCAAAGGCATGGTCACAGCGATTGTCCTGTTGCAGGTGGAGAGAGAAGGTATTAACGCGGTGGCGGAGGCGCTTTCCGCTATCGATGGGGTAGCCGAAGTCTATTCAGTGAGCGGACCGCACGACCTTGTGGCAATGTTGCGCGTCAAGGATAACGACGATCTTGCAGATCTCGTCACTAACAAGATGCTGAAGGTGAAGGGCATCATTAGGACCGAAACCTTGATCGCCTTCCGTGCCTACTCGCGTCACGACCTGGATGCAATGTTTTCGCTTGGGCTTTAGAGTCAGTCCGCGTCCTAGCGCAGCTCGAGCTTTTCCTTGCCGCAGCGCTCGCAGCGCAGCACCGTCACAAGTTTCCCACGCTTGACGTCGAATCGCTTCTCCGTTGCCACTGTCCATCGATGAAAATCGTTCGCGCACAGGGTTTTGCCCCGGTTCTTCTCTTTCGCCGAACGCTTGCGGAATGGAACGATATTCGACATGAGCTGTCTCTGACGCTGTTTAGCGCGCGTCCAGCACTGCCTTGTAGGATTCGTATGTCGGTTTCCAGCCGAGTTCCAGTCGCGCGCGTTTGGAATCCAGGGCAAGCGAATAGCCGATTGCATCCAACCATGTCGGATCC
>JAJXUF010000023.1 GCA_021783175.1 Pseudomonadota bacterium
GTCGGGTCGGCATAATGGACCAGATGCACGAGCATATATACGGTATCTACAGTTGCGATATAAAACATGCCGAGTGCGGCCGCGATACTCGCAATCACAGCGAAAATAACAACAAGGCGGCTGTTCCAGATTAACCCTTCGAAGATCCGCTCTACATTCTTCACATTCCCTCCAATCGGCGTGACCAGATCGCCCCCGTCATAGTGGTCCATGATACCCTGCAGACAGCAAACCCTTGAATTACGGCGACCGCGCGAGCCGTGGATTTAAAGTCAACCCAAGCAGCTGGCAACCGCAGATGATGTGTCCGGCCGCCGCCAGCGTCGTAATTCGACGGACAGTCGCACGCGCTCGATCGCCCAGCCCGGCGCCACCGGGAGGCGACGGAATAGTCAAAAAATGCTAGATTTTCCGCGATCTTGGCGTATACAAAACATAAAGTAGGCCTTTATACCACTTCACAAGTGGGTTTTTTCGGGGAAAATACATGTGCGCAATGGCTTTACAGTTCACGATACCTGAACAATCCGGGGCATACGCGGACGATGTGCGAGTCAGTGACACCGAGCGCTGGTTTGCCAATCTGCCGCTGCTGAACGCAGCGGAAACAAGCCATAATCTGTTCAATGCCCTCACTGCCTTGAACCGTCGACCCGTTGAAAGTGAGTCACGACTGAAGGTGCTCGAACTCTATCGCCGTCCGATCCTTCAGGTCTGCGACGAACACCAGAAGCGTTATATCGGCCAGCCGCTGCCGCTATCCCAGGATGGCAAGCTCGTCGCAGAAAGGGTGCGGCAATTCCAGGTCGAAATGGCCTATGGCTATAAACATGTGGTATTGGGATGGGGACAGGCAGACAAACGCGGCTCGCCAGACCGTTCGGAACTCGCGCTGGCGATACAGCGCGCAATCCGCTATCTCACCGAGGTTTTGGCGAAGTCCTATGAACTCTACGCGCCTAGTCCCGAAGGCACCTGGCGCGAGATTCATCAGCTTTATCGCTACGCTGAAATCGAGGGCATCACCGAGGTACCCATTCGCGACGAACTAAACAGCGCCGTCGCGCAAAGCACGGTTTCGCACGTCTACAAACAGGCCCTGCTACTGGACTTCAGTGACCCTTACCACCTGCCGGCGCGTCTGCTGCAGAAAATCAGCCGATACCTTGACGCCTATGCACCTCTGGCCCAGCTCACATTGGCAATCGCCGCGCTTCGGCCGGATTGCCAGTTCCTCATCAATCTGGTCAATGATCGCGCTGGTGTTGCGAACATCGAGAACCCGCCAATTACCACTGAGGCACAGTACCGGCTGCTTACGACGGTCGAGCTCGCCCGCGTCATGCATCAGCAGCTTTCAGCGCTGCAAGGCGGCCATCTGCCGCCGGAGGATGCATTGGGAAAGGACTTCTATGCAAACCGCGGGCAGGAGATGCTCATGCGCT
Source organism: Pseudomonadota bacterium (assembly GCA_021783175.1). The sequence goes on from JAJXUF010000023.1 coordinate 1,446, forward strand.
TGATTACCTCGTGGGGCGTCAATCCGAAACGCTACTTCCCGCGTACAACCAAGCGCGGAATGAAGATTGAGGTCATTAGTGGCATCGATACGATCAATTGCTGGGCGAATGGCGGTTCCGTGTTCGTCCTGAGCACAAAGGAAGTTGGTCCGCAACCGATGCGCACACAGATCAGCTCAATAGCAAGACATGACAGCAGTCAGTCGTGCGACCAGGCCCCGGGCGAGGCGTGGGATCTTGTCGACGAAAGCGCGGGCGGTTTCTCGCTGGAAAAGACCGACGCCAAGGACGAGCGCGTACAAGTCGGCGACCTTATCGCCACCCGGACACTGGGACAGGCTTCCGGCTGGGGCATCGCAGTTGTACGCTGGGCGCGCAGCTCGGGACCGGATAATCTGGAAATGGGGGTTCAGCGCCTCGCCCCGGGAGCCGAACCGACAGCTGTGCTTCCCAGCGATGCACCCGCCAGTGACTTTAAAATGGCCCTGCGCCTACCCGAGATTAAACCCCTGCGTCAACCCGAGACTCTGATCACGCCGCGCGGAATGTTTAAACTCCACCGAATTCTTCTGCTCGACAACGGGTACCGCACCTATCAAATTCGCGTCACCAAGCTTATCAACGTTACCGGATCGTTCGAACAGTTCCAGTTTGTATTCGTAAATTGATGCAGGGCGGCGCCAGCGCCCACGGACCGATACGAACAACCAAATACGGCGCATAAAACAAAAAAGGGCCCGCGGGCCCTTTTTTGCATGCTGTCATGCCAGGTTACAACATTTCGTCGGCCTGACCGGTTTACTTCCCGGCAAGAAAACGCTTGTCGGCTGAACCTTCGACGCCCAGCTTCCACGCGCCGCGCGTCTTGGCATAGTGCGTTGCCGCATCGATATCGGCAGAACCGGCGCTGCGGTCAATCGAGAAATTCTGGCCAGGGAAAATGAGGTCTGGGCCGTGCGTAATCTTGTCGCTGTTGGCCTTGTAAATCAGCGGCCACTCGTAGGGGTTGCCATAAATCTGGCTTTGGCCGGCAATCGTCCACAGGCAATCGCCGCGCGCGACCTCGTAACTCGAGGTCATGCTGGATTGCGTCGGGGCTTCCGCCGCAGGTGCGGCCGAAGTCTGGGAGGCCGGAGCGGTCGCGGCCGGAGCTTCCGTCGTGGGAGCCTGCGCGGGCTGTTTTGAGGTGGTGGCGCATGCACCCAAGGCCGCAACCATCGCGACCATCAATGAGGCCTTCAGGCCTTCCGCCAGATTTTTCGTCATTTTTCTGCGTCTCCAAACAAAAAAGGGGGGGGTAATTATTCTTTCGCAACTTTAAGTGCTTGACAAAAAACTAGCATTTCACTCGTTGTGATGTCAAGAAACTGCATGTTTATAATGCCTCTATTAGAACCCATTCGTCGGTCGGCAACAACAATTCGGAGACTGTATGGCAGTTGTCATATACCATAACCCGAGATGCACCAAATCAAGGCAAACGTTGCAATTACTCGAAAAGCGTGGACTCGAATTCAAGATTGTGGACTACCTGCGCACACCGCCCGATGCCAGCGAGTTGCGCAAGATACTGAATGTGCTGCAATTGGCGCCGCGCGAGATCATGCGCAAGAACGAACCTGAATACCGACAGCTGGGCCTCGACAATCCGGACCTTTCAGATGCAGCCCTGATCCGAGCCTTGCAAGAGCACCCTCGCCTCATTGAACGGCCCATTGTGATTTCCGGCAATAAAGCAGCCATCGGTCGTCCGCCAGAAAATATATTGAAAATACTGGAATGAAAGCCATGCCCGACATTCTCGTGCTGTACTACAGCCGCTACGGCGCGGTAAAGGAAATGGCTCAGCACATAGCGCGCGGAATTGAAAAGGTTAACGGTATGCATGCCCGCATCCGTACCGTTCCGCCGGTAGCGCCCACCTTCGACCCCAGCGCCCGAGATATTCCTGAAAGCGGTGCGCCCTACGTCACCCACGATGACCTAAAAGACTGCTCCGGGCTCGCCCTTGGCAGTCCAACGCGTTTTGGCAACATGGCGGCGCCGATGAAACACTTTCTCGACAGCACCGGTCCATTGTGGCTGTCTGCCAGCCTCGTCGGCAAACCGGCGGCGCTGTTCACATCAACTGCGACAATGCACGGTGGTCAAGAAACCACGCTGCTGTCCATGATGCTGCCGTTGCTGCATCACGGCATGCTCATTGTCGGTATCCCCTATAGTGAAGAAGCACTGAGCAGCACTACCAGTGGTGGAACCCCTTACGGTGCGAGCCACCTGGCGGGAAGCGCCAATGACCGCCCGATGACGGTCGAGGAAAAAAATCTCTGCCAGGCGCTCGGGACGCGTCTGGCAACAGTTGCGCGGCAGCTCAATAACCACGTCTCCGAGTGATTCACCCATGACCGCCGCACAACGCATGCGACTTCTCTACGCTCTGGCCATCGGCACGTACCTGGCGCTGATTGCGCTGTCGATCCTATGGGAGGGTTGGCTCGCGCCTACACCGAATTCGCCACCGGGTCTGTGGCTCACCATCAAGTCGGTGCCACTGCTGCTGCCGCTCTTCGGCCTGCTGCATGGCAAACCGTACACCTATGCCTGGGCAAGCATGCTCGTTCTCGTCTACCTTACCGAAGGTGTCGTGCTGACTTTCACCGATCGCGCGCAAACAATATCGGTACACAGCGTGCTGACCTACGCCGCCATCGAGACCGCATTGTCGCTTGTGTTTGTTGTGTGCGCTCCGTTTTACGCGCGCTTGCGGGCTGTCGAACTGGAAAGCGCAGCCAAGCAATAACCGGCGTGGAGGCGGCGCCGGGAATCTACGGAGTCCCAGCGGCCAACAAGCTGCGAATGAACGGAATGGTCAGTCGACGCTGAGTTTCCAAGGAAACCAGGTCGATTCGATCCAACAGACTGAACAATGCGTGCGTATTGCGCGGATAACGCGACAAAACATAGCGCGCCACTTCCTCGCCCATGTCCAATCCGCGGTTGCGGGCGCGCAAACGCAATGCTTCCAGCTTCTCGTCATCATTCAGGGGATGCAACTGATAGACGAGCCCGGCTCCAAGACGCGTCGCAAGATCAGGCAAGCCCAGCCCAAGTTGCGCGGGCGCCGAACTCGCCGCAACCAGCAACGTTCCTGCCCGGCTGCGCAGACCTTCGTACAAACGCAGCAGCGACTGCTCCCACTGCGCGTCACCGACCACGGAATCGAGATCGTCGAGACACACGAGCGCGGCCGACTCCAGACCTTCCAGGAAGCCCGGCACGAGCGCAGCCTTCGTGCGCAATGGTACGTAGGCCGGCGCAAGTCCAAGATCCTGAGCCAGGCGCGCTGCCGCCTCAAGCAGATGCGTCTTGCCGCATCCTCGTTCGCCCGCGAGAAATATCTGTTCGAATTTCCACTGTCCGCCGGCATGTGTTGCGCTGTCCGCGGAACGCTCGACCGCGATTACTACATTCGAAACAGCTTCACGATTGCGCAACATATGAAAATTTTCAAACGACGATGCGTCGCGCAACTGAACGTTGAGGGCCAGCTGGCCGCGCGCAGACAAATGCGTGATCATGCGCGCCGCGCCGGTTCTGCAGTTCCGTCGCGTGCGGCATGGCGTGACGAAAAATGGCGCCCGATAACGGCCAGCGTGGCCGCCGCTGGCAGCGCTAACAGCACCCCCATAAAGCCAAAAAGCTGCCCGCCTGCCATGACTGCGAAAATTACCGCTACCGGATGAAGGCCAATGCGTCCGCCAACCAGATAAGGCGTGAGGACCAAGCTTTCAAGCGCCTGCCCGATGCCAAAAACGACCCCTACCCAGGCCAGTGCCGTCACGTCGTGAAACTGAAGCCAGGCGGCTAAACCGGCTGCAAGCAGGCCGGAGATAAAGCCCAGGTAGGGAACGAAACTCGCCAGTCCCGCGAGCATTCCGATGAGCAGCGCAAGCTGGATCCCAACCAACCAGAGACCGGTTGAATAGACAAGAGCCAGCACCAGCATTACCGAAAGCTGCCCGCGCAGGAAGGCAGCGAGGACTTTGTCCGTTTCGCGCGCAATTTCGATCACTGAGGCCCGGCTACGCGGCGGCAAGATGGCAGGCAGCTGCGTCGCGATCCTGTCCCAGTCGCGCAACAGATAGAAGGTCACCACCGGTACGAGAATCAGGTTCAATCCCCAGGTTGCGAGTCGCACGCCGGAACGGGTCACATAGGAGACAAAAAGCCCGGCGAAACTGCCGATGTCCTGCCAGTGCTGGATAAGTGCATTTTTCAGCGCTTGCATGTCCAGGCGCGTCGGCGCACCGACGGCTTTGCCGATGCGTGTCAGCCAGGTGTTTTGAACCCAATCGAGATAGCCGGGTAACTTGGTTATAAAACCGGCAAGCTGTTGCTGCACTTGCGGGATCACACCGACCAGGAGACCTGTCACGGCAAGGGCAAACAACAGGAACACCAAAATAACTCCGAGCACTCGCGGAATGTGCCAGCGCTCAAGACGAGCAACGACAGGACTGGCCACATAGGCAAGCAAACCACTGAAAAGAAACGGGGTGAGGATCGCGCTCAACAAATGCAGCAAGACTCCTGCCACAGCGGCAGCCAACATCCACCACACCCAGGTGCGTTGCGATTCCGTCATGGCGTATGCCGCTCACGCTCCTTTGCGGCCGACGATGGGCGGTCGGATTCCGGCGCGCCCGGCACTGGTGCAATATCCTTCATAAATCCCCAAGTCCAGAGGTAATGGGCGCCGCTGGCTACGGTAGTTATCAGCACCAAATAGACGAGACCTTCTACCAACAACGGAAATGCAAGATTGGCGGCTTCCTGGATCAGGATCACAGACACCAGGGCAATTTGCGCCACCGTGTTGAACTTGCTCACGTAGCTCGGCCGCATCGCTACCGGACCGTATAGTGAAGTATAGGCAAGGTAACCGCCCACGATCAGCAGATCGCGGAAGGCGACACTCAACATCAGCCAAAAGGGAATATACTCGAGTATGGTAAGCATCACGTAGGCACTTACCAGCAATATCTTGTCCGCAGCCGGATCCAGAATAGCCCCGAGGCGGCTGGTCAACTTCAGGCGCTTGGCCAAAAAGCCGTCTAACGCATCTGACATGCCGGCCGCCAGGAATACCGCCAAGGCGGCGCCAAAATGCTGGTCCTTGAGCGCCAGAATGAGCACCGGCACCAACGCGATGCGCGATATCGTAATGGCGTTTGGCAGATGGGAAAGGCGCATGCAAATAGCGGCTGGCTTGTCGAGTAATTAGTTTTTAAGTCAAAGCAACGGTCGGGCGGACCGCAATTCCGGTGGCGGCTCGCCGCATAAAGCACGCTATTCGAAGGGGTGGCGGGAAGTCAAGGTTTGCACCTGTGGCGCTGCGGGCCTACCATTATCTGTCCATGTTCTGGAGGCTCCGTGAGTAAACCGCAAAGCGCACCACTAACCTACCGCGACGCCGGGGTTGACATCGAGGCCGGCGATGCCCTGGTCGAAGCTATCAAACCCGTGGCGCGCAGTACCCAGCGTCCCGGCGTTCTTGCCGGACTCGGCGGCTTTGGCGCGCTGTTCCAGATTCCACCTGGCCAGTACCGCGAGCCAGTGCTGGTATCTGGTACCGACGGAGTTGGCACTAAACTCAAACTTGCGATCGACAGCGGCCGACATGACACTATCGGCATTGACCTGGTTGCGATGTGTGCCAATGACATTGTGGTCCAGGGTGCAGAACCGCTGTTCTTTCTCGACTATTTCGCAACCGGAAAGCTCGACGTAGCCGTAGCCCAGGCGGTCATCAAGGGCATAGGCGAAGGTTGCCGTCAGGCCGGGGCCGCGCTGGTGGGCGGGGAAACGGCGGAAATGCCCGGCATGTATGCCGCCAAGGATTACGACTTGGCCGGTTTCTGTGTGGGCGTTGTCGAAAAATCCCGCATCATTGATGGCACGGCCGTCGCAACCGACGATATTCTGATCGGTTTAGCATCCAGCGGACCTCATTCCAACGGCTATTCGCTGATCCGCAAGATCCTCGAGACCCGCAAGTCGCGTCTGGACGAAGCATTCGATGGCCGCACCCTGGGGGACGTCCTCCTTGCCCCAACACGCATTTACGTGAAATCGCTATTACACCTTATAAACACGGTCCCGGTGCATGCGCTGGCCCATATCACCGGCGGTGGCCTGCCCGGCAATGTGCCGCGGGTTTTGCCAGCGGGTACGCGCGCCGTGATCGACAGACGAACCTGGAAGCGCCCGGCCATATTTGATTGGCTGCAGCACGGGGGCAACGTTGCGGACGAAGAGATGTTCCGTGCCTTCAACTGCGGTATTGGCATGGTGGCGGCGGTCGCGGCCTCTGATGCCGAAAAAACCGTGCAAATACTGTCCCAGCATGGCGAAACGGCTTTCGTAATAGGCAAGATCGAATCTCACAAAGGCGACAGCGAAGTCGTCATAACAGGATGACCATGCGCCTGCCGGTCGTCGTTCTAATATCCGGACGCGGCACCAACCTGCAGGCCATTATCGATCAAAGCAGCAGCAGCGAATTTCCCGCCGAAATCCGAGCCGTCATCAGCAGCAATCCGCAAGCTCAGGGTCTCGAGCGCGCACGGCGCGCCGGGCTGACGACTGAAGTGGTCGACCACCGAAAGTATGCGTTGCGCGAGGATTTCGATCGCGCACTCATGGACGTCATAGACTCCTATCGTCCGCAACTGGTGGTGATGGCTGGCTTCATGCGCATTGTCGGGGCCGGCTTGATCCGCCACTATTCGGGGCGCCTGATCAACATCCACCCTTCGCTCCTACCGCAGTTCAAAGGATTGGATACGCATGCGCGCGCGCTTCGCAACGGGGCACGCCAACACGGCGCAAGCGTCCACTTTGTCACCCCCGAGGTCGATGGCGGACCGGTAATCATCCAAGCAGCGTTGCTGGTCCAGCCGCAGGATACCGTGCAGACGCTGGCTTCAGGCGTGCTGGCATTGGAGCATCGCATTCTTCCTCAGGCGATCAAATGGTTCGCCGAGGGACGCCTTACCATCAAGAACGGGCAAGTACTGCTCGATGGTCGACGTTGCGCCGATCAGGGGCTTGCGAGCGGCGAGGATCAAACGGCCGAGCCGTCGTGCAACGGTGCTTCGCCGTGAACAAGTTCGCTCCGGCAGGCATATTTCTTGTTGTCATCACGGTTGCAGCTGCCACCCCGGGCGCCGAACCCGCCCCGATTTCATCTCTGCCCGCGCATATGGAACTTCGCTACAGAGTAAACTACGGAGCCATCCCGGTTGGCTTCAGCACCCGCACGCTGGAGCGCCAGAACGACGACAGCTACCATTACCGGCTGCGCACCTGGCCGACGGGCATAGCACGCATATTTACCCATATCGAGTGGATTGAGGAAGGGCAGTTCCGCGTGGACCACGACCAGGTTCTTCCGCTGAAATACTTAAAGTATCGCGTCGGAGCCCAAACTCCGCGCAGGGAAGAGGCGAGCTTCGAATGGGACAAGGGTCGCATTGTCTATGCCACAGGGGGTAGCGATTCGCTACCAGCCGGAACACAGGACGGAAACACGGTAATATTCGAGATGATGCTGCACCCACCGACAGATTCAGACCGGCACGAAGTGCACATTACCACCGGCAAGAAACTGATCGTCTACGACTACAGGTTCGTGCGCCGCGAAAATCTCGATACACCACTGGGAAAGTTCGACACCCTAGTGGTGCGTTGGACCGAGCGCACGCGCAATAAGTCAGGCGATGTGTTCACCGCCTGGCTGGCGTTAGACAAACTCAATATTCCGGTAAAGATTGTTGCCCAGCAGGATGGTGAAACTGGCACAATGCTGATCGAGTCGGCTAGTGGCGTTTAGGCCAGACCACATCGAATAGCTGACGGTTGGCTACCGGAATGGAATAAAAGCAAAAAACCAGGCGTCTAATCTACATAAGAGGAACCAGGGGTAAACAATGGATTTTCTGAATCTGTTCGGTCATTCCCGTGATACCAAGAACACGCTAGAACAAAGTCGCGCGAGACTTTTTCGCATGGCATACGCATGGTGCCATAACCGCGCCCTGGCGGACGACTTGGTACAGGAAACCCTGGCAAAGGCAATGCAAAAATCTGATCAATTGCGTGACCCAAAAGCACGTGATGCCTGGCTTTTCAGCATCCTGACCAATTGTTACCGCGACCATTTCCGGCGCCAGCGGGCGATGGAAGACATTGACGACATCGAGCTCCTGCACGATTCCACTCCTGAATCCGAAAACAGCCAGATTCAGATTGTCCAGAAGGTGCGGGCCGCGGTTGCCCGGCTACCGGAAGGACAACGTCAGGTGATAAGCCTGGTGGACCTGGAAGGCTTTTCCTACGTTGAAGTTTCAGTCATTTTGGATATTCCCATTGGAACGGTAATGAGCCGCCTGTGTCGTGCCCGCGGAGCGATGCTGCGCCTGTTGGCTGGGGATTTCGGTGGCAGCGACGCCCAAGCCGCCCCGCGGCGGGACCCCAATTTGCGTAGGGTCAAATGAAAAATAACTATAAAAATTCTTGGACGAATAGAGGCTTAGATGAAAAATAATGAAGACAAATTCTCGGACGAGTATTTGAACGCGTTCGTGGATGACCAGTTGGCCCTTGACGAAAGGGGCCGCTTGTTCGACGAAATTAGCAGGGACGAGACCGTGAACCGCAAGGTGTGCGAGTTACGCAAATTGCGCGATCTGGTACAGATGGCCTACAAGGATCTTCCGGACCTGTCCCGGCATGAGAATAATCCGGCAAGACGCTCGCGCAAATGGCAGCGACGAATGATTGCCTGCCTGGCGCTGTCTTTAACCACCCTGACGATAGTTGGCGGTCTGCGCGGCGACAGTGGTCGCCAGATGCTTCTGGCGTCTGGCGCAACGCCGCATGTCGCCCTGAATAGCGCAACCAAGGTGGCCAGCAGCCAAGAAATCAAGGTTCTGTTTCATTTAAACAGCGGCGATCAGGCCAACATGAAGGAAGTTCTGGACGAAACGGAAAGCCTGCTCAATCTCTATAAGCGCACGCACCAACAAGCGCGTGTCGAGGTCATCGCCAACGGCGAAGGGCTGAACCTGCTGTTGGCTGGGCGTTCCCCTTACCCTAGTCGCGTCGATAAGATGATGAAAGAGTACAAGAACCTGCAGTTCGCCGCATGTCTGAACACGCTCGATCGGTTCAAAGACCAAGGCATCAGGACCAAGCTCCTGCCGGGCGCGATCGTCATCGACTCGGGTGTTGCACAGATTGTGCGCCTGCAGCAGGAGGGCTGGATCTACATTCAGGTGTGAAAACCTGCGGCGGGAAGCCGCTCGACAGACCGGAGCGCGCCAGCATGAACAAAGATCCTATGTCCGAACCTTGGGCAACGGCCCCGCGGGCGGCGACGTGAGCCAAGAAGCTCCATACGGCCGACAAAAAGTTGTTTATCACATTAATAGCAGTGATGCCTCGCTGCTCAGGAATGCGTTAGGCAATATTCACAATCACATTAAGGCGGTTGGCAGGGAAAATATCGAAATTAGAGTAGTCATACACGGAGACGGGGTCGACTTGCTGCGAATCTTGAATCTAGATGGCAGCTTGCAGAGCAGGATAACCGACCTGAAGAACCAAAGTGTTGGGTTCGGTGTCTGCAGCAATACCCTTCGCGCCAAGCAGATCGACTACAAAGTAGAGCTTTTCGACGTGCACGAAACGGATATCGTGCCCAGCGGGGTGGCGGAACTTGCAAAACTCCAACAGGAAGGCTATGCCTACATAAAGCCCTGATCAACCGGTTTCTTCTCCTCTCTTCCAGCCCGCGCAAGCGGGCTTTTTTTTGGCCGGAGCGGCGACTATTCTCCAATATGCCGGGACAGCGCGGGAACGCCAAATCTTTCCCGACATAATCGGCGGCGCGACATGGGCGCCTGAACCGGAAAAGGAGCCGTTAGCATGCCGCAGCCGTTTTATCACATGCCCTTCGCACAGGACATGATCTATACCTTCACCCAAACCTCGACCTGGTGGCAAGCGGCAGTCCTCCTGGCTGGCGTGGTGGCAGCCGTCCTCATCGGGGCGCGCCTGCAGAACCAACTGCAACCGGCAATCAAGCCTGGTACGGTAACCGGCATACGCCGCACGGCAATGCGCACCGGGGTGCTGGTCACGATACCCCTGATATTATGGATCTGGTTGGCCGTCGCAATCGCCCTACTGAAACACTTCACCTCCATCCCGACCAACATTCTGCACGTTGCTAGCTTGCTGGTCGGCGCGCTTACTCTCATCCGCATGGGGGTTTTCGTGTTGCGCCACAGTTTCAGCCCGGGCAGCAAACTGAAGGCCTGGGAGTGGCTGCTGACGACAACAATCTGGAGCATCGTGGCATTACATATGCTCGGATGGCTTCCCTCGGTAATTCAGGTGCTCGACGAATACAGTGTCGCTGTCGGGAAAACACGCATCTCGATTTACACCGTCGTCAGCTTCGTCCTCTCGATCGCCCTTTCGCTGGTGGTAGCGCTGTGGCTGGCCAATCTGATTCATAGCCGCCTCATGCGCAGTAACGCACTTGACGTAAGCACCAAGGTCGCTCTGTCCAAGCTGAGCAAGTTCGCGCTGCTGGCAGTGGCGGTGATCACAGCCATCATCAATTCCGGCATCGACCTAACCACGCTTGCATTGTTCGGAGGCGCCTTGGGCGTAGGCGTGGGACTCGGTATGCAGCGCATCGTGAGCAATTTCCTAAGCGGTTTTGTGCTGATTTTCGAGGAATCCATCCGGCCGGGCGACGTAATCGCTGTCGGCGGAACCTATGGACGCGTCGTCGCCATGCATGCGCGCCACGTGGTCGTCCACACGCGTGACGGGGTCGACATTCTTGTCCCCAATGAAAGCCTGCTGACCACGGACATCATTTCCTGGTCATACGGCGATGACCACAATCTGCGTGTAAAACTGCCGCTGCAGATAAGTTATGAAGACGATCCGGATCGTGCCATTGCCCTGCTTGAAAATATTGCCCAGTCCCATCCCCGCGTGCTGCCAGAACCCGCCGCGGCGGCTTACCTCCTGGGTTTCGGTGAAAGCGGAATAAATCTGGAATTGCGCGTATGGATCAACGACCCCGAGCTAGGTGTTGGCCGGGTCCGATCGGATCTCTTCCGCATGATCTGGAAGGAGCTCAAGGCTGCGGGAATTACCATCCCCTACCCGCAGCGCAACATACATGTCATGGACGCGGAGGAGGAATCTTCCCTTGCGCGCGGAACACAAGATAATCTTGCAAGATCTGGGCGTGGTCAAAGGCCAGCGTCGGCGGAAAATCCGGCGGCGTAAATAGGCTAATCGCCGCTGCATCGTCCTGCGCAAGCGGCTCTCCCCGCGCCTCGCCAACGTAGACTACCGAGGCAGTGTGACCGCGCGCATCACGCGACGGACTGGAATAGCAGCCTAGCAAGTGCTTCAGCTGGACAGTGAGCCCGGTTTCTTCGCGCGCTTCACGGATGGCAGCGAGCTCCACGCTCTCGCCGCGGTCGACAAACCCGCCCGGCAAAGCCCAGCCATATGGCGGATTCTTGCGTTCAATCAGCACGATCGGGCGATCTATCCGGTCAACCAGCTCAATGACGATATCGGCGGCCAAAAGCGGCGTAATCGGTGTCTTCATCCCTTGCTCCCCCGTTTGCTCACGCCAAATGGTAACAATATTGAAAGGCGCATACTGTACGATGTTTGCCCTGCTTGGTCCGGCAAACTGCCCAAAACCCAGCCTCCCGCAGGCATCAACCGAACTCGGCAGGGGCTATCAGACCGCGGCACCCGCACCAGCGCCCGATTGCCCACCGTCAACGGGTGAATAGGACACACCCGGCGGTTTAGGTGATTTACCGGCGGGACCCAGGCCGGCGAGCGGCAGCGGGGCATTTACGCTATAATTTCACGCAAAGCCGGCACGCCGGTATCGTTTTCCAGAGCTACACGCAGTTTGCAGGAGTCTTGCCTATGTTTCACGGATTGGTTGTTCTTCCCTGGTGGGGCTATATCGTTGTTGCACTAGTCCTTACCCATGTCACGATCGCCAGCGTCACGATATTCCTACACCGCCACCAGGCGCATCGTGCCCTTGAGCTGCATCCCATTATCAGCCACTTCTTTCGCTTCTGGCTTTGGCTGACGACAAGCATGGTGACAAGGCAGTGGGCAGCGATCCACCGCAAACATCACGCGAAGGTAGACACGGCGGAAGATCCGCACAGTCCCCAGCACTACGGAATTCAGCGCGTTCTGTGGCTGGGGGCGACTTTGTACCACCGCGAAGCGCGTAACACCGAAACCATCGAAAAGTATGGCCATGGAACTCCCGACGACTGGCTGGAACGGCATGTTTATACCAAGCGCCACAGCCTCGGACCATTTGTCATGCTCGCAATCAATTTGGCGCTGTTCGGTGTGATACCAGGCACGCTGATCTGGCTTGCGCAGATCGCATGGATCCCTTTCTGGGCTGCCGGCGTCATCAACGGCATTGGCCACTTCTGGGGCTATCGAAATTACGAGGTGGCGGACGCCAGCACGAACATCGTGCCTTGGGGTATCATCATTGGCGGTGAGGAACTGCACAACAACCACCACACATTTGCGAGTTCGGCGAAGCTTTCGTCCAAGTGGTGGGAATTCGACATTGGCTGGATGTACATCCGCATCTTGCAGATTCTAGGTCTGGCCCGCGTAAAGAAAATTCCGCCTGAGCTGGCGTTCGATACGGGCAAACAGCATATTGATCTCGACACCGTCAAGGCGGTCATCGCAAACCGCTTCCAAGTTATGGCCCAATTCGCGCGCGAGGTGATGCGCGATGTGCATCGCGAAGAGCTCAGGAAAGCCGATCGCGCGGATCGCGAATCGTGGACCCTGCTCAAGCGCGCCCGCCGTTTGATGGTACGCGAAGCGCGGCTGCTCGATGAATCAAGCAGTGAGCGGCTGGAGCGTGCTCTTGATCGCTACCAGAACCTGCAAACCGTCTACGCAATGAAGCAGAAGTTGCAGGACATCTGGCACCGCTCCGCCACAACCCAAGAAAATCTGCTGCGCGCCCTGCAGGAGTGGTGCCGCGAAGCCGAAGCAACCGGCATCCAGGCGTTGCGCACGTTTGCGCAGAAGCTGCGCAGCTGCAGACTTCCTCAGGTCTCGGCCTAGAACACCGACAAATTGGTGTCGACCGCACGCGCACGCTACAGGGTGTGTGCCTAAAGGACAATCTGCGGATTCAGCGTGACGGAAGCTAACGACCTGCTGCTTGCCTAGATCTTGCGCGACAAACGCTTGTGCAGCGGACTGGTACGCGGAAAATGCGCCAGCAGGAACTCCATCTGATCTGCCAGCACGCGCTTGCCCTGCAGGTAAACATACTCGGCGTGCGTCGGAGTAAATGGCACTGCCAGCAGCGTCATTCCCGAATCTTCCGGAGTACCACCGGCCTTGTGGTTGTTGCACCGCTTGCACGCCGTCACCACGTTGGTCCAGGTATCGGTGCCACCCTTGCTGAGCGGCGTGATATGGTCGCGAGAAAGATCGCGCACATGAAACTGTTCGCCGCAATATAGGCAAAGATGGGCGTCACGTGCGAACAGGGCGGGGTTGCTGAGCGGCGGAACATAGTGTTCGCGCGCCTTCATGAATGCGTGGTTGTCGCCGATCGTGGCAATGATCGAATTTACCTCGATCACGCTACGCGCGCCGCTGACGGCGTTATACCCTCCGCGAATCCGGTAAAGCGGGACACCGCAGCTGTAGGCAACTTGCCCGAGATGGTAGATACGAACCGCATCCTGAAAATCTATCCATTCGAGCGGCATGCCCGCTACATCGGTACGCAGGACTTGCTGATTCAGTGGGTACACAACTGACCCTTTCGGTATGCCTCTGGTTTAACTCGCAATTTATCGCAAAAATCGGCTCTCGTGTATATACTCGGCGGATTGGGAGCGTTGCAGTTATACGACAGCCGCACTGATTTGTCCATTTTCCGGTCAGTTCGCGAGCCAACTCGATTCTGCGCATCTATCTGCTTTGGCCGGTGCCTATACCGCTTTACTTCAGACCGTAATTTCTTCGAATTGTGCCGTAAGAAGGCGTGTATGCCGCCCGGAACGGACCTGAGTCAATCGTCCAACCCTGGAAACTGACAGAAACATGAACCATAAACAGGAACTCATTGATCACTATCGCTGGCTGCGTCGCTACGGCAATAATGATTCGCACAGCGGAAACGCATCGGTTCGCATCGACCGGCGGTTCTGGATCACACCTACCGGCGCATGTGCCGACATCCTTGGCGCGGATGAGCTTGTAGAATGCAGCCTCGACGGTCAAATCGGCGACAAGGCTTCGCAGGACACGCCTTTACATCTGGCGGTCTACCGTGCCAACCCGAATGCTGGCGCCGTACTGCACAGCCATGGGCCACACACTGTTGCCATTACACTCGACGGCAAGGACTATCTGCCGCTTGATTTCGAGGGCCAGTTATATTTTCCGCGCGTGCCGGTAATCGATGTGCCGTATGATCGGTACTTTTCCGACGCCGCAAGCCGTGTTGCAGAGGCGCTAGCGCGACACCCGGTCGCCGTAGTCCGCGGACACGGCGTCTATGCCTGCGGCGCTACGCTCAACCTTGCCTACAAATGGACCTGCTCGCTGGAACAATCAGCAAAAACTGCATTCATTGCACGCCTGCTGGGGCGCCAATCCTGATATCTGCAACTGGGACAAAATTGCGACTCGGCCGCGAAAACCCAGAAAAGCAAAAGGCCCGGGCTTGGCCCGGGCCTTCATCAGAAGCGTGGCAAACTGCAAGACCAGTTATTTGATCTTCGCTTCCTTGTAAATCACGTGCTTGCGCACCACCGGATCATACTTCTTCATCTCGAGCTTGTCGGGAGTGGTGCGCTTATTCTTGGTAGTCGTATAGTAGTGACCCGTGTCGGCACTCGACACGAGCTTGATCTTTTCACGGACGGCCTTCGCCATGGCTTTGTCTCCTAGACCTTCTCGCCGCGCGCGCGGATATCAGCCAACACACTGTCAATGCCATTCTTGTCGAGGGTGCGCAGACCCTTGGTGGACAAACGCAGGCTGACCCAGCGCTTCTCGCTCTCTACCCAGAAACGGCGATAATGCAAATTCGGCAAGAAGCGACGCTTGGTCTTGTTGTTGGCGTGCGACACGTTGTTACCCGTCATCGGCTTTTTCCCGGTGACTTGGCAGACTTTCGGCATAATCCAGTTCTCCAGACATATCCCGCCAGGCGGGAAGAGCTGGCCTTTATACCAGATTCTGCCGCAGGCGGGTAGCCCCCCCTACCCCAAGAATGCCGGTTGGGCTGCTCCGCGCCCGGACAGCGCTGCCAAGCCTTAAACAAGGTCGCTTCGTGGGGTGACTCAGGATGGCAGCATTCACCAGCCGGTCCCAATGGACCCCAGGCGCACCGCCCTACGCGCCAGGCCCGGTTATGACCGGGTTGCCGGCCTATTCCGGCCCGGCGCCTACAACAGACCCCGATCGCAAAAAGACACTACTTCGCTGTCCCCGATTACCAGATGATCAAGCACCTTAATGTCGACCAACGACAGCGATTCTTTGAGCCGCTGGGTAAGCACTTCATCGGCCCGACTCGGCTCTGCGACACCGGATGGGTGATTATGGGCAAAAATCACGGCCCCAGCGTTATGCGCTAGAGCCCGCTTTACGACTTCGCGTGGATAGACGGCCGTACCATTGAGCGTCCCACTAAATAGCTCTTCGAATGCCAGGACCCGATGTCGATTGTCGAGATACAGGCAGCAAAAGACCTCATAAGGCCGATCACGAAGGCATGCGCGAAGGTAAGCCTGGGTATCTTGCGGAGAGTTCAGCGTCGCGCCTCGGCGCAGTTCCTGCCCGAGGTGTCGTCGTCCGATCTCCAGGGCAGCCTGCAGTTGCGCGTATTTGGCATCCCCCAGGCCTGGAGCAGCACAGAACGTTTCGCGTCGTGCGGCAAGCAGCTCTCTTAGTCCGCCAAAACGCAAGAGCAGGTCGCGCGCCAAGTCGACGGCCGTCTTGCCAACAATACCGGTGCGCAGAAAGATCGCCAGCAATTCGGCATCTGACAGAATACCGGGGCCTTCCATGAGCAGTTTCTCGCGTGGCCGCTCACTTGCCGGCCAGTCACTGATCGCCATGCCTCACCTCCAATGTGCGGTTATGGTCGCGGGCACACCGAGCACGCCGATTATCACTGCTATTACTGACCGGAGCGCGCAACAGCCGGCGGGGGTGGAATTCCTTTATCCTATTTCCATGCCGACTAGGCCCAAGTACACTGTAATATCTTATGGCTTCACTGACAAATAAGCGCATTCTTCTGGGCGTCACCGGCGGTATTGCTGCCTACAAGAGCGCCGAAGCGGTTCGGCGCCTGCGTGATGCCGGTGCGGATGTGCGCGTCACCATGACCCGTGCCGCAACCGAATTCATCACGCCACTCACGATGCAGGCCGTGAGCGGTCATCGGGTGCATCTTCATCTGCTTGATGCCGATTCAGAAGCGGGCATGGGGCACATCGAGCTCGCGCGCTGGGCCGATGCCGTGCTGGTAGCTCCCGCCAGCGCGAACTTCATTGCCAAACTTGCCCATGGCCGGGCCGATGATCTGCTCAGTACCCTGTGTCTGGCCAGCGGTGCTCCGGTTGCGGTCGCACCGGCCATGAACTGGCAGATGTGGGAAAATCCGGCCACCCAGGCGAATCTCGCAACCCTTGGCACAAACGGCATTAAGATCTTCGGACCGGCCACTGGCAGTCAGGCTTGCGGCGAGACCGGAGCGGGACGCATGCTCGAGCCCGACGAACTTGTAAATTTGACCGCAGCGCTGTTCGAGATCGGCGATCTTGAGGGCGTTCACATCATCGTGACGGCCGGACCCACCTGCGAGCCGATAGACCCTGTGCGCATGATTACCAACCGCAGCTCGGGAAAGATGGGCTATGCCGTGGCAGCCGCCGCCACCGAGGCTGGCGCACGCGTCACGCTCATTTCCGGCCCGACCTCGCTGGCACCGCCCGATCGCGCGGACTTTGTCGCGGTGACTACCGCCATGGAAATGTCTGAGGCTGTCCAGCAGCGTATAGCGGCGGCACAAATCTTTATCGGAGTGGCGGCGGTTGCCGACTATCGGCCGGCACAGGTCATGACGGACAAGATCAAGAAAACGGCGGACACGCTGACGCTTGACCTGATTCGCAATCCCGACATTCTCTCGGGTGTTGCGGCACGCAAACCGGCTCCGTTTGTTGTCGGTTTTGCCGCAGAAACCGGCGATCTGGAACGCAATGCGCGCGCCAAACTAATAGCCAAGCATGCTGACTTGATAGCTGCTAATCTGGTCGGTGTTGCGAACAGCGGAATTGGAGCCGATGATAATCGCCTGCTGCTGGTAGATGCGGCCGGCGCCATTGAACTTCCACTGCTTTCCAAGGCTCGTGCCGCTCGCGAGCTGATTCGACTGATCGCGGTTAAATACCATGCAAAAAATTCAGCTGAAAATTCTCGACTCGCGCATCGGCAGTAAATTTCCGATGCCGCGCTACGCTACCGACGGCTCAGCCGGCGTGGACCTCTGCGCCTGTATCGACGAGCATCTGCACATTAGCCCCGGCGAGACCCATCTGATACCGACGGGCATTGCGATTCACATCGGCGAACATCATCTTGCTGCAATGCTGCTGCCGCGTTCTGGATTGGGCCACAAGCACGGAATTGTGCTTGGCAATCTGGTGGGTCTTATCGACTCCGATTACCAGGGGCAGATCCTTGTCTCCTGCTGGAACCGTGGTCAGGAAAACTTCGTCATCGAGCCGGGTGATCGCATCGCCCAGATGGTGTTTGTCCCGGTAGTCCAGGCCGAGTTCCAGGTCGTCGACGAATTCGCCGAAAGCCATCGCGGCAGCGGGGGCTTCGGCCACTCGGGCCGGAAATAGGACGCACGGCCCCGGGGGTTCACCGCCCGACCGGCACCGTCCAGCCATCCGCCGGATTGCGCCTCGAATCAGCGGCACCTCGTGACTGTCTCGAGATTGCCCTGCCCCTCGCCCAGGCTGCAAAAAATGGGGGTGGCGCCAGAAAACCTGCGTCTATACTCGTCATATGACCCAGTCCATAACCCGCCTGCACCTGCGCCATCTCCTGGTCATGATCTGCTGTTTAGGTCTGATCGGGCTCGCCGGCTTCCAGCTTTTTAAGCTGCCGCAGGAGGCATCGCGCGCCGGCCTGAGCCCGGTTGCGATCTCGTCTTGGACAAGCGCCGCGCAATACCGCCTCGGCGATCCCCGCTTCGGTTACCTTATCCTGATTGCAGCGTCCGGCCTTGGGATTTTTATATCGGGCATTGCGCTGTATCGCGCAACCCTGCGATCTGTCCGACATGACATCAAGTCGCTTGGGCGCCTCTTCAAGGATGTGCGTGACGGCGCCGTGCGTGTTGACTATCCGATGATGCTGGCAGAATTCACCGATATTTTCCGTTACTTGCGGGACTCCGGCAGCAAACTTGCGGAAAAGCAGAAGCAACTCAAGAAGATGGGCCTGCTTGATCACCTTTCAAGACTCAACAACAGGCGCCACTTCGAGGCGCGCCTGACTGAACTGTTTTCGCTCGCCAAAACCAACGGTCCGTCATCGGTGCTCATCATCGATCTGGACCACTTTAAGTCGGTCAACGACCGGCATGGACACGACGCCGGTGATGCGTTAATTGTGAATTTTTCCGCAGCCCTGAAAAGCGTGGTGCGTAAATCCGACTTCCTTGCGCGCCTGGGCGGCGACGAGTTCTGCATCATCTATTCCTACACGGATCTGCAGAAAGCGAAGCTGCTGGTCGAGCGCTTGCGTCGCGAACTGCCGCGCGAGATCTTGCTTAAACGCAATGTCGTGCACCAGCTGCGCTGGACCGGCGGCCTAAGTGTGATCGCCGATTCCGACACGAAATTCGACCAGGTATTGTGGCGCGCCGACCAGGCCCTGCTGGAAGCCAAACAGGCCGGCCGTAATACCACCCGCGTCCATGATCCAACCATCGGCCTGGTAAAGAAAAACACCGATCTGGCGAGCTGAATCCGGCTCGCCCGGCATACCTCCCGCGTCGTACGAGTGGCCGACACCGGCCGCATGCTCTAAACTAGCCGCCCATATTCGGATCAAATCTCCTGTTCCAAGCGTTATACCCGAGAAATTGACAACATGCCTGACACACATCGAGCTGGCTCCGCCGTCCCGAACAGAATCCCGGAAGAAATCTTCAAAGCCTACGATATCCGCGGTGTCGTCGATACGTCGCTTACACCGGCCATAACACAGCGCATCGGCCATGCCATAGGAAGCGAGGCGTTGGCGCGCGGCGTGCGACGCATAGTTGTAGCACGTGACGGGCGTCTCTCCGGTCCGGCTCTGCTGGAAGCCTTGGCGCGCGGTCTCAATCAGGCCGGCTGCGACGTCGTGGATATAGGGCGCGTGCCGACACCGGTGCTGTACTTTGCGACGCACCATCTAGGCACCCACTCGGGCGTGATGGTAACTGGCAGCCACAACCCGCCGGAGTACAACGGACTCAAAATGGTGCTCGCCGGAGAAACGCTTTCCAGCGGAGCCATCCAGGATCTGCGCCGGCGTCTGGTGGAAAACGATCTCACGGCCGGTCACGGCTCGCTCAGCGAGTCCGACGTACGCGAGGCATATCTCGAGCGCATCACTTCGGACATCAGACTTGCACGCAAAATGCGTGTCATCATCGACTGCGGCAATGGTGTCGCTGGGGAGTTTGCCCCGGAACTGGCACGCCGTCTCGGCTGCGAGGTGCAGGAACTTTTTTGCGAAGTTGACGGTCACTTCCCGAACCACCATCCGGATCCGAGTCAGCCAGATAATCTGCGGGACCTCATCGAGGCCGTCAAAGGTGACAACGTTGACGTTGGACTTGCCTACGATGGCGACGGCGATCGCCTTGGCGTGGTATCTCCGGACGGATCGATCATTTGGCCTGACCGGCAGATGATCCTGTATGCGCGGGATGTTCTGTCGCGCCATCCAGGCGCGGAAATCATATACGATGTGAAGTCTTCGCGCTCACTGGAAGCGGCCATCACTGAAGCCGGCGGCCGACCGCTGCTTTGGAAAACCGGACACTCTTTCATCAAGGCTAAGCTCAAAGAATCCGGAGCACTGCTGGCCGGCGAGATGAGCGGCCATATTTTCTTCAAAGAACGCTGGTACGGATTTGACGATGGACTTTATACCGGCGCGCGTCTTTTGGAGCTGCTGTCGCGAGATCGGCGCAACCCGGCGGAGATCTTTCGTTCGCTGCCAAATACGGTGAACACACCTGAGCTGCATATCAAAATGGGTGAGGGAGAACATCATGCGCTCATCAAACAGCTGGTCCAGCAGGCCAGCTTCCCGGCAGCGCGCATAACCACTCTCGACGGCCTGCGTGTGGACTTTTCCGACGGCTTCGGCCTGGTGCGGGCATCCAACACCACGCCGGTGCTGGTATTGCGGTTTGAAGCCGACAATGCAGCGGCCCTGACCCGTATCCAAGATGACTTTCGCGCATTGTTGGAAAAGGTTCATCCTGGCCTGGATTTGCCATTCTGATTGGACCTGCGCGAGCAGCACGGGCCGAATTGCCGATTGACTTGCTCTCGCTGTAGATCGTCGCCGAAAAAGTAAGCGCCAGCACCTGCGATAAGACACTGCCCGTCGCCCGGGATAGGCACCGATGGCGAACTGGCTGCACTTGCTCAAGTATCGGTTGCCGCAGCAAACACTGCGTCGACGTAGCAGCTCGTCCGCAACTGTTCCAGCACTTTGCGTTAATGTCGACTGTATCGGGCTTCACGCGGCGAAACCGACCGCAAAAGGTACCCGACTGCAGTCGATCGTCGGCGATCGCCGCCCGGCAGTCGCGCCGTCTGTCCAAATCCCGTTACGCAATGCTCTCCCGCCTTGAAATGATCGGTACTTCGACTAAGTTTACCGAACGCGCAGCGGATAGGGCGTTAAACTCGCTGGCAACTTAAAGAGTAAAGCAAGAAACGAAAACCGGAGGAAATCTATGGATTGGCAAATGGAATTCGCTGCATCGACCAAGCAGGAGCAAAACGCACAACTGGACCCCATAAGCCAGGACAGAAAAGACGCAAAACCTGGACCAATTCTGGACAGGCCACCCACGAATCGAAACGTTGTCGAATTTGACGCTGCCAAACAGCGTTGTATTGAAGCTTTCTTTCAGCGCTACCCAGATGCTTTCCTCAACGCGCTGTTGCATGCAACCATCGCTGAATTCGGACATCTGGCATGAAGAACCCCTCCTTTCGGCGGCATATCGAACGCTGACCGTAACAACAGCTTCGTCGTTATCAGCGGCTTCCATTGGCACTTCGGCGGGTCCCTTTTCTGGCGGGATCCGCATTTAGCGTCTATATTAGTGAATGTAACGACACCAAAGATCTTGCCGTCAGCCAGGGAAGGTTGCTTATCCTGGCATGCACGGACCAGCCACGATGGAGATTCATTTCAAGCCGTGGCCGCCACGACGGCTCAGCGGGTTAATCTAGCTGTCGCATCTATCTACCCGCGTTGGCATGTTTCATGCTTGCTTTAAGGGAATAAAGCATGAACCAATGGGGGCACGATCATGGCCTGCAGTCATACGAAAAACTGCGAACTGTTTCCGCAATTCGCATTGAACCCAGCGCTGAAAGTGTGGCAGATCCATTATTGCGAGGGCGAACACGCCCGCTGTGCCCGCTATCAGCTTTCCCTTCAAGGTAAAACAATTCCCCTCAATCTGCTGCCCAACGGCAAACGCGTGGAAACACCGCGTTCGTCAAGCGCCTACGGTGCGGCAGCGCTGTTCAACGCGATAATGAAAGACCGCGTGCACATGGTCGAGTCACTGCTGCGCACCGGCGTCAACATCGATTCGCGTAATGCCGAAGGCATGACACCGCTAATGGCAGCAGCAAGTCATGGCAACCCCGCTATAATTCGACAGCTGCTTTCCAAGGGCGCCGAAATCGGTGCGGCCAACCTGCATGGCGCAAACGCCTACGATATCGCGATGCATCATGGACACGCCGAGGCCGCGGAACTCATTGCGGCCGCCGGCGGCCGATCAAGCGGCGCTGTGTTGCCGACAAGCGAAACGCCAGAGGAATCACTGGCCATATCGGAATCAACTAACGCTGCAGAACCGGCGGAATCGGCGCGTGTTCTGCCCCTGCCGACCGAATGGTCGCGAAGTGCGAATTCCGGACACGCATACTGCCTGCGCATCACCACCAGCGACGCTATGGCGCTGGCACAGTCAATTACGCGCGCCTGCAGCGAATGCTTCGTCGCCATCGAAGCCATGGTCCAAAAACCAACAGCAAGTGGCCAGCGGTTGGCATCGGTCATTGTTCTCACCGGACAGATTGCCGACGAGGAAACTGTCTTGCGCGTAATGCGGCTGCTTGAAGGCATGGAAATTGTTTCAGGACCCATCACTTGCATGCGCCTCGAAGCTCTGGCGGTATCAGACCTGGCAAGGAGCGTGTCATGAACAGCTATTGGCCCTGGTGGCTCGGATCGCTGGCGCTCGCCAGCATTACAGTTGGTTTCTGGCTGCTGTTGCGGCGCCCGCTTGGCGTATCCGGCAGCTGGGCCCGAATCGTCGGCTGGCGCGAAGCGCGCTCCGTTGAACTCGCAGAGGCGCCGTTTCGGGAAAACGAAGCGGCGATGGGTGATGCGCTCCTGGCCGCGACGCTGGCCGAATTTGGTGAACAGGCAACTGTGATGACGCTTTCCGGCGGAAGCGGACGGTCGGCAGCTCAACCCGTTTTCCGGCAGGGCGCGGCACGCGCCCCCTGGACCGCACACCTGACGTTTCTCGCGGCCATGGCCCTAGGCGGGTTCCTTGCGTCAGTGTTCAGCGGCACCTTTGCCCTGCGCTTTGATCTTGGTTCCGCTTATACACAGTTGTTCGGCAGCGGTTGGCATTCGTGGGTGATTCTCATGCTTGGTGGCGCCATGGTTGGTTTCGGCACGCAGATGGCGGGTGGTTGCAGCTCCGGTCACGGACTGAGCGGCTGTTCGCGCCTGGTGCCCGCGAGTTTGATGGCCACAGCGATTTTCTTCGGCACCGCGGTCGCGGTGTCGTTCCTGGTGCAAATGGTGGCAATATGAAAAGACTCTCTTCCTTCGAGCAACATGCGACCTATGCGGCACTCGGTCTGGGTATGGGCTTCGCCCTGAGTCGGATTGGATTCAGCAATTACGGCGAGCTTCACAGGATGTTCGTCTTTTCCGATTTTCGCCTGCTTTTTACGTTTGCCGGCGCGGTGCTTCTAACCATGATCGGCTTCCAGGTTCTTGCACGCGGACAGCGGATACCACGAAAACCCTTTCACCCCGGTACTATTCCCGGCAGCATTCTTTTTGGTGCCGGCTGGGCCCTGACTGGGTCCTGCCCGGGTATCGCCATTGTGCAGATTGGTGAAGGTCAACTGGCTGCCGCGTTTACCCTCCTCGGAATTCTGTTCGGCGTGTGGGCTCACCGCCAGGCGCACGCCCATATTTTCAGCTGGGACACTGGCGCCTGCGAATAATCGCGCCGCCGTGGACTGACGCCGCGATCTGCCCCCTTGCAAGCCCCTGCAGGCCGCTGCAGAGGGCTTGTGCAAACGCGCGCAATAGTTCAACCTTCCTTTATACTGCGGGCTAAGCTACCGGAGATCACTATGCACTTATCTCGCGTCAGCACGCGATTACTTTTCACTGGCGTGCTGCTCTTTGCCCTGGGCTTGCAATGTGCGGCGGGCGCAGACACCAAACCCGGCGTTGTCATTCAGGTCAGCGATGACAGCTTGGCCGCCTGGAACTTCACTTTGCGCAACGTCAAGAACATGAAGAGCCAGCTTGGCAAGGTCAAAATCGAAGTCGTCGCCTTTGGGCCCGGTATATACATGCTCAGGCGCAATTCCGGGGTCGGCGACCAGCTGGATGCGGAAATGATGCAGGGGGTAACTTTCGTTGCCTGCGAAGACAGCATGCATGCCCGCAAACTCACCCGCAAAGACATGTATCCGGACCTTGTTTTTGTTCCTTCCGGCGTGGCGGAGATCGTGGCCAAACAGCTGCAGAACTGGTCCTACCTGAAACCCTAGGCCGCGAGCGGACTGCCTGCATCAGCCTGAACGTCGTTATGCGGTCTCGCGCCCAGCGAGACGGCGGTAGAACCAGCGCTTTGCCGCTTCCGCAACCCCCAGATACACCGCAACCAGCGCCCCCAGGATGACGAGAGTCGGCCACGCAGGGGGTACGAAGCCAAGGTACGATGCCAATGGCGAGTACGGCAGAACCATGGCGACGAGTACAACCGCAAGCGATGTTGCGGCCAGCCATGGGCTCGGTTTTCTGACCAAAGGATTGAAGCGCGTCCGGATGACAAAAATCACGAGTACCTGGGTAGCAACCGACTCCATGAACCAGCCGGTGTGAAAGAGCGCCTCGCGCGCATGAAACCCGTAGAGCAACACGAAGAAGGTAATGAAATCGAAAAGCGAACTCACGGGTCCCATGACCCACATGAAGTTGCGGATGAAGGTCATATCCCATTTTCTCGGTTTCGCCAGATATGGCTCGTCCACGAAATCCATGGGAATGGGAATTTCCGAAACGTCGTACAGAAGGTTGTTGAGCAACACCTGAATCGGCAGCATCGGCAGGTAGGGCAGAATCAGTGAGGCGGCGGCCATGCTGAACATGTTTCCGAAATTGGAGCTTGTCGCCATCATGATGTATTTCATGACATTGCCGAAGGTGCGCCGCCCTTCGCGGACGCCCTCGTATAAAGCTCCGAGATCATGTTCCAGCAGTATCATATCGGCCGCCTGTTTGGCGACATCAGCAGCGCTGTCCACGGAAATGCCGACGTCAGCGGAATGCAGACAGGAGGCATCATTGATGCCATCACCCAGATAGCCTACGGTGTGGCCGCGTCTTTTGAGTGCGAGGATGATGCGATGCTTCTGGGCCGGCGTAACCCGACAGAAAATGTTAACGTTGTTTATCCTGGCTTGCAGTGCGCGTTCATCCAACGCCTGCAGGTCGGCACCGGTCAGCAGTCCCTGCACCTCAAGGCCGAGCTTGCGGCATACATAGCGCGTGACCCGTTCATTGTCGCCGGTGACAATTTTCACCGTGATGCCGGCGCCGGCCATGGATGACAGAACTTGCGCGGCTTCGGCTTTAGGTGGATCGAAAAATGCGCAAAAGCCACTGAACACGAGTCCCGATTCGTCTTTCACCAAAACGTGGCTGCGATCAGCAGCCTCGCCGCGCCACGCAACCCCGAGAACACGGAATCCATCTGCGCCCAGCGCTTCGAACAAGCTTTGAATGCGCTCGCGCACCTCAGCATCGAGCGGTTTCGTTGCATGCTCGCCTGACTCATACTCGGCGCACAACCGCAGGATCTCTTCCGGCGCGCCTTTAACTATCAGCCGGCGTTTGCGGCCATCATCCAGCAATACGGAAACGCGCCGGCGCTCGAAATCAAACGGGACCTCGTCGACTTTGCGCCACCCCTCGATATCTATCTCGCCATGCTCAAGGATGGCCGTGTCCAGCGGGCTTCTCAGGCCAGTTTCGAAATAGCTATTGAGAAAAGCCAGCTTCAGCACCTCGTCGCTGTCGTGCCCAAAGACATCGAGGTGCCGTTCCAGGCGGATATGCGCCTCAGTGAGGGTGCCGGTCTTGTCGGTGCACAGAACGTTCATGCTGCCCAGGTTCTGAATCGCCTGCAGGTGTTTGGTAACCACCCGCTTGCGCGCCATGCGCAGCGCCCCTCGCGCCAGGGTCACAGTAACCACCATGGGCAGCAGCTCCGGAGTCAGACCTACCGCCAGCGCGACAGCAAACACGAACGATTCGAGCAAAGGACGATGTAGAACGATATTGACCAAAACGACGAATAACACCAGCAGCAGGGTGAGGTGCATGATCAGCATGCCGAACTGCCGTGTGCCGCGGTCGAATGCTGTGGGCGGTGGCCTGGCAATGAGAGATTCGGCAATGTCACCCAGTGCGGTTCGCGGACCGGTACAGCAAAGAACCGCGCGTGCCGTTCCGCTGACTACGGCGCTCCCCATGAAGATACCGTTAACCGCTTCGCCGGGCCCGCCTGCCTTCGGCGCGTCACCCGTTTGCTTTTCCACCGGATAGGATTCTCCGGTCAACAGTGATTGATCGACGAAGAAGTCGCGTGCCTCGATAATGCGCGCATCGCCCGGCACGACGTCACCGGCACTAAGCAGAACGACGTCTCCTGGCACGAGTTCGCGCAGCGGTATCTCTGCAGAGTGGCCGTCGCGCATCACGCTAGCCTTAACGGCGACTGATTGGCTGAGCTTTTCAGTCGCCTCAGCCGCGCGATATTCCTGTGTGGTATCGAGCAGCACACTGAGCGACAAGATTATTGCGATGATAACAGCGCTGGCGGCGTCGCCGGTCATCGCGGACACGCTTCCTGCGGCCAGCAGCAATACAACGAGAGGATTGCGGAAACGAGTGAACAGCTGGAGCAAGAAAGCGCGTCGCGGACGCCGATGCAGCTCATTCGGCCCAAATTGGACAAAACGCGCGGCGGCTTCTTCCGAGCTGATGCCGTCCGCGCCGGTCTGCAATTTTTTCAGTACTTCATCGAGCGAGTTTGACCAGTACTCACCGTCCGGCCGGTTCGGCATCGGGTGAACCCCTGTTTATAGTTGAAATCTGCCGTTGCTGCCTACGCACTCCGATTGCACAATACCGCCAGCCGCCACCGGATGCACGCGCGAAACGCCGTTCCGAACAATTTTCCCTGCCCTTCAAGATGTCGCCTGGGCGAGACATCGTCGGTCACATGCGCAAGAATCGGGTGGCGCTTTTACCTCACGCTGGCCTAGGCTAGGCGCCACTAATGGCATTTTTGTCGACGGAGAGATTTCGGGTGTCGCAACAAATCGCAATTTTGAATGTCAGTCAGGCCGGTTTATCGACAGGACTGCGCTCGCTTAAGCAACGCGCGAGGTTTGCATGAAAAAAAGGCCCAGGATAACGGATTACGACAGAATCGAAGCAGCAATCCACTTTATCGATAGCCACTATCGCAACCAGCCGACATTAAGGGACATCGCTTCGGAAATCCATCTTAGCATTTACCATTTTCAGCGCCTGTTCCGACGCTGGGCGGGAGTCAGCCCAAAGCGCTTCCTGCAGTACCTAACAGTAGGCCACGCGCAGAAATTGCTACGCCAGTCGGCCAGCCTATTGGATACCTCGCACCATGTTGGCTTGTCGGGAAGCGGTCGACTCCACGATCTGCTCGTCAGCATGCATGCGGTCACTCCCGGTGAATGGAAACGGTTAGGGGGCGGACTGACCATCACTTACGGATTTCACCCGAGCCCGTTCGGCACCTGCCTGATCGCAACGACGGAACGCGGAATATGCAGTCTGACGTTTTGCCGCGCGGGGGAAAGCCCTGAGGCCGAAAAAGAACTTACGGCCTCGTGGCCCGGCGCGCACTTTCGTCGCTCGGAAGCCGCCACCCGCCTGGCAAGTTCCCGCATATTCCAAGGCCCAACGCGCAGGATGACCAAACCGATCGACCTGTTCGTACGCGGCAGCAATTTTCAGATCAAGGTTTGGGAGGCGCTGATGAGGATTCCATGCGGCGCCGCGATTTCCTATCAAGGACTGGCGCAGCATCTGCGCAAGCCGCGCGCAGCACGTGCGGTGGCGCGTGCGGTGGCGGAAAATCCAATAGCCATTCTGATTCCCTGCCATCGAGTCATTCGAAGCACGGGAGCATTCGGCGGATACCACTGGGGAGAAGCCCGAAAGAAAGCGATTATCGCTTGGGAAGGGGCACGAAGCGGAAGATCAAACCGGTCCGACGATGGAAATTAGATCTGGCAATTGCGGCGCTCAACTGCCGGTGGCGGAAGGGTCCGTACAGCCAACATGCGAGAAGCGGCGGTGTTGTGGACGGATCGGCAGCGTGGCTTGTGCCGCTAAGTCTTGGGAAGTGTCACGCCGGTCTGGCCCTGATACTTGCCACCGCGGTCCTTGTAAGAAACTTCACAAACTTCATCGCCTTCGATAAAGATCACCTGCGCCACGCCCTCGTTGGCATATATCTTCGCCGGGAGCGTCGTCGTATTCGAAAACTCGAGGGTCACGTGCCCCTCCCACTCCGGCTCAAGCGGGGTCACGTTGACGATGATGCCGCAACGCGCATACGTTGATTTGCCGAGGCAGATGGTAAGCACGTTGCGCGGAATGCGGAAGTACTCCACCGTGCGCGCCAGAGCGAATGAGTTCGGCGGTATGATGCATACCGGACCCCTGAAATCGACAAAACTCGATGGCGAAAAGTCCTTGGGATCGACAATCGCTGAATTGATATTTGTGAAAATCTTGAATTCTTCAGAACAGCGAATGTCGTAGCCATAACTCGAAGTACCGTAGGAAATCAGCGCACCACTGCCGTTGCGCTTGACCTGCGTCGGTTCGAATGGCTCGATCATGCGCTGTTCCAGCGCCATGCGCCGGATCCACTTGTCAGACTTAATGCTCATGGGGTGTTTTCGCGCCTGGAGCCCTGCCCGCTAACGGCAGAGATCCACTTCCTTCAGGTGTTTTGGATCACGATGTTGGGGAACTTCGCGGCGAAGTCCTTCTTCTGCAGCGACAGCTTGGCTGCGACCCGACGCGCTATGTCACGATAGATCTGTGACAGACGTCCGTCGGGATCGGCGACGACCGTAGGCTTGCCATTGTCGGCCTGCTCGCGAATATGGACGTCGAGCGGAATCGCCCCGAGAAAATCCACGTCATACTGCTCGGCCATGCGCATGCCGCCGCCCTCGCCGAAAATGTGCTCCTCGTGTCCGCAATTGCTGCAGATATGGGTGCTCATGTTTTCGACGATGCCAAGAACCGGAATCTCGACCTTTTCGAACATCTTGAAACCTTTGCGCGCATCGAGGAGTGCGATGTCCTGCGGGGTGGTAACGATTACCGCGCCCGTTACCGGCACCTTCTGCGCCAGCGTAAGCTGGATATCGCCAGTGCCCGGGGGTAAATCGATCACCAGATAATCGATGTCCTTCCAGCTGGTCTCCCTGAGCAACTGCTCGAGCGCCTGTGTGACCATCGGGCCACGCCAGATCATCGGCGTTTCCTCGTCAATCAGATAGCCGATCGACATCGACTGCAGATGATAGCTCACCACCGGCTCCATCTTGCGTCCATCCTTGGATTCCGGTTTGGCATGAGTACCAAGCATGCGCGGCTGACTGGGGCCGTAGATATCCGCATCCAGTATGCCGACACTAGCGCCCTCTGCTGACAGAGCCAAAGCCAGATTCACGGACACTGTGGATTTACCGACGCCGCCCTTGCCGGACGCTACGGCGATGATGTTCTTCACTCCATCAATCGGCTTGACGCCCTTCTGCACGCCATGGGCTGCGATCTTGGACGAGATGTTGATGGTCACGTTCTTAGCACCACCAATAGCTGCGACTTTTTCCTTGAGCTTGGCGGCCAGGGCATCTTGGGACCCTTTGGCCGGGTACCCCAGAACCACGTCGACGGTGACCTTGCCGCCGTCCACGCTGATTTTCTTTACGCACTTGGCAGACACCAGGTCTTGCTCAAGATACGGATCGATGACCTCTTTCAGGGCGGTCTCGACCTGCAACTGGGATACTTCTGCCATGGAAACTCTCCGCAACACGCTTAAATTTTGGACCCGCAATCCTACACCCGGATTCCCGAAATGTCATGGTTGGCGAGCTTTAACAGGGGCTTATCCCGCGTGCAATCTGTGGATGTTCCGCCGTCCGAAAGCCGTGACCAGCGCCGCCGGCGTCCCAGGCGCAACCCATGGCCTAGCGGTTTTGGTTTACAATCGCGGCCATGACCGAAGAAAAACGCAAGATTCTCGTCACCAGCGCCCTGCCCTATGCCAATGGCCCGATCCATCTCGGGCACCTCGTAGAATACATCCAGACCGACATTTGGGTGCGGTTCCAGAAGATGCGCGGTCACGTTTGCCATTACGTGTGCGCTGATGACGCCCACGGCACGCCCATCATGCTGCGCGCGCAGCAGGAGGGCATCGATCCGCAGCAGTTGATTGCGCGCATGAGCGCCGACCATCAGCGCGATTTTCAGGGGTTCGGCGTCGAGTTCGACAACTACGGATCCACGGACTCGCCGGAGAACCGTGATCTGGTGAGAGAAATCTACCAGCGCCTCGACCGCGGCGGCTTCATTACAACACGGACAATCAAGCAGGCTTTCGATCCGGTGAAGAACATGTTTTTGCCGGATCGCTTCATTCGTGGCACCTGTCCGCGCTGCGGTGCGCAGAATCAGTATGGTGACTCGTGCGAAGTATGCGGCGCTACCTACTCTCCGACCGAACTGAAAAACCCGGTTTCGGCAATTTCCGGCGCAACTCCGGTGGAAAAGGAATCAAAGCATTACTTCTTCAAGCTTGGCAGGTTCGAGGATACTCTGCGCGCCTGGCTGTTCCCGGATATCACGCAAACACGTCACGTCCAGGCGGAGGTGGCCAACAAGCTCGATGAGTGGTTCGCAGCAGGACTCCAGGATTGGGACATTTCGCGCGATGCGCCCTATTTCGGTTTCGAAATACCGAATGCGCCGGGGAAATACTTTTACGTATGGCTTGATGCCCCAATCGGCTACATGGCGAGTTTCCGCAGCCTTTGTACCAAAAAGGGGATTAGCTTCGACGATTACTGGGCGCAGGATTCCAAGGCTGAGTTGTATCACTTTATCGGCAAGGACATACTCTATTTTCATGCGCTGTTCTGGCCCGCGATGCTGGAAGGTGCGGGATTTCGCAAGCCCACTTCTATCTACGCCCACGGCTTTCTCACGGTAAACGGCCAGAAGATGTCCAAATCACGCGGCACCTTCATCAACGCACGCGTCTACCTCAATCACTTGAATCCCGAATATCTGCGCTATTACTTCGCGGCCAAGCTGAGCAGCCAGATCGAAGATATCGACATCAATTTTGACGATTTCACGGCGCGCATCAACAGTGATCTTGTCGGCAAATACGTCAATATCGCCAGCCGCTGCGCCGGATTCATCGTCAAGCGTTTCGATGGAGCGTTAAGACTGGCGCCCGAGCCAACAGCAGGTCCCGTTCCGGGAAATGGAGCGGACGCAAAAACACTGCTTGAAGAATTCCAGAACCGAGCGAAATTTATTGCCGACTGTTACGAGGACCGCGAGTTCGGCAAGGCGCTACGCGAGGTCATGCGCCTGGCGGACCTGGCCAATCAGTACATCGACGAACTCAAACCCTGGGAAATCGCCAAGCACGAAGATTCAGCCGCGAATTTGCAGCACGTTTGTTCGGTGGCCATTAATCTGTTTCGTCTGCTTACCATTTACCTGAAGCCCGTGCTGCCGAAACTCGCAGAAAACGTCGAACAGATACTGGCCATAGCGCCGCTCAGTTGGGACGATACAAAAAGTCTGCTGCCAGACGGGCATCACATACGCCCCTATCAGTATCTGGCTACGCGGGTTGATGCAAAAAATATTGACGCCTTGCTGTTAGAATCGAAAGAGAGCCTGAATATGACTACCGATACGAACCGCGCAGCTTCCCCAAGTCCGGACGCCGAGGCCATCAAGCCGGAGATATCAATTGACGATTTCTCCAAAGTGGACTTGCGCGTCGCCCGCATCGTTAAGGCGGGCTTCGTCGACGGCGCGGACAAACTGCTGCAGCTGACGGTCGACTTGAACGAGGGCCGCATGCGCAACATATTCGCCGGCATCCGCTCTGCCTACTCGCCGGAGACCCTGGAAGGTCGCCTCACCGTCGTGGTTGCCAATCTCGCTCCGCGCAAGATGAAGTTTGGGGTTTCCGAAGGCATGGTGCTCGCGGCCGGCCCAGGCGCCAAAGACCTCTGGATCCTGGCGCCGGACAGCGGCGCGCAACCGGGTATGCGGATTAAATGAACCGCCACAATTCAGCCGGCCACCTCAGTACTCAGTGTGCGGCGGCACAGCTGCTTCAGTAGACCCAAGGTATCAGTTTTTTGACGCGTTTCTGATAATCCGCATAGGCTGCGAATTTCCGCGCAAGCCAGAATTCCTCGTAGGCGGCCTTGCGGTCGAAAAACAGGCCGAGCAGGGCCGTGAATGCGAGTCCCGGCCAGCTCAGCGAGATTAACGACCATCCGGCCGACGCGAGAATGATCCCGGAATAAATGGGATGCCGCACCAAGGCGTAAACGCCGTTGTCTTTCAAAAGCGCGTTATCCAACGGCCGGGGATATGGCGTGAGATAGCGGCCAAGGGACACCGCTCCGAGGAAAATGATGGCAGCCCCCAAGACAAGCGGCACGGCACCGGCCAGCCTGACAATCTTTCCGAGGTCGGTCCCCGGTTCGGTTCCAAACCATTCCGGCAGAAAGTACGCCAGCAGAAGGAGCGGAACTTGCACCACTACCCACCAGCTATCGCGCACAATCATTTCCGTCAAACCACGCCTTTCCATAGCCTAAGAACCTCTTTCGTGCTGATAACGGGGAAAAATGTCATTATTGCGTCATTTAACGCCCAAGGCCATACTGCAATACCATGCTTCCGCCTGACATTATCCCCACTGGCGGCGTCAACTGGCCGCTTGTCGCGCTGATTGACGCCAGGTTGCCCCAGACTCAGTGCACCCGTTGTGGCTACCCAAATTGCCTCGCCTACGCTCAGGCGATCGAGCGCGCGGACACCGAGATAAACCGCTGCCCGCCGGGTGGCCATGCGACCATTGCATCGCTGGCGGTACTGCTCGACCGGCCGCTCAAACCGCTCGATCCGCTTTGCGGCCGCGAACAGCCGCGTGGCCGTGCCGTCATTGATGAGGATCTGTGCATCGGTTGCCGCAAATGCATCGATGCATGTCCCGTCGATGCAATTATCGGGGCGCGTCGCTTGATGCACTCGGTCATCGCGCAAGAATGCAGCGGCTGTGAACTCTGCTTGCCCGCGTGTCCCGTTGATTGCATCGCTATGATTCCGATAGCGACCGTCGATGTGCCGCATGGGCTTTGGGACAACTACGGCGATCGCGAAGCGGACAACTGGCGTGAGCGCAGTATTGCCCGCATCCGGCGCCTCGCCCTGCCGGCGCCAGCTACGCAACGCCGGGATACCGGACAGGCCTGGAGAAAAGCCGAAATCCGGGCTGCGGTCGAGCGCGCACGCCGGAAACGACAAGGAATCCTGCAAAGCGTACCCAAACGACCGACGGCCAAATTTGCGCCAGATACCTAAGGGTACCGCGTCCCGGAATCGCAGACGCCTGTAATGAAAAAACCGATTCTCAATACTGTCGGCTCACTATTCGGCCTCCTGCTGTTTGGCGTCGCGTTGTGGGCGCTGCATCACGCGTCAAAACACCTCCAGTACCAGGAGGTAGCCAATCACCTTGCCGCCATACCCTGGCACCGCCTTTTGTTTGCTTTCGTGCTCACCGTGCTGAACTACGCGGTGCTTACCGGATACGACACGCTGGCGTTTCGCTACATCGAACAGCCGCTGGAACTCGCAAAGATCCGCCTGGCCTCATTCATTGGCTATGCCTTCAGTCATAACCTTGGATTTTCCCTGGTTTCGGGTGGATCGGTGCGCTACCGCCTGTACTCGTCCTGGGGGCTGTCAGCCATCCAGGTTACCAAACTCGTGGCTTTCTGTGGCGTCACGCTATGGCTCGGATTTTTCGTCATTGGCGGCGCGGTATTCCTGCTCGAACCGCTGACCATTCCCGGACTGCTGCATCTACCCTTCGATTCGGTTCACGTCGTGGGCGCATTACTCTTGCTGCTGGCAGCCACTTACCTGGCCTGGAGCATTTTCCAGAAGGCGCCGTTGCGGATATTTGGCTGGGAATTTTCGCTGCCGCGACCAAAGCTGGCGGCGGCACAGCTAGCGGTAGCTGTAGCCGATTGGTCACTGGCAACCGCGGTCCTTTACGTTTTACTACCTGCAAGCGGCGCGCCCAGTTACCCGGAATTTCTCGGTATGTATCTGCTCGCACAGGTTGCCGGCATGGCCAGTCAAGTCCCGGGGGGCATCGGCGTCTTCGAGACAGTCATGGTGCTATTTCTGACTCCGGCGATTCCTTCTGTATCGGTCTTGGGCTCGCTTCTTGTGTTCCGCGGAATCTATTACTTCTTGCCGCTCGGCTTGGCCGCAACTTTGTTAGGTGGCCTGGAACTCGCGCAGCGCAAGGAGAGCTTCAAGCGCATTGGCCGGCTAGTGGGTCAGTGGTTACCAAACCTGACGCCGCATATCATCGCGTTCACGGTGTTTGTCGGCGGGGCAATCCTGCTTTTCTCCGGCGCCACCCCGACTGATCACTGGCGTCTCGCCTGGTTACGCAGATTCGTGCCTCTGCCGCTGGTCGAAGTGTCCCATTTCACGAGCAGTATCGTGGGCGTGGCCCTGCTGTTGCTCGCACGTGGTTTGCAGCGCCGGCTCGATGCGGCCTACCACCTGACGGTGGTGCTGCTCAGCGTTGGCGTCATTGTTTCGCTCCTCAAGGGTTTTGACTACGAGGAGGCGATCACGCTGGCTGTGATGCTGGCGGTGCTGTTGCCGAGCAGACGCCACTTTTATCGTCAGGCATCCCTCATTAACGAGCGTTTCAGTGTCGGCTGGATCGCCGCAATAACCCTGGTGCTGGCAGCATCCGTCTGGCTTGGCATGTTTTCCTACAAGCACGTTGAGTACCGCGAACAACTGTGGTGGCGTTTCGCATTCAACGGTGACGCACCACGCTTTCTGCGTGCGACAGTTGGAGCCCTAGGAGTCACTTTGATCTTCGGAATCACGCGCCTCATGCGCCCGACTCCGGCCGAACCGTCGCTGCCGGGCCCGAACGACCTTGCGCGCGCTGAACCGATCGTGCGGCAATCGCGCCACGCCGCTGCCAATTTAGCGCTGCTCGGCGATAAACATCTCCTGTTCAACGAGCGCGGCAACGCATTGCTGATGTACGGCGTACAAGGTCGTACCTGGGTCACCATGGGCGACCCTGTCGGACCGCGTCAGGAGTGGGACGAACTGGTTTGGCGATTCCGCGAAATCAGCGATCGCCATGATGGCTGGAGCGCGTTCTACCAGGTGCAGCCGGACAGTCTTCCGCTGTACCTGGACCTCGGCCTCACAATGCTTAAGCTCGGCGAGGAGGCACGCGTGGACATGGCCGGGTTTTCGCTGGACGGCGGAACCAACAAGGGCAAACGCAATCTGGTTAACCGAATGGAAAAGGAAGGTTGCGAATTCGAGGTCATACCGGCCGCCGGTGTGGCGCCACTGCTTGCGCGTTTTCGGGAAATTTCCGAGGCCTGGCTCATCGCCAAGAACACGCGCGAGAAACGCTTTTCTTTGGGCTTCTTCGATGATGCCTACCTGCAGAGATTCCCGGCGGCGGTCGTGCGCCGCCAGGGCAAGATCGTCGCGTTCGCCAACCTGTGGCCTGCCGCTGAATACGAGGAAATCTCTCTGGACCTGATGCGCTACATGGCGGATGCACCAGAGGGCGTCATGGAATACCTGTTTTTACAACTCATGCAGTGGGCGAAAAATGCAGGCTACCACTGGGTCAATCTCGGCATGGCGCCTCTCGCCGGGCTCCAGGATCGCGCACTGGCCCCTTTGTGGACGCGACTTGGCGCCATGGTGTTCCGCCACGGCGAGCATTTCTATAATTTCCAAGGACTGCGGCAGTACAAGGCGAAATTCAATCCGCAGTGGACGCCTCGCTACCTGGCCAGCCCCGGCGGCATCGCGTTGCCCCGCGTACTGACCGGCATCGCTACACTCATATCCGGCGGGCTAAAGGGAGTCGTGGTGAAATGAAGCGTGTCGCGATCGGCATATTGATGGCGCTTGCGGTCATCGGCCAGATGCAATCCGTGCAGGCTCAGACTCTGCACTTCGGCCGGCTGGGCAACGTAACCGTATTCCGCCAGGCACCGCACCCGGCTCACGTGGTACTCGTATTGTCGGATCGGCAGGGCTGGACCGCGCAGGATAATGCGCTCGGCCAGGCGCTCGCCGCACCCGACACACTGGCACTGGGAATTGATATTAGGGGCTACCTCAAATACCTGGCCGGAACGAAATGCGGCTATCCGGCCGGAGATCTGGAGGCCTTGAGCCAATATTCACAAAAGAAGCTCGGGCTTGCGCACTACATCCGGCCGGTAATTGCCGGACGCGGCGTCGGTGCGACAATTGCCTATGGCGCTCTCGCGCAGGCGCCCATAGGTACCTTTCAGGGGGCGCTCGGACTCGATTTCTGCCCGGACACTCTGCTGTCGCGGCCATTATGCCCAGGCGATGGCCTGCGATCACAGGCAGATCCAACAGGACCCGGGTATAGAGTGCTTGCAGGCTCGCTTACAGCTCCATGGAGGGTGCTCGACAGCCTGAACGGTAGCCGCTGCGATACGGCAAGCGCGGCAGTCTTTGTCTCACAGGTACCGGGCGCTCGCTTCAGTGTGGCGCACAGCGACAATCTTACCTCGAGCGACGCTACGCTCGCTCTCGTCCGTCAGGCCTTTCTTGATGCGGCGCAACCGGCTCCTTCTGCAACCGCCACGGCCAAGCCGGTCTCAGACCTGCCGCTTGTGGAAGTGCCGGCCACGGTTCCGTCCAACGACACTCTTGTGGTCATGGTCTCCGGAGACGGTGGCTGGGCGGGACTGGACCGTGAACTTGCAAAAGCGCTTGCAGCACGCGGCTATTCCATTGTTGGCCTAAATTCCCTGCAGTATTTTTGGAACCGACGCACGCCCGACGGAGCCGGGGCCGATCTGGCGCGCATTCTCAATCATTACCTGCAGGCCTGGAACAAGCACCAGGTTTTGCTGATAGGCTATTCGCGTGGGGCAGACGTATTGCCATTCATGGCCAACCGCCTGCCCACTGAGCTGCGTCAGCAGGTGCAGTTGATCGCGCTACTGGGGCTGGGACGGACAGTCGATTTTGAATTTCACCTGACGGACTGGTTGCCGGATACGAGCGGACACCACAATGACTTGCCGATCTACCCTCAAGTGCAGAAACTTCGCGGACTTCACGTGTTATGTATCTACGGCGATGACGAATTGCATTCGCTTTGTCGCCAACTCAATCCGAAAACCTTCCAGGTCCTGGGACTGAAAGGAGGGCATCACTTTGATGGCGACTATGCCGGGCTGGCCACGACCATTTTGGGCGTGCTGCCATCCGCCCCGGATAGCGCCGGCAAAAGCGTCGCACCTGCGCCAGCGGCGACCCAAGAGTAACAGCGTGCCTGCAATCCACCACGCTTGCAGCACGAGTTGGCAAGCACGGCAGCGAGCCGTAATATACGCGTGTTCTTCGACAGAAATCCGTTTCTGCTTTCAAAGTCTGGAGACTTGACGATATGTCCGGCCATTTTCCGTTCAGCGGCAAGGCAAACCGACTATCGGTTTTCGCCTTCTTCGAAATCCACGGCCTGAGCCTTGAGCTGCAGGAGAACTACTACAAGTGGTGGCACAACTGGGCCAGGGACTTCGTCATGAAAGATCCCGACCTCTCGTGCACCAAGGCGGTCGAGTTCAGCCACTACCCGTTCGGCCAACATGCACACGCCAACTTTCACCTGCACGACTACATGTGGGCCACACCGATGCTCGATCTGGGGCAGTTCATCGAGAATGTGATTCTTCCCAAGCTTGACGCCAACGCGCTGCACCAGCTGGAGCAACAGCACGACAAGATGCTTGCCGGGATCAGTCAGAAGGCTGTCCAGAATCCACGTCCCAGCCCGCCCGAAGTCGGGCGTTATCGCCACACCTGAAACCAGCCGGCCGACAATCGCGTCGTGCGCCGCGTGCGCGCTCGGCCCACGCTGCGGGCGTCGCGCGACCGAGCCTGCTCAGCGCCGCCAAACGCCGCGTGCTCTTCGAGCGCCTTAAGGCGGCCAATCCCGCGCCTGCAACCGAACTGCACTACAACTCTCCATTCGAGCTGCTGATAGCCGTCATGCTTTCGGCCCAGGCGACAGACAAGAGTGTCAATAAGGCGACGTCCGGGCTTTTCCCGGTTGCCAATACCCCGCAAGCGCTGCTTGACCTCGGCCTGCGTGGACTCAAGCAGCACATCCGCACCATTGGCCTTTACAACACCAAGGCGGCCAACATCCTCAAAACCTGCAGGCTGTTGCTTGATCGGCACGCTGGTGAAGTACCGTCGACACGCTCCGAACTCGAGGCGCTACCCGGCGTCGGGCGCAAGACGGCCAATGTAATTCTCAACACTGCCTTCGGCGAACCCACGATTGCCGTCGACACCCACATATTTCGAGTCGCCAACCGCACCGGTTTGGCGCCAGGGAAAACGGTGCTGGAAGTGGAAAAACACCTGTTGCGCGCTGTGCCGTCGGCCTACCGGCAAGATGCGCATCACTGGCTTATCCTGCATGGCCGCTACACATGCATTGCGCGCCGACCGCATTGCGAACGCTGCATAATCAGTGATCTTTGCCTGTATCCAACAACCCAAAGGGCAAAACCCATCCACAGCGCCTGAGCACAAGCGGGGTCATAGCATCGCGGCGCATGCAATCACTGTCGCGCGCACCCACCCTTCTCTCAAAGTGGCGGAAAATGCGACGCCTGTGCTATGGCGTGAACATTGGCCGACAGCCGCTCGGTCTGCAAAAAGCCATAATCTCTCGGTAATTCAAAGCAAACGCAGTACGCCACAACACATAGATGGCGGCGTCATTCCGCGGCCACCCATGTATTGTCAATGCTTTTGCGGGGTATAATTGGCTATTGGAAGGTCTCCTGAAGGCCGGGCGCGGACTGGAAGGATGCCCCGAGGCGAACGAGGAATGATCCATTCTGCAGAGTTGCTTGGTGGTATCCTCGACGCAGGGACGTGGAAAGTCGGGGACTCTAGATGCGAGTCTCCATACCCTGGAAACATAGGCTTGGCGTATGACTAAACCCGTTGCCACCGGCCTGAGTCACGGACCGCAGGCGAATCCGGATCACGCAGCCCGCGCCGTGAGCGCGGCGCTCGAACGCGCCGAACTTGTCCGCGCCAACGGCGTACTTTTGTTCCTTACACCGCATTACGCAAACAACCCCGAACCCGCACTGCGCGCTGCCGCGCGCGCTGCGGGCAGCATGCAGATCGTTGGTTGCACGGGCGCTGGCGTGCTCACCGAAGAGGAATGGCTCCTCGATAGCCCTGGCGCAGCCGCCATGGTGTTCGGTCAGAATCTGCATCTTGACCTGCCAGGCGACACAGAAGACCAGGCAGTGCTCAGCCTTTGCACGCCATCGGGTATTGCTGCCGACTGGTTCGATATGCCGCTACCGCGCATCGGCGCGGTATCCGGCGACCTCTTTGGCCAAGGCCCGTTCAAAGTATGGAGCGGCTGCCGGGTCGCCGATGGCGGCCGCGTCGAGATCGTTGTCAACGGCAGTGACAGTGCCATCCAGGCTTCGCAGGGCGTGCGTGCGCTGACATCGCCCATTGAGATTGCGGAAGTGCAAGGCTATGACGTGTTACGCATGGGCAACTATCCGGCACTCAATGTCCTGGTGCAGTCATTACCCGTCGGCGTACGCGAGATGGAACACATCCCCTTGCACTTGATCATGGGCGGAGTCACTTTTGGCGACCCGCTTACTGCGATTCGTGATGGGCGCTACCGGCTAAACCATATCGTTTCGGCAAACATTAGGGATCAGTCAATCACTCTTTCCCATCCCCTGGCCCGTGGACAGAAGCTGTTCTGGGCAATGCGCGATGCCCTCACAGCCGAACGCGACATGCGACTCGCGATCGAACAAACGCGCGAGCAACTGGGTGCGGATCCGCAGTTTGCGTTGCTTTTTCCTTGCATGGGTCGCGGTCCGCACTTTTATGGCAATCGCGACAGGGACCTGGATCTCATCCGGACTCGCTTTCCAGGTCTGCCAGTGATCGGCTTTTACGGCAATGGCGAAATCGGACCGCTCGACGGAAGCAATCATCTTTATCAGTATTCCACGGTGCTGGGTCTTTTCCGGGCACGCGCCTGATCGGCCACCCGATACCATGTTTACTCATGACCGCAAGAACATGCGCGAGGTGTTTTTTCGAGCCTGGCAGCACTACCGCGATGAAATTCCGCTCGAAGGCGTCGAGCAGTTGATCGTCACTATCGCGCAGCGACATCCGGAATATCAACCCATCCTCAATGACGCGCAGCGTTACGCCGACCGCGACTATGCGCCGCAGCTCGGGGAAACCAACCCATTTCTGCATATGGGCATGCACATTGCCATTGCGGAACAACTATCCATAGACCAACCGCGAGGCGTGCGCGCCCATTTCCGGGCAATCCTCGCGCGAACCGGCGATGAGCACGAAACTGAGCACCGCATGATGGACTGCATGGGGGAAATGCTTTGGCAAGCGGAGCGCGCCGGTGCAGCGCCCAATGCGGCGATATATCTCAG
The DNA here is from genome assembly GCA_021783175.1 of Pseudomonadota bacterium. The sequence goes on from JAJXUF010000023.1 coordinate 42,158, forward strand.
TTGCCTGGCACGCCTGAGCGGAATCGAAATGCGGGAATCCTGATTATCGCGACAGGGATAAGCTTCACCCGGGACGCCGCCGAACGCTGGCCAGTCGCACAAAAAAACCGTAATCTTTTCCTTAGAGTCATTACTGGGCGTAGCGATGGCAGATTTGGACATGCGCAAAAAACGCCCAAATTCGATAGGCGCGGAAGCGGACGAAACAGAAACCGGCGAACGCGGCCTTTCGCCGCCGGACGGCTGGCTGGATCGGCACGGGGATGCGCTCTACCGTTTCGCCTGCTTTCGCCTGCATGACACTGCTGTGGCCGAAGATCTGGTTCAGGAAGCCCTGCTTGCGGCCCTGCAGGCGCGCGCAGGGTTTGCCGGACGCTAAAGTGAGCGTACCTGGCTCGTCGGAATCCTCAAAAACAAGATAATAGATCACCTGCGCAAGCGCTGGCGCGAGGAACCCGTGGACCTGGCTCTTGAACCGGACGAAGCCTTGGAGGCACTTTTCAGCCCGGGCCGGACAGACCATTGGACC
>JAJXUF010000107.1 GCA_021783175.1 Pseudomonadota bacterium
CTCACTTCGAGTACGGCAATGAAAATCAAGTTCGAACGCGAGAAGCTTTATGAAGAAGTCTGGACCACGCCGCTGACCAAGTTGGGCCAGAAGTATGGGCTGTCCGACAACGGCGTGCGCAAAATCTGCAAGGCCATGAATATCCCTCTCCCGCACGCCGGGCACTGGGCCAAGGTGGCTGCCGGGCATGTCATCAAAAGGCCCCCGCTTCCGCCCGACGCATCCCGGACGACCTTCACCAGCCAGCCGAGCCAGCTCGAAACACTTTATGCCGTGGATGAGGACACGCGATGGCTTAGCGAGAGGATCGCATTTGAAAACCATCCCGAGAATCGAATCGTTGTTTCCACCCCGGTGACGGTTTGGCACCCGGCCATTCGGCCACTGCGCGATAGGTTTCGTGCCGAGGCGGTCGCCATGGAAAAGGCGCGCCGCGCCGCCGAGAAGCCCAAGCCACTGCACCGATTCGCCCCGGGGCCCAATTTTGAAGATTGGGACTACCGGCGATTCATGTATTCCGGCGGGATCCTCTGCCACACCCACAAGCCCATGGCGCTCCGAATCACGCCGGGTACGCTGGAGCGAGCGCTGGCCATTGCCAATGCGTTCTGTAGGGAAGGCGCCAAGCGAGGATTTGAAGTGGGATTGACACCTGGGGACACCCGCATCGAGTTGGCGGGGCACGACGTGACGGTCCAAGCTCGCATCGCCGAGCGGCTGGAGCGGCGACCGGTGCCCGGTCGCCAAACCCTAAGCGGTCGGATCGAAACCACGTTGGTACCAACCGGCCAGCTCGCTTTATCCCTCGATGGCCGTGGGTCCGGAGAGATCAAGGTCTCCGACGGGAGCGAAGACCCCCTGGAAGAGCAGTTGAATGTTGTTTTTCAGAAAATCTATCGCGCCGTTGTTCGGGGATGGCGCGAACAACGCCGATGGGCCGCATGGAGGCGAGAGCGTGAAGAGGCCGAGCAGCGTGCTCTGGAAGAGCAGAGACGCCGGGAGGAGGAAGCCGCACGCCTAAAGGTGGAGCGCGAGAAAGTAGAGGGACTAATCGCGGAAGCCACCCACTGGCAGCAGGCTGCAGTCATCCGTTCCTACGTGTCCCAGGTCATGGACGCTGCGGGCAATGCCTCGCTGGCGTTGGGCGAGTGGTCCCGCTGGGCGCTGGAGGTGGCAGCGCGTTTGGATCCGACGTCTCGACGTCTCTCAGACACCAAGTAGCGCCAAAGCTGCGGCAATTTCCGCTCGATGAGGTTTCCCCATGGGAGTCGCCGGGTGTTGGTCCATGAACCGAATAACCAGGTGCGCCATCTAGAAGACCTGCAGGCAAAGGGTCCAAGACCTTGGATTCTGGGTGCTCCCCATCAGTGGCCGATGGGGAAGCGTGAGAAAAAACCCCTCCGAAGAGTGGGTCGAGCTTAGGGTTTCTCGTGATGCTTGCCTTGGTGCTTCTCGGGCCCGCGGACGAAGATGAAATATACGCCCCACAGGAGTACCGACAAAATGGTCAGTGCAATCCATAAAGGCGTGTAGTCCAGCATTCCATGCTCCTCGAAAGGATTATTGCGGCGCTTATCACGAATCAACAGATGGCTGGCACCGGGGTGAGGGGCGAGGTACGCAGGATACGTGTCTCGCCGAGGTTGCTGTGGAGCGGGTCGGGCGGCGGGCTGAGTTCTGGTAGTAGTTCGACCGCGAGCACACTGAGCGGAGCATTCGCTGGTAAGGCAAGCGAGGCGAGTAAACTGTCGATCGTCGCACGATTCCAGGTGGCAAGCCCGATTCCACGCAACCCACTGCCGGTCTCGAACGCAGCGAGGCGTTCGGGTTCAGGTGCCGGGCGCCGATCAAGCAGTACGTTGCGCCGGCTCGCGCCGTCGGCTTGCATTACCTGCGCATAGAGCAGCACCCAGATTTCGGAGCGCGGAGGCCGCGGTAGTAGGTTGCGGCCAGCGAAAACCGGCGTTGCGTATGGCGCGCTCACGCTGACAGCATCCTGTACGCTATTCACCTGGCACAGCAGAGGCGGAGCCGGGTGCTGCACGCCGGCAACTCTAAGCGCTGGTCCAAAGCGGCCCTGCGCCGTGGACCAGCCGATGGCATGTCCGACGCGCAACTCGTAAACAAAGAAGCCAAATAGCTCCGGTGCGTCAACGGGAAGCCCGTCCGGCAGTGGCAGCATGAAATGCAGGGGCGAATCCGAGGGGATGAGCCGATGCATCGCGTCTAGTCCGGCACCATCGTCGGACTGGCCAGGAACGATGACGCGGAGCAGTTCGGGATCAATGGGCAGGGGTGGTTCTGGGGGCGGCGTGACGGGACCTGGACCGGGTTGGAGGATCTGGTCACCAGTCAGCATGGAATCTGGCGCGTAAGCGAGAACGCGGGCGAAATAGAGATCATTCTTGTTATCAAGCGGTTCGACGAGTTCCAGCCAGAGCGCCCGCTGTCGCGCCGCGGTTGCCGAATAGTCGGCAGACGGCGTGTAGGGCGAGAGGGCAAGACCGGCGGAGGTGATTTTTGGTGTTTGCGTCGGTGGCGCCGCCATTGGCAGGTGGATGGCAAGTGAGAGCGGCGGATCTGATTGCGTCGGTGCGTCCGAGAATTTCGCGGTTATCGTATAGGTGAGGCCGATCTCTTTCGGAAACTGTCCGTTAGCCGGCTTTGGATCGACTGCATCAAAGAAAATCAGATCGGTTCCGCTGCGGTCTGGGTTCTGAAGCGCGGTAAAACTGAGTCCACTAGTGACTTCGAGATGACCGATTACAGTGCCTGTGCCATCGCGCACTTCGAAACTGACTGGGGCGAGCCCATCCCAACTCCAATCACGGGCAAGGCGCAGCGTAATGGCAATGATCCAACGCTGCGTAAGTTCGTCCTTGGCGGCGAAGGTCACTTGGCCATGTTCCGGCGATAACGTGTGGCGTAGAAATTTTGAGCAGCCGAATACTGTGCGTGTGCCTGGCTTAGCCGAGAAGGTAAGCCCGGAAACCGACAGCGAGAGGGCCTGCCCGAGGCGGCTCGCCATGTCACTGGTTGCTGCGTTGGGGGTACCGACCAGGGCAAGTTGGGTGGAAAGATTGCTGCTTGGTACCGGATCGGGTTGCAACATGATGGCACGGATACGGTTGGCAGCAATATCTTGCGCAATCAGCCCCGTTTCGTCGGTCGCGTTGGCGCGAGTGACGATTTCGATCTCGGCACCGATTGCCGCGCTCGCCGATCCGAAATAGGCGAGCGAGGGGTCCGGTTTGCCAATCGCGCGTAGTATGAGGCGCACATCGCGCGCCGTTGGCAAAACGAGCGGTCCATTCGCCGGCTGGATGGGAAACTTGGTTATATCGGGGAAATCCTCGAAAGCGATGTCCAAGTTGATCGGTGCTGTGGGGTTGGCCGGGAAATCGCGCGTCGTGGTATAGAGTGCAGAATATGGTTCTTTGTCGGTGCCCGCAAAGATTGTGGTATCCATGTCGAGCTGACGCACTTGCACGTCGATCTGCAAGGTGACGGCATCGGGATCAGGCAGTGCAGCCTCTCGTTTGGCGGTGGAGGCTGCTGGCATGTCGGCGATAAGGGCCGACACGGCATTCGGAAAACCGGTGAAGACGAGATCAGGGTAGCCAAGTAGGGGCCGCATCACCGTGTATTGTGTCTGGGGTGATGAGGGCGTCGCGCCCTGATCAAGATTGGTTATCGTCACCGGCTTGAACGGAACGAAGCGACGAAAGGGAATTGTGGCGATTGGCGCAGGAGCGGGATTGACTGGCGCATCGCCAGATTCGGGCCCGCCGCGCGTAAGGTCCATCAGCCGCACGCGTACGTCATAGTTTTCACCGTAGCGCAGCGGCACATCTTGGTCACCAACCGGTGCATAGGGTTGCCCGCCTGAGGGGCTTGGATCACCGTGCAACGTCAGCGCATCTACATCAGGGACCACTACCGAGCGGCCACGCCACTGAACGAAGTAGCTTGGTAACCACCATTCGCTTGGCTGATTTCGGTCGTGCCTCAGGGGGGTCGTCTCCACGCCAAGTTCCCCGTCGAAGTGCCCTAAGGACGTGGCGCCAAGTGCCAGCGACCCCTTTACGCGATTGAGCGAACTCCAGGCAGTGGTGCCCGTCGGGCGCACGTCTATGCAATAGGCTGCCACACCCATCGGTGCGTCGACCTCGTTCGCGTCCATCTGGCGGTTGAGCCAGATCGCCACTTGTTCGTCATCCCAGCCGATTCGAATACCTAGATCGGCAGTAGGCGGTAAGCCATCCGTGGAAGTATCGAGAAGCACATGACGATCGGGCTGTGCACCATGCACAATCTTGGCGAACCCATCGTCATAATCCTCAGCTTCGACGAAGACACTGTCATAGGAGCCGCTTGGAGGGGTACTGAGCACAGGGAACAGCACGGCAGCAAAGAGCGGGCGCGGAACAGCCAACGCCGGGACGCGCGCTGCATAGGGCTGCAGGAGATTGGGCTGCGCCGCTATCTGTGGGGCGAAATCGCTAGCGGGATCGAGCCCGAGATAGAGCCAACCGCCGTCCGCAAAGAACGTCGCCGAGGGTAACGTCACCGTCGTTTCGTAGAGCAGGCCAAGCGCTGTCGCGAGCTTCGGCTGGCGCAGCGCAAATCCGATTGCGCGCCCCCAGGTGATGTTTGCCGGCGGCGGCGGTTGCTTCGTCTTCACTCCCGGATTTTGCAACATGCAATGATAAGTATCGTCGGTGAGCGCAAATGGTGTACGCGGACGATCGAAGGCGAAGGCGTTGCGGTAGCTGTCTGGTAGGAATTTGCGCGTTCGCCAGCCTACGCGGCGCGGCGTGGCGCCGGCCGCATTAGGAACGATCGTGAACTGCGTAGCCAATTGCTGGAACAAAGGCCGTGCGCCGGAGGGTGACGTTGTGATGAGCGCGACTTGTGCGGTTGCGTTCGCTGGCTGGGGAAGCACGTCAACTGAAGGAATGAGATGGGCCACGAGTTTCAGCTTTGCGTCGGCGAAAGCTGGCGAATCTGGCGTTTGTGGCACGCCTGTGAGAAGGGGGGAAAGTGGGTCGCCCTGCGGAAGGACGAGCAGACGGAGGCGGATTGTGCTGCCGTCCCAGGCTTGCGGAAAGGCGAGGAAACTCAGCTTGAAGGTTGGATTGTTGGCCATTGCGACGTCACCCCATCAGGAAAGAGTTTTCGTGTATTGCGTCTGCACTTCGAAGTCGACATCGAGGAACCAGCAGAGCGAGACATCGACCTGAATATCGAAGGTGGCTTGGATTTCCTTCGGGCTATCAATGTAGAGTCCATCAGCCTCAGCGGTGAACGAGATGCCAACAAGGCCGCTCAAGATCTGCCCGTTCGCCTGCATGATTAAGCCGACACCGATGCCGACGGAGCCCGGGGTGGAAGTGACGACAACTAGTGTCACCGCGAAGGACACCGAGGCTTTGAGTTGGACGACACCGGGAACGAGATCACCACCGGCGGTAACGATGACACCGAGCTGTAGTGTGAGCTTTTCGGTGCCCGGTGTGCTGCCGTTCGGGAAATCGGCCTCCATCTTGAAGATGACGAGGCCGCCGACCTTGACCCCTGGGAAAACCGGTGCTTGCAGAGAGCCGTTGAAACCCAAATAGGCGAGCCATTGTGCGGAGCCTGTGAAAAGAGCGCTTTCGGTGCTTGCCACGTTTCCGTAGCCGACCTTTAGACCTATCGAGAACGTACCGAATGGCGTGTCGGTCGGAATGTCAAAAGGTGCGCCTTCGGATTTCTTCATCGGTAGGCTGAGCTGTAATCCAGCCTTCATCTTGTATTTTTTTGTTTTCTGCCAGCCATTGTTTGAAAAAGCGACGGCGAACGGGTCTGGCAAACCAAGTTTTTCGAGGAAGGTAAGAATCTCTCCAAGAGGTTGCAGCACTGGGCCGAGTACAAGCCTCGGATTGGCGAATTTGGTGCCAGAAACGCTGTCTGCCCGCATGTCGCCTGCTGTACGCATCAGTGCGGTGAAGGGCCCCATATCGAGACGCACGTTCAAACCGGTGAGCCAGATCGACCACCCGGCGGGTGAGATAGACACATCTACTTGGCAGGGATTGCCGGTTTCATTCGCGTATTCGAGGCCGATCGTTGCCGCCGCGCCGGTGGCAAGCGTGCGTCCAGGGCGCGAAGGTGAAAATAGGTTTGGTGAGAAGGCCAGCGTCAGTATGCCGGGGCCGCCGATTTGCAACTCATAATTTGCGTTTGGGAAGGCAAGACAAGTATCCTGCCGCGGCGCGATGCCCACCGCTTCCATCAACGCGAAGCCATCCGCCAGCAGGGGCGTAACAGTACTCGTGAGAGCGCTCACCCCAGTTTCAATCTTCGGGCGCGGGAACAGAATACGTGTGGCACTCGTCGCGTGCATTAGGGCATAGTCCATCGACGGCGAGTCGGGCGTCCGCAAATCAAGCGCCTCGGCAAAGCGGTAGGGTGCATTGGTACTGGTCCCCGTCGCCCCCTCTCGTATCAGTGGCAGACCGAGATCTGGGTCGATCGCTTGCGGTTCACTTACGGAATCGGGAAGCCGCACCACGCTCCAACTTCCTTGTGCTGGCAAGGTGAGGCTTCCACGAGCGACCGCGGCGAACTCGTCTGCGGTGCCGAGCGGTGCGGTGGCGACCTCGACGCGGGCGACGCGCATCGGCTGCTGGGTGCCGGCGACGGCGATCACACAATCGACTGCGCCCCCCAAAGCACCCTCGGCGGCAATCAGAGCGGCGAGATCGCTCGGACTGATTGTGGGACCGCCTGTCTGCACGAATCCAAACTGACCAGTGCTGGGTACTCGCCCTTTGCGGGCGCCGCTTGTCACATTGTCGATCGCGATATCGGCGTCGAAATACACCGCGCGCATCTCGATTGCGCCAGCGGTATAGACCTGGGTAGTGTCGCGAATTTCACGGATACTGTAGGCGCCCTGCACGACCCCCGGATGCACGGTGGCGCCGCCTGGAAGGTTGAAGATACCGGGTGTCACCGCGATCCAGCCGCTGTCGTGACGGGTCACCTCGGCATCGCCCTGGCGCTCGATGGTGATGGTGCGTACCACGATGGCACCCCAAGGATAGAGCATACTCTTGACTTGCACGACTTCACGGCTGGTGCGGCCGACGATGACGTCAAAGTGCGCCTGGATCACCGAGGGCGGGCTGGCGGAGGCTGAAGGATCGACCCAGTCGCTGAACGTGGACTCCCCATAGCCGGAAAAATCGATGCGGGTGACTGGTACGAACGGGGAACGGCCGCCGGGAGCCAGTTCGCCGTTGAAAATCTCGTCGACCGCCGGCCCGAGAATGCTGAGCGGCGGTTGTGGTGGGGGAGGGAATCCAGGGAAGTTCGCATGGCCGGTACGGTCGACAAGATTGCGCAATTGAACCGTCGCGCCCGGCAAGGACGGCGAAGGGCCACCGAAAAGTTCAAGCCGCGCACCAGCGGTCAGGCTCACTTGGCGTCCCCCGACGAGGCTCTTAGCCGCGAAATTAGGCCGTACTGCGGTGAGATTTGGTGGGAAGAGTGTCACAGGGTGCGGCAGTGAACGTTTGGGCAGTGTGGCGACCGCCTTCATTCCGAAGGGAAGGGTGAACAGCGCTGCCGCTGTCACCGCTCCGCTTTCGTACGCGGTGATGAGCTGATCGAGTACCGGCGCGGGCGCGACGGGAAGCAACGTGACATCATTGCTGCCGAGTAAGGTCCGGCCGCCATCGTCGAGGAAGGCCACGGGCGAGGGAAACGGCGCGTCCGGGTTGGGCAGGTTGACCACTGGCTCCCACTGAACCTGGGGAACCGTAAACACCCGTAGGTTGCTGCCCGGTGCCACGAGATTCATCCCGGAGATCTGGAGTCCCGCGCCGGTAGGCGCGATGCCAGGTACATTGGGCGCGATTCCGACGCCGAACTGGTCGACGTTGCTCGACACGTCTAGCAGAAACAGCGTCGCCGGTGCAGCTCCGATCGCCTCATGGAACAGATTGCCTAGCGTGGCAACCCAGGCTTGATTCTCCCGGGCCTGGCTCGACGCGACGTCCGTCGTGAGCGAGGGTGCCGCGCCACTCGCTGCGGCGCTTGGGAGCGACCAGTTTGGCGCCGCCCCACTCAGGGTGAATGCAAGCCGAGGGCTTGCCTTCTGGCTCCAGTGCACCGCGGCGACAAGCAACTCATTGCCGGTACGCTGCTGGAGACTCCGATCGCCTTCTGGCAGGAAATTGGCGGCATACGGATCCGGCAGCATTGGGAGCAGGTGGATGAAGCCGAAGCCGAGTAGCAGATTGCCCTGCAAAATCGTGCTCGGTGCAGTGGTGAAGGAGGCAACAAGAAGCAGTGATTCCGCTGGAGTAATGACCAGCAGTGCGTTGGTCAGCGCGAGTGCGATCGGGGTGGGTCCGGGCTGAGTGGTTGTAGGTGCCTTGCCGCTGACAACCAGGCCGCGCGTCGTCGCCGTCTCGAAAACCAGCAGCGAGCCGGGTAAATGAGGGCCGATACGACTGCCATCGGCACCAAGCGGACGATCCAGATGAGCGGCGATGCGGGCCCCACACGCCATTGCCTCCGTCTGCTTCACGGACCCCTGGCTGGCAACGCTAGTGAAAAACAGCAGTGTGCCTTGCGGGAAAGTGAGCTCAAGTGAGCTTCTACGCGCCGATGGCTGGGGGGCTTCGGGCCAAAGGTTGATGTGTTCGGCGAGGTGGGTGTTGCGTCCGATCGCGGCGATGAGTTCGAGCCAGCCCCCAGCGCAGAGCAGGAAGGCAGCGGCGAAAGGAGCCGGTCCGCCAACAAGTCCGCTCCAGGCGGCGCTGAGTCCGGGGCCAAGCACAACGGCAAGTGCGCCGTCTCCGGCGGCGGCACCCAATTGAGCAGGCGGCGCGATGGCCACGGGCAATGCCCAGGCGACAGTGGTCACTGCGGCCTTGCCTTGGGGGGTGAGTAACGGCGAAAACGCTTTGCTGATCGTCAAATCTGCGGTCGTTGTGGTGAACTCGACCAGGATTTGATTGAGTTGCGTTTCATAGACCGGCACCGCCGCATGCCAATGCATGGGAATTGTGTTCCCATATACGGTCAAGGCCGCATCCGCGGCAGCGGTGATGGCGCCGCCAGCGGGCGCGAAACTGAAAGATACCTCAGTCGGAAGTGACGCGATAACCCCCCCACCATCGGCTCCCAGCCCGGCGCCGCCGGTCGGGCCCGAGGGAGCATTGAGCTTGATGGTCAGTGTGACGGTATCCGCCGTGCCGATCTGCACATTGCCGGAAACAATTGATGGCGCGGTTGAGAAACTGATCGTTCCACCGCTGATGGTGAGACCGGTATACCCACTTGCGGGCGCGGTGGGCGAGAGAATTCGCGATTCGATCCAGAGACTGCCAGCACCGAGATTGAGCGACGTCGGCATCGGTCCTGCCGGTAGTGTGATCGGTAGCAGCAAGAAGGGCGCGGCAGCGCCTGAGCGAGTGATTTCGGCCTGTTTGAGCGGCTGGAATAGGTCGATCCAGTGCAACTGGCCATTCGCGTCGACGAAGGGGCCGAATGTTTTTGCAGCCATTCCGGCAGCCGGACTTGGCACCGCGGACGGATCGGTCACGCTCCGGAATGGAACCGAGCGGCGGAAGGCGAGAGGCACCGGGCCACCCACGGTTGCGGCTTGGCTGACGATTGCACCGAGATCGGTCGTCGGTGTGATAGGGGATGGCACCAGTTCGCCCGACGGTGTTGATAGATCAGCGGCGTTGTGCAACAAGCTTGCCGCAATCGCCGCGCGTGCTTCGGTAAGATCCTTATCTGTGGTACCACTGGTTGGTCGGAGTGTGCCTGTTAGCTCCGCGAGCCGAGAGGTGACGGCGGACTGATCCATCGCGTTTCCTTTCATTAAGGAATTACTGCAACAGCCATTGAGTTAGCCTGTAGGGGGTAAATACGGAAAACGACAAGGGGGGATAGAGATGCGACAACAAGTTTTTGCCGAATTGCCGAAACGTCTGGTGGAAAGACGTCTCTGAGCGGCACATGCCCCGAAGAATCAAGCGTAAAGCAGCAAGGTATTCCGGCTGTGCCACGGGTCACTGTCGCTGACGATCGTGCATGTGCTCCCCCCTGAAAGTGGGCGCTACGGCTAAATTCCTGAAGGCACGAGCCTCAAAGCAGGGGCCATGCTCCCACGCACTTAGCAAGTAGGGAACACGGTCCCGCTAGGCTTCTATGGGCCAACGAATTATGATGGGTTGGAATACTTGACCTTCGTGAACGATAGGCCGAGGGGGGCGCCTCAATCAATCAACCAAAAGTAATATTCCAGACCGAGTTCGACGCTGTAGTCGGCAAGTACGTGACCAAGTGGCAAGAGGTGGACACCCGGGCGATCAATGTCGTGCTGGCCATCAACATGCTGTTGGTTAGGGAATCTTTGCAAAAGGTGTCCACGAAGCCATAGGCTCGCGCGTTACATAGCGCAAGGGCTGTAGTACTGGAAGAAAGCGGCCTGAGCATCGAATTCCTGATCGTCGAACCCAAGGTGCGTGACGTTGTGAAATTTCTCTAAGTCCTTTTGCTCGATAGCGATGGACTCAAACGGCGTCCGGCACGTGACGATCAAGCCAATGCTCGGGCGGTCCGCAACGAGCGCTTGAAGGGTGGTCACGGCTTCTCGCCATTCACGACGACGGCCTACGTTTACACCGTCGATAATGACAACCGTGCGCTCGCCGGTCTCGTTGGCCAATTCTTCAAGTCGATCGAATATCTCGATTTCTGTGCGCCCTGCTTCAATCCGCGCACAGATTTCTGCAACAACGCTGCCTTGGAAGTTCTTGGCCAGAACAAGAACGGTGGCTTGGCCGCGACCGATCCGGTCTTGCGTGACATCGCACAGCAGATGTGTCTCACCCGTGCCCCACTCACCGCTTACCAGGAGTTGCGGATCAAACAGAACTTTGAACGCCGGGCTCCACCTTGACGAAGGTGAAGCGGAGATCACCTACTACGAGGCGCCACCCTCCTGACCGGTTACAGTGAGCCTGCCAGTAGTTGGATGGACGGCGATGTTTTCATGGCAGCATGCTGGGGGTCGGCC
>JAJXUF010000108.1 GCA_021783175.1 Pseudomonadota bacterium
TCAAGGCCGCTCTGTTTTGGTACGCCCGCAAGTCGCCGATCCAGAACAAACAAACCCAGCTTTTCCTTTTCTTCCTATTCGCCCTGGCACTCAATAATCTGGCGGAAATATTCACCTTTTACGACAGCGCCAGAGGGCTCGTTCCAACTGTGCCGCTGGAACTGTACTTCGTCTCAGCGATATGTGCGCTCGCCATGTTTGTTCATCTTTTCGTCTCCATTGCGCTCAATTTCGCGGTATCGAAACACCGTCCTTTGGTCCTTTCGTTACTCTACGGAAGCGCGGCTACTCTTCTTTACCTGCTCCTGTTCACGCCGTTGCTAGTTGCCGGATTCGCCCCCCTCGGCCATGCGTATTATCGTATTCCTGGACCGCTCTACCCGTTATTCGAAATTTTCGCAATCACTTGCTTTATAGTGGTGTTCGCAGTCCTGTTGCATGCGATCGCCATCGAGCCGGTCCAGCAAAAAAAGAGTCGCATGAAGATCATGCTCGTCGGCATCACGCCGATGATGGTTCTGGTTGTCACCAATATTTCACTGATGCACTTTGGCGTGACATGGCTAAGCACGCCAATCACTTTACCCATTACCATTACCTTCCTTTTGTTAGTTACCACCTACGCTATTCACCAGTACCGCGTATTTGATATTCAGTTTTATCTTCCTTGGTCGCGCCTGCGCCGGCGTAAAACCGCATTTTATGACCGCGTTCGCGCGATGATTACTGAGATTGCAGATCTCGGCTCGGCTGGGGACATTATGAATCGTTTGTCTGCGACGCTCGGATGTTCCGTGGCGCTGATCAGCCGCGATCGATCGATTGTCGCTGCGGGGGCTGGCGCCACGGAGATGACGGGTATGCCGAAAGCCATCCTGCAGGACTTCAGCCATATCGTAGTTGCCAACGAGATTGCCGAAACCCGTCCGGATCTTTATCGCGCGATGAAGGAACATCGAATTGCGGCAGTTGTGCCTTTCTACCCGCACAGCGTTCACGCATCCGGATGGCTTCTGCTGGGCGATTCGTTTGATGACCAAGTCTATTCCAGTCTGGATTTCCGATTTGTCGAGCAGCTTTTCGACAAAATGGCCGACTTGTTTCTGGATAAGCTCCTTACCATGCGTACCCACCTGGCGGACGCTTCGCGCAGTATTCGCGATCTGCAGGGCCAGCGGCAGGAACTAACAGCCAATCTCCTGGAGGTACAGAAGCAAAATGAACTGCTGCACAAGCAAAATGAACTCTTGCGCAGGGAGCGGCCAATAGACAGCCTGAGTTCATTGTCCATCGATGGATCCGGAGCACTTGGGCACGAGGAACGTTTTGCATCGACCATTACTTTGCTAGGACGCGACAAGGAAGTGCTGAAACGCCTGCGGCTTCGGTTTTCCCAAGTCCAAAGCTATGTCGGCATCAGTTCGGCAGGATTCCGCAGTCATCCCCTGCCGGAAGTTTTGGTTGTTTTCATTGACAATCAGGACGTCAAGACGCATGCCAAATTGTGCGAATTTCTTGTGTCCCAGCGCGAAACAATCGCGGCACTTTTATACGGACCGGCCGCTGCCGACTTCATTCGCACAAATCGGAGCGTGTTGCTTGGTGGGATCATCGAGGCCCTTCCGCCCGATTTTACAGATGAATTGCTGGTGCGACGCATTCGCACCCTTGCGGCAATGCGCCAAGACGTTTGCGCGATCTCCGAAAGTGACCAGCCCCTCATCGGCCAAAGCCCGGTTTTCCTCGAGCAGATGGCGGCTGCGCATCGCCTCGCTGGGTTCAGGGAACCCCTATTGCTGCAGACAACCGATTCAGCTCAGGCTCTGGCGCTTGCCACACACATCCACAAAGTGAGCCGCAGGCCGGGTCAGGTACGAATCTGGCAGGCAAAGCCGACATCCGAAAACAGCTCACAGCAGACGGAATTTGGCCCGGATACGATGGCTGGATTGGCTACCGCTGCCAAGGACGCGCACGACGGCACCCTTATTATCCTGGGTATATGCGAGCTTTCGACGCACTTGCGCGAGCAGGTGCTGACTACGGCAGAAAACGCCAACAACGTGCGCCTTATTGCGATTGCGGCGGGAAATGCAATGCAGCCGCAAGATGCGATTGCCCAAAGCTTCGCGCCCTTCGTGATCAATATGCCGCATTTGCGCGAAAGAAAAAGCGATGTCGCCGCGCTGGTCAATTACTTTACGTTACAGTTCAATCTTCAGAGCGGCGCACAGCGCTATTTGAATCAGTCAGAAATTGATGATCTTCTGGAGTCCGCCTATCCAGAAAATGTCGCAACCCTGAAACAGTCGGTTTTCATCCGGCTTACCCCGAAGCTCGAGCAACCATCCGAATCGGCGGGCGCGGCTATTGCCATTGAAACCGAGGTAGGCGACAAGACACTGGACGATTACGTGGCCGAACTGGAGGCGCGTGTCATCACGCAGACGTTGGAACGTTGCGGCGGCAACAAGTCGAAAGCCGCCCGCCTGCTGGGGCTGCGCCCCAACACGTTGCACTACAAGCTTGAGCGTTACGGGATCGCGCCAGGAAAGACCAGCTAGACTGCGAACATCGGGCTGCGCTGGACTGACGGCAGGCGGGCAGTCGCTTAGTCCTTGGCCCGGACTCTGTTGTGGGTGCCGGATCTTTGCGCCTGATCCACTTCCGGATGGGTAAGATAAGCGAAAATGGCACCGGCGATCGCGGCTGCTAGCGTGTCTCCCCATGCCTGCACCTGCGGCCGGAAACCGACATCGCACCAGAACATGTTGCCTTCGTCGAAACGACCGCAGTGGAAAAATACACCTTCGGGCAACAGCGACAAAGCGGTCTCGACGTTCTGCGTATAGGGTCGCGATCCTTCAGTGCCATTTGGAAATTCAAGGTGGCACTCGATTAGCATGTCGGCTTTCTGGCCGGCACGGCGAAGCTCTTTGAGAATGACTTCACGATGCTCGCAATTCATTTCTCCCCTCCCTAGTTAATGGTCCTTTGCTTTACAAGCAAGATCCACGCCATCCCTGGCATGTACGCAGTATGCCGGCAAATATCCCCGCGCAAGCAACCGTTAATCGGTACCCACCCAGAAGAAACGGCGTCGCCGGTTGCATCAAGTGTAGTGCCTGCCGGCGCCAATTGTGGCATATCTGTATTAGTAACCAATAATGTACCGACCCATGCCGCGATCCTTGTCGTTCCCGGCGCCAGCAAGGACCCGGCAAAACTCCTACGCAACTTTAGGACTGCAGCTTGTCCGTCCACAGCCGGTGTCGCGCGCCAATGACAAACCGCAGCTAAAAGGCGGCGTTTAATCCGAAACTCTTCAGTTCCAGACGCAGTCGCGGATACTCCGGTACAACCCGTTCGACCTCTCTCCAGAACCGCTGGGAATGGTTGGCATGCAACAGGTGGCAGAGTTCGTGCACAACAACGTAGTCCAGCACTTCCGCCGACGCCTGCATGAGTCGCCAGTTGATGGTGATCGTACCGCGTGCGGAACAGCTACCCCAGCGGGTCTTCTGACCGCGAATGCTGAGACGTCGCGGTGCACGTCCCACGAGAGGCGCGAAATGCAGAACCCGCCCGGAAACATGTTCGCGCGCGGCCTGCCGATACCAGCCCACCACCAGGGCCGAGACCTGTCCCGAAGTCGGAGCCGAGACCACGAGATTCTGGCCAAGTCGGATAGCAGCCGGCCTGATCTTTTCGCCCAGATGCTGACGCAAAACCAATATATCGCCCAGCAACGGCAGCTGCGAGCCGTCGCCCAAATGGGCAACCGACTTTTGTTGTGCGCTATTCACCAGCGCACGCCGCTTACCCGCTATCCAGGCCCAATGATGTGCAAGAAACGTGTGTATATCGCTGCGCCGCGCTCGCATCGGCGCCATGACTCTGACTACACCGCCGGCCAACACTTGAACACAGAGGGTAGCGCGGCGCGGACTCAGGCGCAAAGCATAGGGCAAAGTAACGCCGTCAACGGAAATTTCGTCATGCCGCAACACTGGGTCCAAAGCCCGCGACATGTCAGATCTCGATCATTTCGAATTCATCCCTGGAGGCTCCGCAGTCGGGACATTTCCAAGTTTCAGGAAAATCCTTCCACAATGTTCCCGGCTCGATGCCTTGCTCGGGAATGCCTTGTTCCTCGTCGTATATAAAACCGCATATCACGCACATGTACGCCTTCATGCCTTCCTCGAATTCAACCCAACGCCAATTGCCTCCGCCGCTCGACGCAGCGCGTTTTCGCATGCGGCAGGCGATTTTCGCATGATTTCGCGGCGGGTGAAAAGCGGCCGCGCGCCGCGTACAATGCCAGCCAGCTACCAGGCCACACAGCACCCTCCACCCATGCAAAGCAAAACCGCCGTCGTCCTTTTCAATCTTGGTGGGCCGGATTCGCTCAATTCCGTCGAGCCGTTCCTGTTCAATCTCTTTTCCGATCCGGATATTTTCAAATTACCGCTGGCTTTTCTCACCCAACGCCTATTCGCGCGCGCCGTCGCGCGCCGTCGCGCGCCTGAGGCCCGAGTGGGTTATGCCGCCATCGGCGGCAAATCTCCGCTGCTGGAAAATACCACCAGACAGGCCCGTGCGCTGCAGCATTCACTCCAGGCGCACGGCGAATTTGAAGTGTTCATCTGCATGCGCTACTGGAATCCGCTGACCGCTGAAGTCGTCAGTCAGCTCAAGAAACGGGGGCATACGCGCGTTGTGCTCTTCCCCCTGTATCCCCAATACTCGATCACCACAACGGGAAGTTCGTACAATGAATTCATGCGCCAATGCGAGCGCCAGCATTATCGACCTGCGGTCACATTGATTCGCCAATGGTACGACGCGCCAGACTACCAGCAGGCAATTCTCGACAGCATTGCAGCGCGAGTCGCAGCATTCCCCATTGCCGACCCAGCGCACATCACGTTGCTTTTCTCGGCCCACGGCTTGCCGCAAAAAGTGGTGGATCGGGGCGATCCGTATGAGGAACAGATTCGCGCTACCTTCGATGCGCTGCGCGCTCGGCTCGGCTGGCCGGACATTATGCTCTGTTACCAGAGTCGAGTCGGTCCGCTCAAATGGCTTCAACCCTATACAGACCAGGTTATCCGCAGCAAGGGGGCGACAGGAACCAAGCAGATGCTCGTCTACCCCATCGCCTTTGTGTCTGACCATACCGAAACGCTTTATGAGCTAGGCATTCTCTACAGCAAGCTCGCCGCACAATGCGGTATCGAGCACTACCAGGTGGTGCCGGCCCTCAATGATCATCCGCTATTGATCCGCGCCGTCGAAAAGCTCATTCTTGCCGAGGCACGAAACCTATGACTACTCCCAATCTCCCGGTCGTTCTGGTTTTTGCCGGCAACGATCCAACCGGTGGAGCCGGCATCCAGGCCGATATTCAATCCCTGGCAAGCCTTGGCTGCCATCCTGCCCCGGTGGTTACGGCGATTACCGTTCAAGACACAATCGGCGTCAAACAGTTCGTTTCGGTCGATGCCGAACTGGTTATTGCCCAGGCACGCGCCGTGCTTGAAGACATGCCCGTGGCCGCTTTCAAGACAGGCATGCTCGGCAGTATCGCCAATCTGACCGCGATCGCCGGTATCCTCGAGGATTATCCCGAAATCCCGCTCATCGTCGACCCGGTGCTGGCTTCGGGACAAGGCGATGAGCTTTCCGAGGAGCCAATCGAGGACGCGTTGCGGGCACTGCTCATCCCGCAAGCGACGCTGATAACGCCCAACAGCATGGAAGCCCGGCGCCTGGCACCGGATGCGGACACACTTGATGCCTGCGCGCAGGAACTTCTTTCCGTGGGCTGCCAGTTCGTGCTTGTTACCGGAACGCACGAGAACACGCCTCAGGTGGTCAACCGCCTGTACGGTAACCGGCGTTTGCTGGAAACATTTTCCTGGGAGCGTTTGCCGGAAAGCTATCACGGTTCCGGCTGCACCTTGGCTGCAGCCTGCGCCGCCACGTTTGCCCAGGGATTTGATCCGGTGGACGCCGTTGCCGAGGCGCAAGACTACGCATGGAACACGCTCAAGCACGGCCAGCGCCTGGGTATGGGCCAGCACCTGCCCGACCGCCTTTACTGGGCACGATCCGGCGACGAAAATGGCGACTGATCAGCGGCGCGAAACAATCTCGCCGGGTCGCGGGGCCGATGCCCGTCAGCGAGCGATATGCGGACTTTATGCGATCGCCGACAGTAGCTGTCTGCGAACGGCCACTTTCCTTGATGGTGTGGATGCCGCGCTGCGCGCCGGTGCGCGTGTTATTCAGTACCGCGACAAGCAGGCGGACCCGGACGGACGCGAGCGCCTCGCACGTTCGCTGGTTGAGCTGTGCCGACGCTACACGGTACCATTGATCGTGAACGATGACGTGGATCTTGCCCGCCTGGTTGGTGCTGCCGGTGTCCACCTCGGCCGTGACGATCCTGGTCCCAGGGAGGCGCGAGCCATCCTTGGCAGCGAAGCGATCGTTGGCGTTTCCTGCTACAACGAATTCGAGCGCGCCGAGCGCGCGGCCGAAAGCGGCGCCGACTATATCGCCTTCGGCAGCATGTATCCGTCCCGCAGCAAGCCGGCGGCGGTACGCGCCAGCACCGATCTGCTGCGCCGTGCCAAAGCCAGACTAGGTGTCGCCGTGGTTGCGATCGGCGGGATTACCCCGGACAATAGCGCCGCCTTGATCGAGGCCGGCGCCGATGCCGTTGCCGTGATCGAAGGAGTTTTCGGACAGGCGGATATTTGCGCCGCGGCGAGCGCCTATGCGCGCTTGTTTGCCTGCCCGTAGGAAAGTCGTAGTTGCGGAAACCGTCATGACTAAAGCGTTCACATTCTCCAAATCCAGCGCGCTCTTCCAGCAGGCGCGTCACCGCATTCCCGGCGGTGTCAATTCACCAGTTCGCGCCTTCCGGGGTGTGGGCGGAGATCCGGTATTTTTCGCGCGCGGCAGCGGCGCCTATTTGTGGGACGAAGACGGTAATCGCTATGTCGATTATGTGGGTTCCTGGGGTCCCATGATCCTCGGTCATGCGCACCCGCACGTGGTTGAGGCCGTAAAAAAAGCCGCCGACGGGGGCCTGGGATTCGGGGCGCCAACCCGCAGCGAGACAGAGATGGCGGAACTTGTATGCTCTCTCGTACCGTCGATAGAAAAGATTCGCATGGTGAGTTCGGGTACCGAAGCGACCATGAGCGCAATCCGTCTGGCGCGCGGTTACACCGGCCGCGACAAGATCGTCAAGTTCGAGGGCTGCTATCATGGTCACTCCGACTCGCTGTTGGTGAAGGCGGGTTCCGGCGCCCTGACGCTTGGCATCCCCACCTCACCAGGCGTGCCGGCCGCGCTGGCCGCCATCACCCTCACTCTGGAATACAACAACGCCGAACAGGTGCGCAGCGTCTTCGCGTCGCATGGCGCTGAAATCGCCTGCGTCATTGTCGAGCCTGTG
This sequence comes from Pseudomonadota bacterium, assembly GCA_021783175.1. Next base: position 7,475 of record JAJXUF010000108.1, read on the forward strand.
GCCGGCAACATGAACTGCGTGCCGCCGGTGCCCGGCTTTCTCGAGGAATTGCGCAGGACCTGTGATGCCTACGGCGCGTTGCTGATCTTCGATGAAGTGATGACTGGATTCCGAGTGGCGCTCGGCGGAGCCCAGGCGCTGTACGGTATCAAGCCGGATCTGACGACGCTCGGCAAGGTGATTGGCGGAGGCCTGCCCGTCGGTGCGTTTGGCGGGCGGGCAGACATCATGGACCGGATCGCGCCCGACGGACCGGTCTATCAGGCCGGGACGCTTTCCGGCAACCCATTGGCGATGGCCGCCGGGTTGGCGACGCTGCGGGCGGTTGCAGCGCCGGGATTTCACGAGGCCCTCACCGCCAAGACACGAGCGCTTACCACGGGACTGCAGGCGGCCGCCCGCACCGCAGGCATCCCCTTGCTGGCGCAGAGTGTCGGCGGCATGTTCGGGGTGTTCTTTACGGCTGAGGGACAAGTTGCGCGCTTTTCCCAGGTGATGACCTGCGATGTAGAGCGCTTCCGGCATTTCTACCACGGGATGCTTGGCGCTGGCGTCTATCTCGCCCCGTCAGCCTTCGAGGCCGGTTTTGTGTCGGCGGCGCATAGCGAGGCAGATATCGCGCAGACCGTTGACGCCGCCGAGCGCGTATTTCGCACCCTCAAATAAAAGAAAGGTCGGGGTGATACCCCGACCTTTACACCCACACCCCACACTTGCTGGTCCTGGTTGTTGTTCCCCTCGTTCCCCTGACTCAGCTTGAAAGTATGTATTCGTCGCCGTACTTTACCGCTGCCACATGTGGACGCAGCGTCTCATCGCTCAGTGCGATATCCACCCCTAAAATTGCAGTGACATCTTCGTGATCACGCACCCCTGGCAGTTCTTCCCGCAGGTAGCCGTAGTGGGTCTCGTTCATGTAGACCAGATTTGGGCGTACCCCGTGGTTTTGTTCATAGCTGCTTACAAGGCTGACTATAAAGCTAAGCATGGTTGCCGCTCCTCTGCGTCTAGGCCCGGGACGGATGCAATTCTGTTTCCTGCCAGGGCGCGTCACGTAACTTCCTTGCTACAGAGAGGAGCAAGAGGTGTGCCAGAATCAGAAAATTTCGTAACGTATTGATTCTAAGGGAAAGTGGATGTGGGGGCGGGATGCCCTGCCCGGATTAGGAAGCTGCGTATCGGGTCAGTGGGTGACGCCAATGGGCAGATCAAAAGACCCAAGGACGGCAGCTGCGGCATGACGCCATCGACGACGCAACTGCCTTGCGCGCCAGCCGACTGTTACCGGCCCCGTGCCAGCACGGAGCCGGTAATGACAAAGACGGGCTAGTGCAAACCCTGCATGTAGCCAGCGACAGCCTTGATCTGCGCCAGTGACATGCGGAAAGCAATGGGCCCCATGACGTTCCCATCGTTGGTTCTGTCACCATTTTTGAACGCCACAAGCTGCTTTTCCAGATATGCGGCATGCTGACCAGCTATGCGCGGGAAGCGCGGCGGAATGCCGTGGCCAGCTGGACCATGACAGCTCATGCAGGCGGGGATGCCAAACTTCCAATCGCCGCCCCGGTAAAGCTGTTCGCCGATTTTGACGGTATCGGCATCCGCATTATCGACACCGGCAGACATCTTCTGACTGGAGAAATAGGCGGCGACATCTTCCATGTCCTGAGTCGAAAGGGACGCGGCCATGCCAGTCATGATCGGATCTTTACGTTTGCCGGACTTGAAGTCGGAAAGCTGTTTGACGATGTATCCGGCGCTCTGGCCCGCGAGTTTCGGCCAAAGCGGGTTCACGCTGTTGCCATCGGCTCCGTGGCATGCCTGGCAGGCAGCGGATTTCACCTTACCAGCCGCCATATTACCGTCAGCATGAGCCAGGCTCATGGTGCCGGCGATCATCAAGCTTAGAAAAAGTGCTGCACGTCTTTGCATATCACCCCCTCGTAAATCCGGCGCGTTTCCGCAATACCGGGCTGGTATCTTCTCCGGCGATGTTACACTGTCTGTCGCGCACCGGCTGCCCTGCGTAAACCCGGCAAGCTTCCACGTATCGGGCGTCGCCGTGGGCGGGTCTGGCAAAATGGGGTAACCGGAACCGATTAGCGTCGCCTTATATACCAAGAGCCTGTCTTGAGGTCAATTTGCAAGAGTCTGCCAGCCAAGTTTTTTTTCCATCGGTGGTTTTCCTCCAGAGCTCCAGCAGCCCCGATAACCTGCCGCCGGACCGCGGTGTCGAAGTGGCGTTTGCCGGCCGATCCAATGCCGGGAAGTCGAGCACTCTCAACGCAATTACCGGGCGCCGTGCACTGGCCCGCACCAGCAAGACCCCGGGCCGGACGCGCCTAATCAATTTTTTTGCCCTCGACCCATTGCATCGCTTGGTCGATCTGCCCGGCTATGGTTATGCCAAGGTATCGGAATCGGTCAAAGAGAGCTGGCAAGAGTCCATGGCCACCTTTCTCGAAAGCCGGCAGTGTCTGCGTGGATTGATACTAGTTCTCGATATCCGTCTGGCACTGACACCACTGGACAGGCAAATGTTGGTGTGGTGCCACCGCTCGCGCATGCCGGTGCATCTACTTGCTAACAAATGCGACAAATTGAGCCGTGCCGCTGCCGGGCGCGCGCTCGATGCGCTTCGCAACGAAGTTACTGCGATTGGCATGAGCGCCTCAGCGCAGCTTTTCTCAGCGACCTCCCGTCAGGGTGTGGACGAGGCACGAGCGCTCATACTCGAGTGGCTGGAGCTGAGCGTTGGACACAAAAAAAACCCCGGAAACAAGGGGAGAGAGTCCGGGGTTCGTAAGTAATCCCGAAAAAATGCTCGGGATTTTCCCCGCTCAGGGAGGAGGAGCGGGTAGGACGAAAAATTCGCCCATATCACCAAAGACTCCCCGAGAATTGAAAAGTTCCCCTCGTTTCCCCCGGCGACCTTGACTAAAACAAGGTCATAAAAATTCCTGATGATTGCGCCCTGATTCGAGCCAGCGCACTACCAATCAGTCAGTGCGCCTCGTCCCAATTAACGCCGCTGCCGATATCCACGATCAGCGGCACGGCTAGCTTTGTAACTTCCGTCATGCATCGACGAATCTGTTCGGTGGCCACCGGCAACTCTTCTTGCGGCACCTCGAAAACCAGTTCGTCATGCACTTGCATGATCATCTTGGTGCGCACGCCTGAGTCGACAATCCAGGAATCCACGGCGATCATCG
>JAJXUF010000109.1 GCA_021783175.1 Pseudomonadota bacterium
AAGAAGGAACGCCATGTACGCCTTCAGCATATGTTAAAGCTCCCCGCATGGGGTGGGTGTTCCATCCACTTTCATGGCATTTTCCATGTTGGCGCCGAATTCAGAATGGGCTGCCACGAGTGCCTATCCCCCGCTCAGTGCCTGAAAAATGTAAACGGTGCCATCTTCTGGCACTCGATCGGAGAGCGTCTTTCGGTCGACCACGATGCTGTGATTGATGCTGAGAGCGACATGCCTACGCAGCGCGCCGCCTTCGTCGAGGACATAATCGATGAATCCGGGGGCAATCTCATTGACTGCTTGAAGGATCTCGGCGACCGAGCCAGCTGGCACGACGATCTTGCGGTTCTCCAACATCGGGAAGAACCGGTACAGATGAGGTGTCATTTCCACCGTGGGCATGTGTTTAGCCGAAACGCACCGAATACACCGGCGGAAAATTGTTGCCCAGACACTGCCATGACTCGCCGCGATCTTCCGACAGGTAGACGTTGCCGGTCGTGCTGCCGAAACACAGGCAATCGCCTGCCACATCGAGGGCGTGTCTCAGTACGATGTCGTAGGCATTAACCTGCGGCAGGCCTTTGCGAAACGATTGCCATGACCGCCCACCATCGCTTGTTCGCGCAACGCACAGCCCACCGCCAATCGCCATACGTTCCGAATCCGCCCGTGCGGGCACGACCCATGCGGTTTGCCCGTCATGCGCGTCAACGGCAATCGGAAACCCGAAATGCACCCCAGCACCCGGCATGCTGACCTTTTTCCAGTTCTTCGCACCATCAGCGCTGTAAAACACGCCGCAGTGATTTTGTTGCCACAGGTGATCCGGCTGGGTTGTGCAGTGGGTCAAGAAATGCGGATCGTGGCCCCACTCGGCCTCCGGATTCGGCATGTAGTCGTTCAACATGCCGCGGTTGCGACTTTCCCAGCTCTGACCTCCATCGTTGGTCTCAAGTACCCCGGCGGATGACACCGCGATGTGCAGATGCTGCGAATTGCGCGGGTCGACAGTGATGGAATGAATTCCCGGCTCAAATACGCCGTAGTCGATGCTCGCCGGAGTGCCGAACCAGCGGTTCTCGCTCGTCGCTTCACCGGCGAACAGATCGCCGCCTCGGCTTTCATGGTTCCACAGTGGCCGGTTGAGCTCCCAGCTGGCGCCGCCGTCATCGCTGACGAACAGGCCGCCGGGGATCGTGCCGGCGTACAGCCGGCCTGGCTGATCGGAGTTGCCAAACGCAAGATTCCAGATCTTGAACACGGTAGCGTCTTTGTACTCCGGCTGTGCTGCTGGTGCTTCCGGATTGAAATCCGGCGTAGGCAGGTACTTGACGATGTAGCGCGCACCTTGCGGGTACTTCACGGACAGCACGTCCTCCCAGGTCGCCCCGCCGTCGCGCGAGCGCGACAGTTTCGGCCCCCAGTGGCCATGGTCCAGGGACGCCCACAGCGTGCCGTCACGCGGATCACGCGCCGCGTAACATACGGGTATGCCTGCATGTTCGATTGGGCGGGGATGCCATGTGGAATTCGAACGGTCAAGGACCACGGTGCCCTTGCGAGTGCCAAGCAAAATCAGATTGGACATGTGGTTGACCTCATGTGATTCGCTGGCTTCGTATATTAGCAGCGTCAAAGTGGTCAGCATCCGAATCAACGGTGCGGATCGAGTTCGTCGGTATCGGATGCAGGCGTTCAGGCTGGTTACCACGCCAATGTCGGCAACCCGTGTGACACCAGCCCTTCAACGATACCCCCGCCACAGGCAGGTATGGCCGAACACGTGCCCCTGGGCACCCGCTAGATGGCATGCTACTTCTACTGAGTGACATGCACCGAAATGTTCGACGGACTTTATTCGAATCCGACGGACTTTATTCCCTCAGTACAGCATGCGTACCAGCGCGCGCACCTAAATTAAATTGTCGACGGACTTTATTCCCTCAGTGTTTGGTGAGAATAAATTCGTAAAAAGGCTCCTTGGATTTTCCGAGCCTGCAGTGATCGCGATTTTCCAGACTGCCAGATAAATTCGTAAAAATAACCGTTACCGCAATGTTCAGGCGCGCCCCAAAAATAATAAATTCGTAGATCTTGACAGGGCAATGGGGAACAGACCAAAGATCGCTTCATGAGAGCCGGCTGGGGAAGGGTCAGTCTCTCCAAGTCTTCGGCACTCGGCCCCTATCGTGAAAGTTGCGATTGCATTCGCGCTGCACCGCAGATTCTCGAGGCCGGGGCTCACACCTCTTTTCCTGAATGCCGGGAGCCCCGCACAAATCGGAAATAGATGAGCCATCCCAGTAGCTGAAACATAGCAAGGATAATCATAAAGATCCATTGCCAGCTCATTTCTCGTCTCCACATCAAAGCTCAGGAGTCTCAACGTCCTAAAAAGACCTATGCCTGTATTAGCGACGTAGGGCCCTGGACGCTCTTGAGAGTATAGACAAACGCAAAGTCAGCCACTATGTCCGAGTAGTGTCGCCTGACTGATCGGCAGCCGAAGCTAAGGGCGACTACGAGGCCCGAGCCGCCGGGGGGATATAGCCATGCAAAATCGATGTCAGCGGGGGACCAAAGCGCTATGTGTGAGCCGCATTCGCTACAACCATGATTACCCCCGGCGTGTATCGCCCCGCGCCATTGTCAACAAGCCGGTATTCCTGCGGGAAGCACCACGCAAGCGCATGGAAGCGGGCGGATGCAGACAGCGCGCTGACCGTCAATTCGATCTGGTCGTTGACAGCGCTTGAACTCGAGCTCTTGAGCCAGGTAGGTAGGAAAGCGACCCCCAGGCAGTTGAAGTTGGGCTGTGATGCCACGGTATGCTTGGCGTCGCTCACGGCATCGTCAAGGACTGATTCCGCCTTTTCTCGCGCTTTCTCGGGTGAGCCCAGCGGGAGCCAGTCAAATTTCGCCTCGATCATCTCCTCGGTGTCCTCGGACGCAAGGTAGAGATCGGCACGGCCGTCCCGTTTCTTGTTCCCGCGCCCCTTCTCGTACTGGAATTCTTCCAAGGCGATCCGCCCGCATCGCCATGCCGCAGCGGCAAGAAGGCCGATGCTTGCGCGCTCCGTGTATATGAAGGGCGCATCTTGCCCGTCCATGACGCGGCAATAGCGTTCCGTGCACAATATCCATTCTTCCAGCAGTGCAGGCCAGTGGTTCAGGCCCTTGCGACCTTTGATCTGGTAGCCACGCAGCGTCGAAGTGCTATTCATTGAGGGCTTTCATGAGTTGGGGTTGGCTATTGTGGCCACCATCAATTCCTGCGATAAGCCCGATAGAAAAACGTCCGCCATCTTCATGGCCGGGGAGGAAGAACACAGAAATCGCGTTCGGCAAGGACTTTCCGCAGCTTGCCATAGCCGCGCGCATCTCGTGCAACGGGACATTAGGACCGCGAAAAGCCGTCACAATGAGGGAATCGAACGTGGCTGGATCTGCTCGTTCCACAAGCTGCTGCAGAGCCTTGTCCACAACTTCCTGTATGTCGTCGAGACCGTTGGAGTGTGCGTACGTTAGGCGGCTTTCGTGGCCCTTCAGAAGGGCGAGAAGATCAGGTGTCAAATCCATTATTCTGCCGCGGTCAGCGGCAGGTAGCAGAAGAATGGAGAGCAAAACTTGCACGCTTTCCATGCAGCAGTTTTCTCGCGAGGATTGAGGGGGCAGCCGAATGGTCGATTTCCAGTTGGCATTGATTTCCGTTGCTTCGTCGATCACGACGACGCAGCGATCCCCAATCATGGCGCACAGGCGTTCCAACACCGATTTGTCCGCTTCGCTAACTGGGCCGACGGCGAGGACCACGGCGACGTTTCCTTGGTCGTGATTGGGGTGCTCGGCCAACCAGGTTTCCGGGTGCATGGGTTCGATAATCCGCGGAGCGTGGCGTTGGTAATCACTGGCCGGTTGGAGCGATGCCACGTAGTCGGCGATGCTTCCGCCTAGCTTGTGCGGAGCATTTCCCAGCAGAACCAGATACGGTTGAATCTCGTCTGGGGCAGTTCTGATCACATAACTCTGCATGCCATATTCTACCGCCCTGTGACCGATGGGCTGGGATGCGATTTTATCGATCGTGGACCGTGCAGCGTGGATACGGCTACCGTGGCCAGCAGGTTAATGTCGGAGAACGCCCACCGTGACTCCTCGCTCTACTCGATTTACCCACCGCGGGAAACACATGCTATAAAAGTTAAATCTCGTTCAATTGCACAAAGGATAAGTCATGACTACGGGCAAAAAGCCGGCATCCAAAGCTGGCAAGCAGTTAAAGAGCTCAGCATCAACAAAGGCCGAAAAAATCGTAGCTGCGTCAGACCTAGCCCAGGCAAAGAAGCCGGGCGGGGGGAAAGGCAAGAAGAAGTAGCCACACCTTGTGAGTGCCCTCACGCAGCTCGGCGCGCTGAGCTGGAGCTGCACAGCCGTGCCGTTTTGTTTGGCAGAATCAATGGCGATTGTGGTGCGCTGCGCGTATGTCGCTACGTTGCCTGTCGTCGTCGGACATCGTGCCTAGATATTTTTCACGAAGCAACTTGCACTCTGTCAGCACCCGGTGCGCTTCTACCAGCCGCGACTCCAAGACCGAATCTGAAACGCCAGCATAATCGCATGGCTCCTTCGGGATGAACGCCATAAGGCAGCTGAGCGCTGCTTCGTCTTCATCGCATTGCGCTTGCCATACTTGGCTGCCCCCTGATCTACCTAGCCCCACTGCGCCAAACACAGCCAGCCTTGATGCTTTAGCGTCTGTGATCAGTTTCGCGAGAGCGGTACCCTCGCTGCGCGCCTCAGCTTCTGCCTTTCTGAGTTCAAGGCGAAGATCCAGCACCTTGTATTTCCCAGTACGCCTATAGGCGACGAAACCCATCAAAGTGCCAGCGGCACCCGTCACCATCGCAACATACGACACCCAAGCCGGCGCTGACATTGCCACGCTCCCTAGATTCAGAACTCACGGTAACCGACGTAAATAACCCTAAGTAGGCGACAAAGTTCGCCAGAATTCTTGAAATAGCGCCTGGCAACTAAGGTCCGGTTGTATACGAATTTCCTGGATGTGTGTCCTCATGCGGAAGGCCACGTCGCCCGTAATAGCCGCGATATCACTGGAAGAAATTCCCTTCGCGGTCCCGTAGGCTTGCCGTGGCCTCCATTCCTTTTTATCAGAGTCTGGGAAGAGGACTTCCAGATTCATGCGGTGATACGCAAATCCGAGAAAAACAATCACTGGCGCGTCATTCACCATGGCCCGAATGAGGGAAATTTCGCTGGACTTCTCATCGGTGCCCTCGGTGAAAGTTCGAATGCCGTTCGCAAGCTGTAACAGCTGTGTTTGATGGGGTTCGCCACCAAAACTAATGGTTCGCCCCGGCCGCTGCCAAGGCAGAGTCCCTACCGTGCCATAGGGATGGTAGATGCGTAGATGTTGCATCATTTCAGCCGCTTGCGCTTCTGGTATGGAGTAGTACGTTTGAATGGCGTGGCAAAGGTAATGTTCGACGCAGCGATCGTAATTGAAGACCACAAGAGCAATCGAGGCCAGGCGCGCCGGAAGGGTCTGAATTCTGCAATCCTGCGTAATCAGTTGCCAGAATGAGTTATACCAAGTGCCTTCCAGACCTTGAAAATCCGGAGGGCGTCCACTCCCTGGGTAGTCTGTATGCAAGCGGCTATTTCGCTCTGCCCTCAGAATCTCGCTAACAATAGCCAATTTCGCGCATAGTTCGACAAAATCGTTGTCCTGGTGATCAACAAAATTATCAATCGAGAGTGCCAGAGGCATTGCGTCACGGATATGCCGGGCCGCATGTCTGAGCTCTCCAAACTTGTCACGGTACTTTGGGTCATGCGTATTTGCGTATACAAGCGCTTGAAAGAGGGCATCATCACCACTTAACGCTATTGGGTTTGGTGGAAAATCAAGCGCTTCCGCTATCCGTTTCTTAAGTTCTGAGCCTACCGGCAAATCTGCTTCCCGACTTGCTCCGGCCCAATAACATAGATCACCTGTGGCGGTTGATACTCACCAATAGCAGGCATGACTGAGAGGGCCAATTTTTGTACGCGTCATATGCGGGGGGGGGGCGTTAGGATCCCGCCGTCGGAGTGAGTTCGTTCGTAAGCTGCTGCATGCGCTGTTGATACCAGTTTGCAATGCATTGCTTGTCGCTGCCACATTTGCGGCGATCAATAATCGCCTGATTCTGTTCCTCCCGAAATACCTTCGTATCCGTCGCGACGGCACGCGCTTGGAAGTACACCCTCGATAGCCGCCGATCAAGTGCCGAGAGGGTGGGCGACGCGCAAATCGCTTTCTCGTCTGGATAGAAGGCTCGGGCACAGTCGAATGACGGGCCCTCCGCGGGCACAGCCGAAGAAGAGCTCGCCTCGGGGGGGCTAGGCGAAGCAGACGACGCACTGCTTTGGCTTGGCATCGGAGTCAGATTGGGAGCAGTGGTCTGCTGCTCGTCCCCATTCGGGAGTTTTGTTCCGGTGCTTTGAGCTGCTGCAGCGGACATAGAAGGCACAGAATTCTTGGAAGCACCGACAATTACGCACTCGCCCAACATTGGCGTCTTTACAATATCCCCCTTCCCAACACAAACGAGCGCGACGAGCTGACCGATCGTTAGGTTCGCAGCCTGCTGCTTGTCTCTGTCCCTTAGGGTCGCCTGGGGATCGTTAATTCCATCATCGTCGAGCCCGTCCCGAAGCTCAATTACGGCATGCCCCATCATGTCCGTGTTTATGTTGTCGATGTAACCGCTAATCGTGAATCGTTTGTTCTTGTACTTATCGTCAGCCGCCACTGTGTTAGCTGCATAGGCCGAAACAATCTGGCTGACCGTTGCCGAAAAGGCCGGCCCGTTTGACCCAGCGTCGGCGCTCGCCGTGGGGGAGTTTGCCATCGTCGCTGTTTGATCGTCACCCGACGGGCCAGAGGTAGAGTCGCCAACTTTCGCGTATATCCAAATTCCCAAGACCAGCAGCACCACGACTACAACAGGAGCGGGAATGACTGGGTTATCACTGGCCTGTGGGTTTGCCGCTGGTGTTTGTTGGACAGGCGCACCGCAATGCGGACACGACGCGGCCCGTGTACTGACCTCGTGGCCACAGTCTGAGCAACTGATCAGTGCCGCCGGTTGGCCGCCGTTCGCTTCCTGAACAGCCTGTCTGTGTCTTCGCTTTAGAAACAGGCTCACTGGAAACGCGACGATCCATAGGAGCGTTCCGTAAGCCCACCAGCGCCCAAAGCTGTATCCTTTTCTGCTGGCAATTGCGGCCGGTATCAGCCCCAGAAGGACGGCAAGGATCAACCAACTCCAATGCGACGTATCCCCCATTTTGAGCACCTCTTTATTGTTGTTCCGGAGCAAAGCTACCACTCTTTCGAGCAGCGTGGCTATTCCCTCCCATTCCAGCCAACCGCGCCAGGCCGCTAGCGGATCGGTGCAGGAAGAATAATCTCTCCGGCTGGTTACTCGTCGGCCGGAGATGCCCATGGAGTCGAAGCTTTGCGCGGCCTGCGGTCAACCCTTCAGGCCGCGCCCACAGACCCCTGCGCAAATGTACTGCGCAGCGCCTGACTGCCAGAGAGAACGACGCCGACGCTGGCAACTGGATAAGCGGCATCACGATCCTGACTATCACGACAACCAGGTCCGGGCACAACAGGCATGGAGCAAGCGAAATCCAGCCTACTGGCGCCAGTACCGCGCAGACCATGCAGCCTACGTAGTACGCAACAGGGAAATGCAGCGGGAACGTAACCGTCGGAAAAAAAGCCCGCCGGTTGCAAAGATGGACGCGTCAATCGCCAATTTGGCCACCCGCCTGCCTTCCGGCGTTTATTGCCTGATGCCCCTCGCCAATCCGGGAATTGCAAAGATGGACGCATGGATGGTCGAAATCACCATGCTTTTCCCCGCAGGGCCACGGTAAAGAAGGGTATTGCAAAGAGAGGACGTGATCGGCCAGATACATCGCCACTGATACCTTGCCAAAAGTGGGTGCTTTTCGGGCTCGGGATCAGGCATTGGCGCCGCCCCGCGAGCCTATGGCGGGTCAGCCGGGCGTGACCCGGCAATCCCAAGGCACCGGAAACCCGCTCCCTTAAATAGGTAATGGGCAACATGCAGGACGACGTTACATCTGGCGATCCTCACCCGGGCGCACCACTCACCCGCGCCGCCGAGTATGTGCGCATGTCGACCGAGCACCAACAGTATTCCACCGAAAACCAGGCCGCCAAGATCCGCGAGTATGCCGAGCGCCGGGGCATTCAGATCGTGCGGACCTACGCGGACGAGGGCAAGAGCGGCTTGCGCATTGACGGCCGGCAGGCTCTCCAGCAACTTATCCGAGACGTCGAGGCCGGGACGGCCGATTTCCAGATCATCTTGGTTTACGACGTCAGCCGGTGGGGCCGCTTCCAGGACGCGGATGAAAGTGCTTATTACGAGTACATCTGCCGCCGTGCGGGGATCCAGGTCGCCTATTGCGCCGAACAATTCGAGAACGATGGCTCCCCGGTGTCCACCATCGTCAAGGGCGTCAAGCGGGCGATGGCCGGGGAATACAGCCGGGAGCTATCCGCCAAGGTTTTTGCCGGGCAGTGCCGGCTTATCGAGCTCGGCTACCGCCAGGGCGGGCCGGCGGGCTTTGGGCTACGCCGGGTTCTCATCGATCAGCATGGCTCGCCCAAGGGCACACTTGCGCGCGGCGAACAGAAAAGCCTGCAGACTGACCGCGTCATTCTGATGCCGGGCCCTGACGACGAGATCCGCATCGTTCACCAGATCTACCAGTGGTTCATCGAGGAAGGCCTCTGCGAATCCGAAATCGCCCTGCGTCTCAATGGGATGCGAGTACCCACTGACCTCGGACGGGCGTGGACGCGTGCCACCGTGCACGAGATCCTGATCAACGAAAAATACATTGGCAACAACATCTACAACCGCGTTTCCTTCAAACTCAAGAAGCTCCGGGTGGTTAACACACCCGACATGTGGATCAGGAAGGAAGGCGCCTTCGAGCCTATCGTGCCGGCGGCCATGTTTTACACGGCCCAGGGTATTATCCGGGCCCGAGCGCGGCGCTACACCGACGAAGACCTGATCGACCGCTTGCGGGCGCTCTACCAGAACAGGGGATTCCTCTCGGGCCTGATCATCAACGAGACAGAAGGGATGCCTTCCACCTCCGTCTATATTCACCGCTTCGGCAGCCTGATCCGGGCCTATCAGGCGGTGGGCTTTACGCCGGATCGCGATTACCGATATCTGGAAGTCAACCGCTTCCTGCGCCGGTTGCATCCAGAGATCGTCGCGCAAACCGAGTCCTTGATCGGCGAGCTCGGGGGCTCGGTAGTGCGCGACCCCGCGACCGACATGCTTCTTGTCAATGAGGAATTCAACGTCTCCCTGGTGCTGGCGCGCTGCCAAGTTCATGAGTCCGGCAGGAATCATTGGAAAGTGCGGTTCGATGCCAGCCTCTTGCCGGACGTCACGGTCGCCGTGCGGTTGAATCAGACAAACCAGGGGCCCCTTGACTACTACCTGCTGCCTCACCTGGATTTCTGGCAGCCCCGCCTCAACCTGGCTGACCAAAACCCGATCGAGCTGGAAAGTTACCGGTTCGACACGCTCGACTATCTCTATGGCATGGCCGAACGCTCCCGGATCAGGAGGGCGGCATGAAACCCGGCCTTGATGTGGGCATGGTGCGGATGATTCCAATCGAACTCATCGACGTGCTCAACCCGCGTGAACGTAATCACCGGGTGTTCGAGGACATCGTCGGCAATATCAAGACCATTGGCCTGAAAAAACCCATCACCGTCACGCCCAGGCGCAAGCGGGATGGTACTGAATCCTACTTGCTGGTCTGCGGGGAGGGGCGTCTCAAGGCGTTCAAGGCGTTGGGCGAGACCGATATTCCGGCCCTCGTGGTGCAGGTCAGCGACGAGGATGCTTTCATCATGAGCCTGGCCGAGAACATCGCGCGCCGCCAGTACAGCCCATTGGAGCTGCTTGCCGGCATCGAACAGCTCAGGGAACGCGGCTACGACAAGAAAGCGATCGCCGAAAAAACTGGGCTGACCCGTGAGTATGTCCAGGGCGTCTTGACGCTCTTGCAGAAAGGGGAGGAACGGCTGCTGGTGGCGGTGGAGCGAGGCCGCATCCCGCTCAACACGGCCTTGGCCATCGTCGGTGCCGGCAATGACGACAAGGCAGTGCAGGTGGCGCTGCAGGAGGCTTACGAGTCTGGCAAGCTGCGAGGCAAGCAACTGCTCCAGGCGCGCCGGGTGATTGAGCGGCGTCAGACGCTGGGGCGATCCGTGGCACGGGGCACGCCTCGCAAGCGGGAGGCGGTGACGAGCTCCAGCCTGGTGAGGACCTATCAGAAGGAGGTGGAGCGGCAGAAGCTGATGGTGAAAAAGGCGGAATTTGCCAACCAGCGGCTGTTGTTCGTCGTCGGCGCCATGCGCGAGCTGCTGGCCGATGAGAATTTCGTTAACCTCTTGCGCGCCGAGGGTCTGGACACCCTTCCCAAGTACCTGGCCGAGCGGGTCTGGCCAACAGGGGTGGCGGCATGACCCACGTGTCCTTGGGAT
>JAJXUF010000110.1 GCA_021783175.1 Pseudomonadota bacterium
GCTGGGGGTTACAGGTTCGATTCCTGTCGGGCAGGCCAGGTTAACGGTGGTGGCTGTAGCTCAGTTGGTAGAGTCCAGGATTGTGATTCCTGTTGTCGTGGGTTCGAGTCCCATCAGCCACCCCAACGCCCCCTAAAACACCGTTAAGTGCATGTTTCACAATGAAATCATGCACTTTCATGTGAAGCTGGGCAACTGGTTGCTACACAGTCTGTTACACAACCTTCGTGGAGCAGACCATGAAAGCGATCTCCGATTGCATCTACGCGCGCGGCAAGCACGGCATCAAGTACGTGCGTCGCCGCATCCCAGCCGCCCTCCGCGCGGCCTACCCCGCCCACCAGACACACATCGTCCGCAGCCTGGGCACCGCCGACCCGCGCCATGCCAAAGAACGCGCCCGCGCCGAGTTGGCACGAATCGACGCGGAGTTCCGGCTCAAGAGTCAGCAACTGGACCTGAGCCGGGCGTCGCTTGCTGCCAAGCGCGTGTCCAAGCTCTCTGACGAGGAACTGCAGGGCATCGCTCGTTTCTGGGTACGGCAGGTACTGGTGAACGACGAACACCGCCGGCAGCAAGGCATGGACGATATCGAATTCGACGAGCTCGGGGCGCAGTTGGCCGACCAGCGGGCGGAGTTCGGACGCATGCTCGCGCAGGGCAAGAGCCTCGGCATGTTTTCGGCTTTGCACGGGTTTCTTTATCTATGTGGCTTGGACTTCGACCCCGACCAAGACGAAGCCAAGCGCGCCTCCTACGTCTTTCTCCGCGCGGTCGTCGCGACGCTGGATTATCAGCTCGCACGTCAGCGCGGCGATTTGGTGGACACGGACACGGTTGCCCCGGAGACAAAACACCCGCTCTTTACAGTCGTTCCAGAACGCGCGCCGGCCGACCCAAGCGCTCCAACCTGGGACAAGGTCTTCGAGACCTGGCGCACCTATGTGGAAAACCGGCCCAAGCCGACGACCATCTCCGCGCAGACCCCATGGCGTGACTTGCGGCGCTTCGCGGAAGGCAAGGGAGTTCGCTCGCCGGCCGAGGTTACGCCTGAGCTGATGACTGACTTCGCGCATTACATGCGCGAGCGCGGCCTCGAGGTCCCGACCATTAACGAGCGCATCGGCAAGGTCCGCGCCATTTACAAGATCGCCGTCGGCAAACACGTCCTCAAGGTCAACCCAGCGGCCAACACCCTAGGTTTCAAGCAAAACGGCGTGAAGAGACGGCGCAAGCGGCGGCTTCCGTTTGACGCGAACGATCTTCAACTGCTGTTTGGTTCGGAGATCTTCACCCAGCACAAACGGTCCAAAGGTCAGGCGGGCGAGGCGACCTACTGGATCCCAGTCTTGATGTTCTACACAGGCGCGCGGCCGGAAGAGGTTGCCGGCCTGGCCCTTAGCGACCTGCGCCACGACCCTAAGCTCGGTTGGTACTTCAATATCGTCGACCGCCCCTGCGAGGAGGACCGCGACCTCTTCGATGCCGATGATGTCCCCAATAGTCACCGTCGCACGCTCAAGAACGCGCCCTCCGAGCGGCGCGTACCGGTGGCCCAGCAACTCCTGGACCTGGGCTTGCTACGCTACGTGGAGTCGCTGCGGACCCAAGGCGCTACGGTGTTTTTCCCCACCTTGAAGAAGGACTTCCACGAGAAGTTGTCGGGATCCTTTTCGAAGTTCTTCGGCCGCTACAAGCGCGCCATCGGCATCAATGACCCACGGAAGGTCCTCTACTCCTTCCGCCACTGCATGAAGGACATGCTGGAGGCGGCGGGTGTGCCGACAAAGTATCTGCAGCGCCTGCTTGGCCATACGACTGGCGACGGCGCCGTCACAGACGGCTATGGGTCAGATCTCCCATTGGAGCGAATTGTCGAGCACTTTTCGCGAATACAGTTCCCAAGCATCCCTGCCCTACCTTGGCAACCTGGCCGTGGCACCATTTGCCTGAAGGCTACCAAGTGACGTTGTGGCGTCCGAAATCGCCGAGAGCCTCAGTGATAGTCCGATAGTCGTCCTTCCGCTGTTGCCATCAGGCCCAATGGGGCCTGATGAGATACTTCATCGGCTCGCGTTTCGGAGATCGTGGCTGTTGCGGCCGGTGCGAGTTTTGGCATACCCTTGCCCAGCACCTCGAGCTTGAGCGGCAGCACGCGCAGCTGCCCGGTCCGCGGAAAGCTCCCCCTCACGGTGTTGCGCCCCGCGTCCCCTTCCAGCAGCCAGCCCGCGGCCTGCCATTGGCGCCATAGCGCTCGCTCCGTGAGCGTAATGCCGGTTTTTTTTACGATCAGTTCATAGGCCGCGCCAGGGACCAAGTACACGACATCCCGGATCCCATCTACCCAGCCGAGCATCTCGCCCTGTGGGTAGGACTCCAACCACCCGAAAGACTGAGGTCCCCTGGGCTGGCCACCTTTGGCCTTTTCCTGGAGGTGCGCCAATCCCGTGGCCAGGGCTTCACGGATAGCATCCAAGGCTCTCTGCGCCGGGCTTACCTCCTGGACCTGCGCCCGGTGCGCCATGGCACTATCGCGCAGCACCGCGAAGCCCTCCTCCGCCAGCTGTTTGGCTTCCTCGTCAGCCAGCGCCCCTTGGCGCCGCAGGTGGCTGGCATAGGCTGCGAAGCCCACAGCGAGATAGGCCACCTGCTCAGGTGCCCGACCCGTGAGCCCACAAGCCATAGCGCGGCTTCGGTAGTCCTCGAATCGTCTCTTGTAGGCATCGAAATCCTTGAGGCCGGCAAGATGCTGTATGTATAGCGCCATGGAGGCGGCGAGCTTACCCTGCCCGCCATCGGCTTGGGTTATCGTGAGCGCCGCCCAGTCTACGTCCTCCCGCGAAAGCGGCACCACCAATAGCCGGTTCTGCTCGGAGTGACCCCGCAGCCCCATTTCGGCGGTAAACACCAGCAAGCCCCGCGGCAGGCGAACCGGGCGTTCTTCCAGGCGGACGTTCGAGCGCGTGCGCCCGTCCCGGTTGCCGATGCCCCGCACAAGCATGGAAACCGTTTGTTCCATGGTCTGCTGCTCGCGGGGGCTGGCTGCAGGATAGTAATCGTCCACAATCCCGAGCACATCCTTGGCGCGGAACACCCGGCCCTCGATTGAAGCGTAGGTGCTGCGGCAGCTGGCCAGCACGTGGTGGCGATCCACGCCCGTCCCGAAGTGGGCGGCGATGGCACTGGCCACCGAAGTCTTGCCGCTCTCAGAGGTGCCTTCCAGCCACAGCCCAAAGTCCACCTGCAATTCGTTGGCCACTGGCGCCAAGAAGGCGGCCCCGATGAGGGGCACGGTGACTGAACGGGGCGCTATGTCCAGCACTCGCAGCGAGGCTTGCGCCGCTTGCAACCGCGCATCGTCGTCGCTGGGGGGCACAGACAGCGCATAGCGTTCCAGGCCTTGACGCAGATCCACCGTCAGGCCGGCCACTGGTCCCGCCGCCCCGATGCAGGCGCCGGCGGTGAGGAACACTTGGCTGCCGTCGGCCAGTGTAGTCCAGCCGGTGTGAACGAACTCCCTCGACACCGGAATTTCACCACCGTCCTTGACGCTCAGCGCGCGCGCGGCATCCACAAGGAACTCCCGATTGGTGCGTGCAGGGTACACGCGACATCCGGCTCCCCAAGCTTCGGCCACCCAGTCCAACTTGGCAAACTCGCTGGCCGGCACCTGATGCACAGGCAGCTGCTTGCCATGGCGCTTGCCGCTCACTTTCAGATCCCGGCTGGTGGACTGGCCGTCATCACGAACGACCTCGGAGTCGATGCGTACCGAGAAATCCGCCACGGGGATCTCCGTGACCTCCCCCTCCTTGCCGTAGTTCAACCGAACCAGGGCGCCGGAGGGTGCGACGGCGTAGTCTACCGGGCCCTGTACTGAACCCGAGGCAGCCTTTTGCAGCACGGCCTTGTCCTCGTCCGTGACGGACTTCTCTGAGCGCGGCCTCCTCCGATGGGTCTCTTGAGTATCCTCCAGCTCGACCGGCCGCGCCTCGGCCAGAAAGCTGCTGACGAGCTCCCGCAGCGCGTCGGCCACATCGGCGTCCAGCTGGCTCATGCCATCCCACTCACGTAGCCGGCATTGCACGAAGTCGGTGGCTCCAGCGCCGTTCTTGCCATAGCACACCCAACGGGACAGCGGCTTGCCGAGTTTTATCAGCTGCCGTGCCACAGCCCGGGCATAGTGCTTACCAGGTTCGTCGGCATCGCGCCAGATAATCACCGCCCGGTCTTCGAAGCGGAAGGAGTTCGTGAGCTGGGACCAGTCTGCCTTGTCGGCAGCATTGGCGCCACCGGGGCTCGTAACTGCTGCGAATCCTAGCTGGTGCAAGGCGGCGGCGTCCTTTTCCCCCTCGGTGATGATGATAGGCCCGAGATTCGCCAGCGTCTGCAGCCCGAAGAGGGGGCGTAGGTCCGAGTCAGAATATCCGGCGCGCAGGCCACCATCGGGGGTGACGTCAAAATAGGGCAGGTACTGTTTGGATTTGCCTTCAACGCTCGGGTTGTCGTAACGCGCAACGTGCCCGACCACGGCTTTGCCATCGGCGCTCAGGTAGTCCCAAAGCGCCGTTAGCTCGTAAGCGGCATCGGCTTCTTTCGGTTTGTAGGTTTTCCGGATGTATGGAGGGAAATCTTTGGTCATGATTTTTCTTCTTGTTATTGTGATCAAAGCGGCCGATTTGCCCGATCCTGGGCTGCCCGGTTACCGCCCCAAGGCCTGGCGTGCGAGCTCCTTCAAAGCCTGCGCAAACGATATGTCGTGGGCTTGTTGATAATGGGCGATGATGTCCCCGCCCTTGGCGCCGCAAGAGAAGCAGACGTAACCGCCTGTCTGAAGATTCACGCGGTAGGATCCTGGGCGGTTATCCGCGTGAAAGGGGCATAGCCCACCGTCCACCCAGCCGTCTGCGCTAGGGCGGCCGCTCCAGGTATCGTAATAGTCTGCTGGGCTTAGGGCCCGCTTGATGGTGTCAGCGACAAGGTTCATTGTTCATTCCTCCTTGCCACGTATAGCGACGTCGCGTGCAAATTTTTGCGACGCCGTGAAATTTTTTGTCGGATGGCCCAATCAGGCCCTGTAACGCCCGGATCGGTGCCAGCTGACGAAGCGACCGTCTCGGCCGTTTCCACGAGAAGTTGTCTCAGGCGTAGGACGGCAGGCCAGGGCATGGCCCTGTCACTGCCAGGGGCCAGCCAGGCGTTTATCGTCGACAGTGAAACACCAAGCTGGCGGGCGAGGTCGGCCCGGTCGGCGCGCAGGGCGGCCAGTGCCTCGAGTAGCAGGTTATTTCTCGGATAGTCGGGCGTTGCAGCATTAACGGCAACGGCCAGCAGGACGGAGACAGAAAGCGAAGGCAGGTGGTTCATGAGGTGTTCCCCAAATAATTGGTACACCTCGTATAGCTACCGGGCGCGACAATTTTGCCGGACGTGCAAAATAATTTGCAGCCGCGCGCCTCCAAAACAATAAATCATCTGGAGTTCAGCATTTCGCCTTTGTTGTAAGCCCCCCACCCCAATCTACCCAACACGCCCAAGATGACAAGTGAACATGTCGGATTCAGGCCGGTGAGTGGCAGAGAGCAGCCAATCAGACGGGCACTAATTGACAAGTGGTCGGCCCAAGCGGCCGCTGGCGTTCTGAGTAAGGCTGGTCCGCTATGCGCTGAAAACCTGCCGTTGATTGGATTTCAAGCTGAGTGACTGCTTCCAAGAAGGTGAACTCACGCTCCCGACCCAGAAGGGAACTTCGCCAATTGAGAAAGCGGATATTCCTAGTAGCTTTTCTTGGCGCCCAGCACGATAGTTCAATCGATTCGAGATTTACCAGACATTAGATGCTCATGCTCTCCGAGCAGGTAGCCAATATAGCTACGAATCAGATTGCAGTAGAGGCGACTTTCAGTAAGCGAGATTTGGATGCCTTCGTTGATATCCAAACCATGCCGCACGCCGCCACCAGAAGGTGACGATAGATATCCGTGTAGCGTGTTTACCCAATCGAGCACCCGGTCTAGCGCGGTGCCCGGATGCTTGTTTCTCAAATCTCGCGAGATTTGATTGAAATACTTACCGGCAATGGTCCCAGATTCGGTTCCACCCCGCGAAAGGCCGTGGAGACCGTTTCCAGAAGCCACAGCAGCTCTTGAACGGCCTCACGCGGTCGCCCCTCGGACAATAGCTCTTCGGATCGCTCAATCGACGAGGCGTAGACCTCTGCCGCCGCTTCCGCCAGCGAAGGAGCGGATTTCGGAACGGGGACCGGCAATGGGCTGGACTCGAGAGCGACGAGGTCTGGATAATGAACCTCATAACCGACATTGTGCTTGCGAAGCACCGTGTTGATCAGCGTTTCATCCGGTACCCACCAATCGGGTTGTCGCCTTGTTAATGAAGCACATGCGTCGTAGAAGGCCTCAATGAACACCGGTGCATTGTCGGCAGCATCTTTCATGTGGCGTTCAAGATCACTGGCGGCCCACTGCTCATTTGAACTGCGCACGTGACTCACGCCAGCAGCAGCGGCAAACTGAGATTTGAAGTGCTCCAACAAGCCTTGACGACTGCCCTGGGTAGCCACCTTCGATGCGAGCCCCAGGAACTCTTCAACCGCCTCAAACGGCAAGCACTTATTGAGGTAGGCGCCATCTTCCGGGGCTTGGAACCGCCACTTGTTGTCGAACTTCAAAACCATTATTCGCCCTATACCTTCCCGAGTTTAGCCTGTACTCGAATGTTGCCCGCCTCCTAGATTCAGGCCCCGGGCAGCCAATTTTCGCGGTGTAGCACGCCGCTCATGGCCGGCTGCCGCCGCCGGGCGTTACTCCCAAACGGCCTTCTCGCTTGCGTCCGTGTTGATGGATGACGCGGGCATCTGTATAGAAACTTGGCTACTTACTAACCAGAGTTGCTAGACGATTCGACACCCTCTCCGCCAACTCGGTGAGCCCCTGTTCGTTTGGCAGATACTTGATGTGTCGGATATGCCGGAGATCGAACGGAATGTCGGATTCATGCTGCGCTACCAGGATGACGTCTTTGCCCATGGTGTGCGCAATCCCTGCCTCGTAAAAGACATTGGCGTTCTTGCCGGTTAGGTCGCAGATCACGGTCTGTGCAGTACCGATGAGCTTTACCACGTCCTGGATGATTACGTCGTCATCCCAGATATCGTCGGCTCGTAAACACCGCAAGCCGACCGTGCCGACTGCGGTTTGAAGGGCAGCGTACACGCCGGTGAACTCTGTACTGAACGGCATCATCACCGCTACCAACTTTGGATCAACTAGACCTTCCGGCAGCTTGAAGATGGTAGGTTTGATGCGACCGATGCCTTCCTTGAACAGCTCGCGGAACAAGTCGGCGTCCTTGACTGCCCAATGGTTTGTTCTGAAATCATCGAAGAATTGTCTACTAATGACAAAGTGAAGTGGCGCTGCCAGCGACTCGAGCACAGCATTGGCGATCGGTGGGACATCGGTATCGAGTTCGTACTCGATTTGGTACTCTGCCGACCCTTGTCTGATCTTGGTGACCTTGCCTACTCTAGCCATAACGGGGAAGCTCGGATCACTGCTTGACTCGTTAGTGATGATGGTAGGCAGCGTCATTAAGGCGGTGACGTCAAGTACGCCACCTGGGGCGAATCGATTCTCCAGATCATTGTCCGTGTGCTGGAAGACCCGACCACGTGGCATCGTACATGAGCCGCGTGGCGCAACGATGTCCATGCCAGTAACTATGAAATTGAACATAACTCTCCACTGATGTGCGTGTCTTCTGATGCACAACAATTACTAGGTGTGTCCGGCGGAGCCGTATATGAATTGATATCTACGTACACAATTGTGCCAGCGAGCGTTGACATGTGTGCAGTTTGGTCAGTCTACGTTGAGCGTCCGCTATCGGGCGCGGTAGACGAAAGGCGGCTCATGGTCGGAAGCAGATTTGGCACCGGAGTACCTCACACCCTCCTCACCCTTTTGGGTATGTCAATAGTATGATCCGGGCAACTATACCCGGTCGTCCGGGTACCTGCCGTATTTAGGTTGATCATCCGCGTTCTTCTTGTGAATCATTCGCGCAAGGAAGGATACCCAGTTCCAGAAGAGGGCGCCAAGGAGTATATAAATCCAACCCCAACGGATGATCCCATCCCAAATTACTGGTAGATAAAAAAATGCCGATAACTTTAACCACCACCATTTCACCATCGAAATCTGCTGGGTGCCAAGGCTGCTGATGAATGTATCTTCCCAGCCAGGTGAAATCTTCCCTTTTCGCATGTGCACCGGAAAATGTACCGATTTGTAAATCGGGTTTGTTTCTTCACAGTTCCAATTTTCGGCATCGATGATTGAACAGTTGTGATAAGCCTTTGGGTCTGGCTGCGAGTCATCCCAGTAGATAACTTTGGATTGGTCTTGAAGTGTTCGGAAAGTGGCCTTTCCTCCGGCTGTGTAGTCCGTGCACGAACCATTTTCCGCCGTCTGAGAGCAGCGTTCGAAATAAACATTGTGGTCGTCGACCGGGGAGCAACCTTCGATTCCAATGATTGCCGTTACAGCGAAGAGGCAAAAAACAACTTTCTTCATACGTTCCTCCCCCTTGTTTTTAAAAATGCTGAAGATCGTTTGTGGCTGATGACACGCAGCACGCAATAGTGAACTTGACGGAGAAGGTGTGCAAGAAGCCTCGCGCGTGCGCGTACCAGGGCATGCTTTATGTAAGCAGACTGAGCCCCTGATATGCTCGTCATGTTTTAATAGGCTAACTCAGAGGGGCGCAGGAATCGATGCGACCATAGCCTAGGGATAGATGAACCAATGGGTGTAATCAAAGTTTTCAGCCCGACCGGAAGCCAATTAGCCGCCGCCCTGATGGGTGCGGTGACTGCCGGAGGACCCAGATCTTTGCCCAAACAGTCGCCGTCTAAACCCGAGAAAACACGTAAGAATAATCCCAACCGGTTAACTGTCTTTCAACATATCTATCCCCGACGAAGCATCGCACGGTTTGTGGGTGACGACGAACGGGTAGCCGTGCATGACATAGCCAGACGCAAAATTCGCCGGACCAAACCCACCGACTCCATTTTCTGTGCTCGCCGAGCCTGGGACCAGCGAGCGGAAGCGGGCTACATGAAGGATATTGAAGATCGGTTTCAAGCCCTCGCCGAAGCACTTATCGGTGGACATAGCAAGATCTCCTCGGTTGAACACAAGCAGACCGTTGAGCGCTTCTTCGCGCTCTGGTACATGCGTTCTCGATACCGTGAACTGGAGGATCAGGAGATCAAACTCAACGGGATCAGTGGCGACAACCTTACCAAGGAGCAGGAAGAAAACCTTGAGGCGAATGGGTGCCTATTTGCCAGAACAGGAGGGATCGTGCCGGCTCGACAACTGAACGGTCTCTGGTTGCAAAGGCAAATCGATGGCTACACCCAGGACTTGTCGAGCGTGGAACGATGGGGAGTCATTCAGCCTCAATCCGGTGAGTTCATTATCACGGACATGCCGTCGCATATGATCATCCCGCTTATGCCCAAGCTCGCGCTAGTCGGTAATGCGCCGGACGGGATGATCGTCACCGACGATTTGGCGCAGTTAAACCGACTCGTTGTCTCTGGAAGTAAGCGATATTTCGTGGCGCGTGACCTGTCGGAGTGCCCGATTTAGCGGAGAGCCGCAGTGAATCAATCGGCATCCATCGGGTGGCATAAAGCGGCGCGGGCGTCGAGAAAAGCGGCCTCCCACTACCCCACTTCGACTGAGTACGCCTCTGATGTCATATAAGCCCAAGAGGCCGAGATTGGGGGTTGAGTATACGGCCCCCCCCAATTTGAGGTTGATTCAATGATTGCTACTGCTCCATATGTATACAACCCTAGCCAACTTTGGACACTAGGGATCGCTGCCTATGCTGCCCTGATCTCGACCTTCTTGTTAGGTTGGGATGCCTACAAGTGGTTGGCTTCAGGCCCTAAAGTTGAAATAGATGTATCGGATGGAATGCGCATGGTCGGCGGAACGGAGCCTGACCCTAATACATATTTTTCAATTACAGCGTGGAATGTAGGTGATCAGCCTACAACGATCACCAACCTAGCCGGCACTTATTATGAAACTCGGTGGCATGCATATGTTAGACGTCGCAAACCAATTGAAGCCTTCGTCATCACCACGCCATCCGTGGCCCAACGATTGCCGTATCGTTTCGAGGTTGGTGATCAGTGGATCGGTATGGCCTACCAGACAGAGGATATGACAAAGAAGGCAAAGAGCGGTTACCTATTTTTTGTTCTGTATACAGCAAGAGGCGGTCGCGGCCACAGAGTCCGTGTAAAAATTCGGGAGGAGACAGTCGCCCACTAGCTTCGCTGACCTCGACCGTCTGCAAAGAGGCCCAGCACTCATCCGCCGGGGTGGAAAGCTGCTGTTGGCTACGTTTCGTGGGCGACGGGCAGCCTTCTCAGCCACTGCTGACTGAGTCGACCCAACAGCTCAAGGTCGGTTATGGCCGAGTTGTTCGCCCTGGCGGTCCGGCCGGTTTCAAAGTAAAGCAGCCTCGGGTACGCGCGACTCGGCGCCTACTGGCCTGCCCTTAGTCCAGTTCCGGCAGAAAT
>JAJXUF010000111.1 GCA_021783175.1 Pseudomonadota bacterium
TGGAAGAAAGTCAGCAAGGCGGAACGGCCTTACCTGTCGGCAACCCTGGATGACCCGTCGTTCCCAGCGACCATCTACGCCCGTCTGGTCGAGGGCGAGGATGGCGTGCACAACCTGATCTGGTCGCGCAGCAAGGGCGATTGATCATCGCCCTCGGCGCCCCGCCTATGCGGCGGGGCGTTTTCTGCGGGAAGTCGTTCCCACGAGCTTCCGTCGTCAGGGCTGCAGCCTTCCGGTTTCGACTTGTCGGCAAATGCAAACTGATCGTTTGCATGCATGCACCTGACTTGGAGCGCGCTCTAAACTTCCAGGATTAACCACATGGGTCTAGTCTTTATGATTCAATGACCCTGTTCATGGCAACCCCGGCGGATCCTCCTTGAATACTGATACACCCGAATCCAGCCGCAAGGCATTGATCGACGCTCTGCTTCTCAAACTCCCTGGCGTCAGCGCAAGAAAAATCAGCGGCCTTGATGCCTACTTCGTCAATGACAAGATGTTTGCCTGCATCAGCGGTAGCGGCGTCGGACTGCGCCTGCCCGCCGCCACCGCGACCGAACTGCAGTTTTCAAGGGGCGACGTCGTCCCGTTTCAGCCCGGCGGTATGGCTAGCACCAGGGAATGGATACAGATTGACCGTGCCGAGGCGGCCGACTACGGGAAGGATCTCGAACTGTTTCAGGCCTCGCTCGAGTTTGTGAAAGGCGCCCGAACCCGCTAGGTCGGCAGCTTCGTCTGACAGTCGCTTATCGGCCAGGAAGAGAGACCTTCAGGGGAGTCGCCGCGACCGTCCAGTCATCAGCCACAGTACCATTGGCATCGGTGACTGTAATTGAAGCGGTTATCCCCTTGAACTTTCGCGCAGGTTCATTTAACCAACGATGTGGAACAATAGTGAATATGAGTAGCGATCGCGATATTCAAAATACTATTGAAGCCGGAGAGAAAAACCGCCGGACTACTGAGCTTATTCACAACTGGTGCCGCTACGCTAAAGTCAGAAAGTGTGGGGGAACTGGGCTTATCGAAGCGCAGACCGGCTTGCCTATCGGACATCACGCTATGGCATGTGACCATGCACCGGCTTCCGGTATGGCAACATGGGATCTTGCTGATGCAGCACTCGATTTTCATGACCGCAATTGTGTGGAATGCAAGCATCGTGTTCCGGTTCGCCTGCCAAATCTCAGCGAATTGTTAGGAGCACGAGATAAAGAACTAGCAGCGCAAAAACAGATTCGCGATCTCCAAGAGGCTCAAAGAATAGCCGCACTGGACAGACGTCAAGAAATTCGCCGTGCATTGAAAGAGGCTCTTCCCGCCTCCTCGCATACCATCATCGAGCAACTCGATGAGTTAGATGGTAGTCGCCATGAAGACCAGCGCATAAAGCTTGTGGAAACGGCTAGATTAGCGCCGGAGATTTATACGCCGGAAATTGTTGAGCACTATTTCCAATTGCTGGAGACGCGTGAATCATGGTTCAGCTCCGTTGGGTTAGAAACATTATTCTTGTTAAAGGCCGATCCGGCACGCCTTTCACGATGTGCCCTTATTGCAATACGCGATTTCGATGCAACAAAGATTGCGAGCAAAATTGTTCTTGAGCATATAGCGCACGTTGATTCTTCCTTGATCGCAGGCGCATTTCGCTCGTTGTCGCTTCTTGCTGCTCCACCACATTTTCCCTTCACCGGAACTCAATGTGTCGCTACGCCAGAGCCGCTGTTCGCTTTGTATCGCCATTATCCAGATGCAGTAAAGGCTGCCATTCAGCTCTATCTTGATTCAAAGAGTTACTCGGCAATCGAAAGGGCATCAAGAGCAATATTGGTTATTGAGCAGCAGGACGAATCCATTGCGACATCCTTTACACGAACCATCGTTGCCATACTGGCACGCCCAGAGCTGTTGATAGATTTTGATGAGCATCATTCCCATCACGATGAGACCGACCTTTTCCATGTCTTGCAAATTGTGCTCAAGTCGGCGCTAAGGGCTGCGCCGCAAACAACAGATGAACTGGTCTCCTCTTTCTTGGCGACAGCCGATTCTGAGACAACGGTACGTATTCTAAGCGCGTATGAAAGCCTGTTCCATGCCGATGGCTGGCGCGAAGATATAAAGGAGGTTGAGGCTCATTCGGTAGCATTGAGGCGCTTGGTCAACACGGCTACATCTACAACCAAGTTTGACGATCTCTGGCGGTTGCTCGGGATGTTCCGATCCGGCGCACCCAAGGGGCTGGAGAATCTGATTCGCAAGGAAACCTCTTATTTGTTGGGTGCCGCTATTCTCTTGGAAAACCAGCGCGCCAAACTTGCGGATGAACGAACTCAGGCGAAAGATATGTCGGCCTATTGGGGGGCCGCCAACCAGTATGATTTTCTCGTGCAATTCCAGGATGGGCTGGTAGGCTGGGTTGCGGGTGCCGCAACAGACTCTCCACAGACAGCAAAGATTTATCTTGAAACGCTATCGGGCATACCTGAGGACAGCCCCCATTTGCGTGGGGTAATGGTAACGGCACTATCCCATCTCATGAACACGGTAGAAGGTCTGAGCCTGGCGCTTCCTTCGCTTTATTCGGCGCTGGTTGGTGCGTCGCAACAGGAAAGGGCGGCAGCCATCAGAGCGCTAAAGGAACTTGATTCTGCGCGGCGCAATGATCTTCCGCGACTGCTGTTTGAGATATTTTTAACCACTCTGTATGACCCATATCGGATCGTACATCAGTCGGCTGTTCATGCCCTTGAGCGCTTTTCGTTTCCAGAAGATTTTAAGTTGGCACTCAAGCTGGCTGTTCGCAATCTAATTATTGCTTATTCCCATGGAGAAGACGGCGATGAGTTTCTGGTGGAATGCATTTCCCTCTATGCTTCCCGCTATGCGGATAAAGAAGAATTGGAGGGCGATGTCGGTGCGTTTCTGGTTTCGCAGTTATCCAGGATGAAGCCTGAAATAGTCATGCGTAGCCACTTTGATTGGTATGTCAAAAAACTAAAATATTCCCCGGGCATTGGCGCTTTGGTAGTGAAACTGCTCAAAGCCTCATCTTCGGACTATAAGGAAGAGTCCATCTTCCGCGTTCTTCGAGAGTTGCCGCCTGCTACTGTCTATGCCGAAAGCAAAGGCCTGGAAGTTGCAGCCATGGAACAGCTAGATGATATTGGCTGTATTGGTTCCCTGATCGAGCTCCTTACTAGGTCTGGCGCGCTGGATGAGGCAGAGCGCATAGCAAAGGCAGTCGTGGATTCAATTCCCGATACAACATGGGAATATCAAAGACGACTATCTGCTCAATTGCTTCATATCGCAACCAAGTTTGAATCGGCTATAGCCGGTATCCGGCAAGACGAAACAGTCGAACAAATATGCCAACAATGGCGACAGACCATACAACGCATAGAACAAGACAGGAAGGAATATGAGACACGGCGTGATCCTCTCCGAGGCTTTCTCGGCCAGAATCCAGGCCATTGAAGCGCTGCGCGCGGCAACTGAAGCTCACGTAAACAATGCGCAACCCATACGCAATGCAGCCGATGACCTTGATGCCGCGAGCATCAGTTGCGACTACAGCGTAGCTGCCTCCTCATATGGTGCGCTTGCCGGGCTATTGCGAATAACCGCCATGCTGGTGGAATGGCGTGGTGCAATCCTTGAGGCAGCACTAGATGCAGACAGGTTCTTGCGCAGTGCCAAAGCTCAATACAAGCTCTGGCTGGAAGAGTATCAAGCAGCCGATATTCAGCCAGGGCTGTTAGAGAGTAGTGCGGTAATTGAGTCCTTAGCCGAGCTGGAACAGGTTGGGAATGTATGCCACGCCATTGCCTCTATTCCGCTGCCGATTCCTTTCTTCGCCGCAGAAGTTCGCCCATCGTCGCTACCAAAAGGCGACCAGCAGGAGGAGAAAGAACCTCCCGTTGAATTAAAAGTCGCATTTCTTCAATTCAAAATTAATGGCGAGCCTGCGAAACAAGTCCATTTTCTGACCCCGCAGATGGCGCACGATCTTGAAATCGAAGTTCGTGTGTCGAGATGGCCTGATAACGCCACCACGCTAGATTTGCGCCCTGTTACTGTCGAAAAGCCGGATACCTACGATTTTCCCAATTTCCAATTTGTTCGACCTTCTGGAGATGGGCCATTTGTGATGAGGCAGCGAGGCCGGGCAATATTGAAATTTCCCCATAGCATCCAAGCTAGTCCATTTGAATTTAAGTATGCAGCAGAATTTTCGCCACGCGCATCTGAACAGCCTGTGGCGGTGGTAGGGCATAGAACATTAAGGATAGAGGGAATAGACCTTCAGAGATCGCCCATAACCGGCTATCAGGCTATGGACAGGAAGTTGATCGAGCTGAGGGACATTCTCAGGGAAAATAGATTAATCGCGGAAACAGATTTAAAACCATCGCTCGTTTTAATGGCAGCACTTGGAAGTCTTGCTTGTCGAGCACAACATGGTGATCTGTATCCGGGCATTCGCGATGAACCACAGTTCCAGCAGGATATTAGGGAGGAACTGAGAAAAATTCCTGAGATTGCATCCGAGCTTGAAGAACACCCGCACGCCTCTGGAGGCATCACGGATTTGTCGTTCCGTGGAGTCCGCATCGAACTCAAGGTTGAGCAGCAAAAACTTTTGGCATTGGACGACTGCAATCGCTTTTTGGGGCAGACGGCAAGCTACGTAATAGCAACCGGTAAGCGTATAGGCATACTTTGCGTTCTCGATTGCTGTCCCAAAAGTGTTGCATTACCGGCTGAAGAGAATTGGGGAATCCTGAAACACAACACTAGAGATGGGGAGGTTTCTGTCGTGACGCTAATTATTCAAGGTAACCTACCGACTCCTAGTAGCCTATCTCGATAATCAAACTGAGACAATCTGGTCGGACTGAACCGTACCAGAAACAGTAGACATGTCATGACCTGATTGTCTTAAATGTACATGCAGCCACTCTGAAGTGCGTCCGATTTGTCAGTTATGGCCGAGCAACCGCCCCACAACCGATCACAGCATCCGTCTGTCACAGAGCAGTCATTGGGTTCGCCGACACCAACGGCAGAAACGGGTCTATAGCGCCAGTTCAACATTGCCTAAATCGGTCGTTAGAATTGCCGCCGTTTGGCTTGACTCATTTGGCGAGCGCCCTGATATCTTGAAGCAGGCTCCAAGTCTATCGATCCGCATGACCACGACCATGCATTCGGGCTCTGCGACCTGGGACAGGGTTTTCCAGAACTGGGCTATGTGAGCCTGGCCGAGCTGCAATCGGTGCGTGGCCGATTTGGCCTTCCAGTCGAGCGGGACCTGCACTTCATTGCGACGAAGGCGATCAGTGCCTATGCGCGCGAAGCGCGGCTGGCAGGACGCACATGACGTAGCTGTCATGCGGGCGCTGCCGCTGGGCAGCGCCCTACCCCCGCCTATTTGCCCTTCCGGGCCTGGATAGCGGCCAGCTCGCGCCGCACACGCTCGATGACTTCGCTCACACCCTTGCTGTCGCCGCCATAGGCCAGCGTCAGCAACGTGAGTGGATGCACGTCCATCACCTCGCACAGCTCGGCGACCTTGCTCAGGGTCGGGCTCTTCAGGCCGCGTTCGAGCGAACTCATGTACGTGCGGCTCGACACGTCCGAGAAAGCTTCCTGGCTGAGGCCACGCGCTTTTCTGACTGTCTTGAGCGCCGCAGGGAATGTATTCTTCGGTGACATCAAGTCGTTTCGAGTAAAACGACGATGACATCCGATAGAACCCTATAGGACTACAATCTATAGTGTTCATTTGTAATCTTCCCTGCTTAAACTTGCGCCGGGCGTGTCTATGCTGAAAACCGCTTTTACTGAAATCATGGCTTCCGCATCTACGTATTCGTCGATTCGACCCTCCACGGATTCGGTGGAATCCGCTTTGGCGATTTGGCGCAAAAGTGCACTTGCGCAGTCCCGCTTTGGCGCATCGGCGCGTTTGCGTAAAACCGACGCGGCGCTGATCATGACTGTTTCCGGGCAGTGACCATGAAACCCCTCATCACCGACGCTCAGCGCGTCCAGTTGCTGGATAACGGTGCCGCTGCCGCGTGCGGCGAGCAGTGCGACCCGTTGCCGGTCGTCAAGCTGTTCACCCTGGACGCGCACGCAACCTGGCTGTTGACCGAACTCGATCCCGACGACGGTGACGCTGCCTTCGGCCTGATCGACCTCGGCATGGGCACGCCGCAACTCGGCCACGTGCGCCTCTCCGTCCTGGAAGGCATACGCGGGCCACGGAACCTGGCCGTCGCACGTGATCCGCATTTCACGCCAAGGCGCCGACTGTCGGAATATGCTCGGCTGGCTGAGGCTGACGGATCAATCAACGATTGACGATCCCTTGCTCGCCGCTGGCGGGTCACTCCAAGCGATGCCGCAACGGTCGCATTACGACTTCCTGGCGCTGGATCCAAACTTTCCTGTACTGACACCAATCTGTAAAACATCTGTGCAACGCTGTCGCAAATAATGCGAATGTCCGGTGTGTTATCGGCCCTCTTATCAACTGCCGCTGGGCGCCCCGCTTATCCACGGCCTTTGTAACACGCGCGCCGACGCAGGCCGATAATGGGACTTGCCCACCATGTCCCCCATTGCGATTGACTTCCTTCTATCCGAGAGGAGGTTTCGCCATGGCAGATTCGAGCGTCGTTCACTGGCATCCCAGCGCTGCCTATCTGTACGTGCTACATCTGGACGGTCCCGCGCTTGCATGGGAATACCTGCGGCGCAACCCGGAATACCGGTTCGCCTGGCAACACCACTGGCACTATCCACAGCACGATGCGCAGCGCTGGGGCTTGCGCCTGCTGGAAGACCCTGCGCGCGATGCGCGCGACGCACACCCCGACTGGTTCCCTGATCCCGCCTCGGTCGTCCAGGTCTATCCGGATGCCGACCCCACTGATGATGCGCTGTTGTTCCAGCTCTGGCACATCCCCGGCCGCAAGCAGCTGATGCACGACGGCAAGCGCCTGATGCTGACCACCCATCTCGTCGACCGCAAGCTGCGCATGGCGATATCGCCCGCACTGGAAGACGGCATGGCTTACGCCTATGCCGTCCGCGCTGGTCGCCAGCTTCGCGAGCGCTGGCGCACAATCGAAGCCGATCTGGCAATGCTCGACGCCGACAGCGCGCACCCCAGCGCGATCGCCACGGACCGGCCTGGCCGCACGGCAATGCTCCACATGCACACCCTGCAGGCGCTCGATGGCACGCTGGCCGGTGCGTCGCAGCGCGGCGTGGCCGAAGTGTTGTTCGGTATCACCGCCGTCGCCGAGCGCTGGCATGACGACAGCGATCTGCGCGCCCAGGTTCGCCGCCTCATCCGGCGCGGGCAGACGCTCATGGATGGCGGCTACCGTCACCTACTGCAACCCGGCAGCACCACACCGGGACGTTAGAACGGTGTCGCAAAACGTCCCTGCGCAGCACGCCCGGGTTTCCCGAAACTGCTTCCATCCGGC
Organism: Pseudomonadota bacterium; assembly: GCA_021783175.1. The sequence goes on from JAJXUF010000111.1 coordinate 7,515, forward strand.
GGCGATTGCTTCGTCGGCGATCTTGACCGATGGAGCCCCTTGCCATGCGCCCCGCACCGTTACGGCAGTACCCTGTACCCGCTGCCACCCAGCAGCCTGCCCAGACCACGCAGCCCGCGCGCTACCTGACTAACAACGAAGCCGCCGCGTTCCTGCGGCTGTCGCCGCGCACGCTGGAGAAGCAGCGCGTCATCGGCGGCGGGCCGCGCTTTCGCAAATTCGGTCGGCGCGTGATGTACGCCGTCGCCGACCTCGAAGCGTGGGCCGACGCGCGCAGCTTCGAGATGACTTCCGACCCTCAATACACCGAACAACACGCCGCGCGCCGTTCCGGCTCGCGCTGATCGGCGATGGACACCTTTGTCGATGGCCATAGTGCGCGACCCGCAGCGCGAGCAGCTCGAACTGTTCCATGCTTTCTCGGGCGAACTGCCGGCGCGCGATGCGCAGGACCTGATGGCCTACCCGTTCTTCTCGCTGGCCAAAAGCAAGCGCACGGTGCCGATCGATTTCTGCAGCAGGAGCGTGACAGTGCGGGTCGAAGGCACGGCCGAGCATGGCATCGCGACCATCTGGGATGCCGACATCCTGATCTGGGCCGCCAGCCAGATCGTCGAGGCGCGCGATGCGGGCATCCGCTCGTCGAGGCTGATGGCTGCCACCCCCTACGAGATCCTGCGCTTTATCGGTCGAGGCACGTCGCTGCGCGACTATCAGCGCCTCAAGGCGGCGCTGGACCGCTTGCAGTCCACCAGCGTGGCCACATCCATACGCCAGTCCAATGCGCGGCGCCTGCACCGCTTCTCGTGGATCAACGAGTGGAAGGAGCGCGCGGACGGCCAGGGCCGGCCGCTGGGCATCGAGCTGATCCTGCCGGACTGGTTCTATGCTGGTGTGCTCGAAGAGAGCCTGGTATTGACCATCGACGCCAACTACTTCCGCCTGACCGGCGGCATCGAGCGCTGGCTGTACCGCCTGGTGCGCAAGCACGGCGGCTGGCAGCGCGACGGCTGGCGCTTCGACTTCCCGCAGCTGCACCGAAAATCCGGCAGCCTGGCGCGCTTCACAGACTTCGCCTACGACCTGCGCTGCATCGTGGCGCGCCAGCCATTGCCGGGCTACACGCTCGCCATCTTGCGGTCGAGGCATGGGCCGGAAGTTTTGACCTTCCGCGCCGTGCCGTCCACGGCACCGCTGCGACCCGGTGGCAGCTTCGGTGCCGGTGCAGTGCCTGTGGAAAAACGGTGAATCCGCTCGTGCTATCGGGAGTAGAAATCCTCGTGCTATCAGGCGCAGCGCTGTCGTGCTATCAGGAGTACGAATCGACCGCAAAGCCTTTTGTGGCGCTGGTTTCGGTGTCTCTTAACTTAGGTTCTAACTTTGAATCTATAAAACTAACGATAAGAAGAGCCCGCGCGCTGTGGATAAACCGGCTCGCCGGAGGCCGCGCATCATGATCATCGCGCTGCTCAACCAGAAAGGCGGGGTCGGCAAGACGACGCTCGCCACTCACATTGCAGGCGAGCTGGCGATCCAAGGCAGCTCGGTGATCCTGGTCGATGCCGATCCCCAGGGTTCAGCGTTGGACTGGACGCAACGCCGCAGCCAGAACGGCTTGCCCAGGCTGTTCGGTGCTGTCGGCCTGGCAAGGGAGACCCTGCATCAGGAAGCGCCGGAACTCGCCCGGCGCTGCGATCACATCGTGATCGATGGCCCGCCCCGTATTGCCGCCCTCGCGCGCTCCGCGCTACTCGCGGCTGACGTCGTGTTGATCCCTGTGCAACCCAGCCCCTACGACGTGTGGGCCAGCGCCGAGATGGTGTCATTGATTCGCGAAGCGCAGGTGTTCCGGCCAGCGCTGCGCGCGGCCTTCGTCATCAACCGGCGCGTCAGCACCACGGTGATCGGACGCGAGGCACGCAGCGCACTCGCCGATCAAGCGCTGCCATCGCTGCTCTCGGAAGTTCGGCAGCGCATCGTGTTCGCCGACAGCGTGGCCAGAGGTCAGCTCGCGCTCGAACTCGACGTGGACAGCATGGCCGCACGTGAGATCGCGGCGCTCGCCACCGAAGTGTTGAGGATGGCCCAGTGTTGAGGATGGCGCGATGAAGAATGGCAAACGCGTTGCGATTGGCGCCCGCCCGCCTGCCAACCCGCACGCGGACGCCTGGGTGCGCCAGGGCGAGGGTGCGGACATCGGCAAGGCCGATCTCTACACCGCCCGGCTGACCCTCGACGTGACGCCGGCGCTGCGCGCCCGCATCAAGGTCGAGGCCTTCACACGGGGCCTCACGGTCGCCGAGATGCTGCGGGCGCTACTGGAACATGAATTCCCGGAGAAGCAACCATGAACGCACTCTTGCAGGCGGTCAACGATGCGCCACCCCTACCCCATCCCGTGCTTTCCAGCGTCACGAACGACACACCGCTGACGCGCGTATCACTGGCATTCGTCGAGCACAGGATCAACGTCTACCTGCGCTTCGGTCATCCGCTGCGTGAACTGCGGATGGATCGCTGGCGGCGCTGCGCGATCTTCACACAGGCGGCTGTGTTCTGCCGCGTGCGCTGGGAGTCCAACGACTACGGCACGACACGCTGGCAGCTCATGGTGCTGCAGGCTTGCATGCCCCACGCTACGGTGCAGCGCATCGCTGGCATCCAGCCGGGCGCGCGCCTGCTGCTGTGCGCCGAGGGTGAACGGCAGGTGCAGTCGGTCTTGCCGCAGATCGACGCCATCGAAGCGCTCGGCATCGACCCGGCAGCGGTGTCGCCCGCATACTGGCGCACGCTGGGCAACCGGCTGTCTGCGCGCCTGCCACTACCGGCCTACACGGTCGAACGGCATGCGGCTTACCTCGCGGGCGAGGTGTTGCGATGAACACCCGCCTCCATCGCTGGGGTGTCGTATTGTTCAGCGTCCTCGGCATAGCTACGCTCGCCTGGCCGTCGGTTCATACACCGGTTGCGCGCATCGTCTACAACCCCAGCGACAGCGTACCGCCTGGCTGGTACCGCATCGGCCCGCCCTACTCGCTGCACGTCGACAGCATCGTGCTCGCCCGTCTTCCGGCAGACACCGCTACGCTGGCTGCG
>JAJXUF010000112.1 GCA_021783175.1 Pseudomonadota bacterium
GTGCATCCGGAATACGAGCTGCTTGCCGAGCACCAGGTCCCGGCACCGCAGACCCATCTCACGCCGGTCTATCCGATAACCGAAGGCGTGAGTCAGCTCACGTTGCGCAGACTCGTTGGCGAAGCGCTGGACAGCAGTTTGCGACAAATTCGCGAATGGTTACCGCAGGAGGTGCTGGCGCAATTCAGCTTGCCGACTTTGCAGGATGCATTGGAATTCGTTCATCGGCCGCCGCCGCAAGCCGAAGTCGATCGGCTGGAGCAGGGGTTTCACCCGGCACAGCAGCGCCTCGCCTTCGAGGAGCTCCTGGCGTATCACCTCAGTCTTAGAAAGCTCAAGGAACGGACCCGCCACCAGCGCGCGCCCACCATTAATGCAAATGGTGGACTGCTAGATCGATTGCTTGGCGCTCTTCCCTTCTCGCCGACCGCCGCCCAGCGTCGGGTCATCGACGAGATCGCGCGCGATCTGCGCCAAAACCGACCGATGCAACGTTTGGTGCAAGGTGACGTTGGATCCGGCAAGACGCTGGTCGCCGCCGCCGCCGCTCTCTATGCCGTCGAATCGGGATGGCAGGTGGCTGTAATGGCGCCGACGGAGCTTCTCGCGGAGCAGCACTGGCGCAATTTCACGGGCTGGTTCGAGCCTCTCGGCATCGAGGTGGCCTGGCTTTCAGGTAGCCTCAATGCCAAGACGCGACGATCGATGTCGCAGCTTGTGGCTTCAGGCAGGGCGTCGGTAGTAGTTGGTACGCACGCCCTTTTTCAGCGTGAAATCGAATTCAGCCGGTTAGGTTTGGTGGTGGTAGATGAACAACACCGCTTTGGGGTCCATCAGCGCTTAATGTTGCGCCAAAAGGGCAGTGGCGATGGGCAACTGCCGCATCAGTTGATCATGACTGCCACGCCCATACCGCGTACCCTGGCGCAGGCAGTTTACGCTGATCTCGATGTTTCCGTTGTCGATGAACTCCCGCCGGGGCGCCAGCCAGTTGAGACAGTGGTGATTTCTGACCGACGCCGCGCGGAAGTAATCCAGCGCGTGCACCGCGCCTGTCTGGAAAAACGCCAGGCGTACTGGGTCTGTCCGCTGATCGAAGAATCGGATGTGCTTGAGCTGCAAACAGCAACGGCCACCGAGGCCGCCTTGCGCCAAGCCCTGCCGGAACTGCACGTTAGCCTTGTGCACGGCCGAATGAAACCGGCAGAAAAGGAGCGCGCGATGCTGGCTTTCAAGGAAGGCTCGGTTGACCTGCTGGTGGCGACGACCGTCATCGAGGTTGGCGTGGACGTTCCGAACGCGAGCCTAATGATCATCGAAAACGCTGAGCGTCTCGGTCTATCGCAATTGCACCAGTTGCGCGGGCGCGTTGGGCGCGGTCGCGTCGCCAGTGGTTGCGTGCTGATGTACCGTGGACCGCTCTCGGCAATGGCGCGAGCACGCCTCGCTGTCATGCGTGCGACCAACGACGGCTTTGAAATTGCCAACAAGGATCTCGAAATGCGCGGTCCGGGCGAGGTCTTGGGTACCCGCCAGACCGGCGAACAGAGATTCCACATTGCAGATCTCGTGCGAGATCAGTCTGTGCTTCCTAAAATCGAGCAGGTTGCTTCCTTTTTGCTGGAAAAGTACCCGCAGCATGTCGCACCAATCGTGCGCCGCTGGCTTGGGCTTAAGGACAGTTACGGCGAAGTGTAGTTATGTCTGGTCGGGATGCTTGTCGGGCGGCATAATGTGCGCATGAGGTTACTTAAGTCTCCGCGCTTTAATCCGATCCGGCGGGCGCGGCGTCCGATCCCCCGGTATCGCGGATGAAGTCGGCGGCAATGCGGCCCGGCGGGCCGAAGTGGCAGCGCAACCGCCGTCTGTGGGCGCAGGAAATTCCGGCCAAGATTCTGGACTGGATTTTCGATCCGGCATCATTGACCGCGCGCCTGCGCGCAGTCTGCCCGGGAAGATTTCATGTCGCGGTATTGGCGCAGCGCTGGTTGCGGCCGGCTCACGGCGAGGCGCGCGCGCTGGGTATGCGGCCCGGCCGATACGGTTTGGTGCGTCAGGTGTATCTTTGTTGCGGCGATCGCACGCTTGTTTTTGCCCGCACGGTGATCCCGCCAGGAACTCTCTCGGGCAAGGAACGCAAACTGGCGAGCCTAAAAACGCGTCCTCTAGGCGCACTGTTGTTTGCCGAGCCAAGTCTGAGACGTGTGCAGGTGTCGGTCGAGCGGCTGGTGCCGGGTGATGCCCTTTATGCAACTGCATCGCGCGCAATTCAGAATAAACCCAAAGTAATCTGGGGCAGGCGGTCGCTTTTTGCCATCAAGCGCAAGGAGCTAATGGTGAGCGAGTATTTTCTTCCTGACATTCCGCCATGCAAACCATGACAGGCCTTGCTACCCGTGTGCGCGACTACGCCGTACTCATGCGCGTGCATCGACCAATCGGCGCGTTGCTTCTGCTTTGGCCGACGTTGTGGGCCCTGTGGATTGCCGGTGCCGGGCGGCCGGCGCTCGCGGCTGTCAGCATATTCGCGGTCGGTGTCTTTCTGATGCGCTCGGCCGGATGTGTGATCAATGACTACGCCGACCGCAATTTTGATCCCCTCGTTGAACGTACGCGGGACCGACCGCTCGCCGCCGGGCGGGTTTCGTCACGCGAGGCGATGGCGTTATTTGTTGCCTTGTGCCTGATCGCCTTCATGCTCGTGTTGTCGCTGAATGCGCTCAGCGTGGAGTTATCCCTAGTAGGCGCCTTTCTGGCCGCAAGCTATCCATTCACCAAGCGTTACACTCATCTGCCGCAATTCTACCTCGGCGTCGCTTTCGGCTGGGGTATTCCGATGGCGTTCGCCGCCGAAACCGGCGCTGTACCGATGGTCGCCTGGGTGCTGCTGGGCGCGAATATTTTCTGGGCTGTGGCTTATGACACCGAGTATGCCATGGTCGATCGCGACGATGATCTCAAAATCGGTGTCCGGTCCACGGCCATTCTCTTTGGACACTGGGACCGGTTGCTGATTGGTATTTTTCACGCGTTTGCGCTCGGACTGCTCGTCTGGGTCGGTACGCTCACTGGGCGCGGATTGCTGTATTATGCTGGCCTAACCGCGGCCGCCATGTTTGCCGCGTACCAGCAGTTTCTTATTCGGAGCCGCGATCGCGCCCAATGTTTCCGCGCATTCATGAACAACAACTTTCTGGGAGCAGCTGTGTTCGCCGGTTTGTTCTTGGATTTCTATCGTTAGGAGCGCGTTATGAAACTCTATGGATCACTGACCTCACCGTACGTACGCAAGATCCGCGTTTTGCTTAAGGAAAAAGCCATTGCATGTGATTTCGTCATCGAGAGTCCCTACGATTCGGGCAGTCACGTGCCGGCCCTCAATCCTTTGGGCAAGGTGCCGGTACTGGTGCGCGACGATAATGAGGTGCTGTTCGATTCCCCGCTCATTGTCGACTATCTAGATTCGCTCAAGGGAGAGCCGCTAACACCGCCTGCCGGCGAGGCGCGTTGGCAGGTACTGCGCTGGCATGCCTTGGGTCAGGGGATTCTCGACGCCGTGGTAGCTCGGCTCATGGAAGCACGGCGACCGACAGAAAAGCAGTTGGCGGAATCCATCACGCGTCAGGAAAGCAAGATCATTGCCGCCCTGAAATATGCCGACAACGCCAAAAAAGGCCCGGCCTACCTGGTAGGCGAGCGCTTCAGCCTTGCAGATCTCGCGCTTGGCGTGGCTCTTGAGTACGTCGACTTTCGCTTCCCGCACGACTGGCGCAGTCAGCATCCGCGACTGGCCCACTGGCTTGCCGGTATCAGTACGCGCGGATCCTTTGCTGAAACCGTTCCGCCAGGAATGGAAAAGTCTCTCGATGCGCCGCACTGACAACAGCCATACAAACGGCGCGCCCGCGCTTAGGCAGCTTGAGCTCAAAGGCGTGAGGCGTCTTTGGCTGTTTTTTACCAAGGAATCGGACGCGTGATCTATCGCGACCTTCGAGATTTTATCGACCAGCTCGAACGCCGGGGTGATCTCAGACGCATCGATATCGAGGTGGACCCATACCTTGAAATCACTGAGATCTGTGACCGGACTCTGCGCGTTGGCGGACCTGCGCTGCTGTTTACCCGCCCCAGCGGCCATGACACACCGGTACTGGCCAATTTATTTGGTACGGCGCAACGCGTAGCACTGGCCATGGGCGCCGAGTCGATCGAGGCGTTACGTGATGTCGGCAAGCTGTTGGCCTATCTCAAGGAGCCCGAGCCGCCGAAGGGATTTCGCGATCTGTGGGAGAAACTTCCGACGTTCAAGCAGGTGCTGAACATGCCGTCGCGTGTCATCAAGAACGCGCCGTGCCAAGAGCGCGTTATCGAGGCAGATCAGGTAGATCTGGCAAAGCTGCCGATTCAAACCTGCTGGCCCGGGGATGCCGGGCCGCTCATTACTTGGGGCCTTACCGTGACGCGCGGGCCGCATAAGGAACGCCAGAATTTGGGCGTCTACCGGCAGCAGGTAATCGGGCGTAACAAGCTGATCATGCGCTGGCTTGCTCATCGCGGAGGGGCGCTCGACTTCCGTGACTGGTGTGCGGCGCGCCCACGGGAGCCATTTCCATTGGCTGTCGCCCTCGGCGCCGATCCCGCTACCATTCTGGGCGCAGTGACGCCGGTACCAGATACACTTTCCGAGTACCAGTTCGCGGGTCTGCTTCGCGGCGCCAAGACCGAAGTGGTCGGTTGCCAGACCAGCGATTTGCAGGTTCCGGCGAATGCCGAGTTTGTGCTCGAAGGCCATATTATGCCAGGTGAAGAGGCGGACGAAGGACCGTTCGGTGACCACACTGGCTACTACAATGAAGTGGAGCGCTTTCCGGTTTTTACCGTCGAGCGCATCACACACCGGGTCAATCCGATTTATCACAGCACCTATACTGGTCGCCCCCCTGACGAACCCTCGATACTCGGTTTGGCACTCAACGAAGTCTTCGTGCCATTGCTGCAAAAACAGTTTCCGGAAATTGTGGATTTTTATTTGCCTCCGGAAGGTTGTTCCTATCGCGTTGCCATAGTGAGTATGCGCAAGCAGTACCCCGGTCACGCCAAACGTGTCATGTTCGGCGTGTGGTCTTTTTTGCGCCAGTTTATGTACACGAAATTCGTCATCGTCACCGACGATGACGTCAATGTACGCGACTGGAATGATGTTATCTGGGCTGTGGCGACCCGCGTCGATCCCGCGCGCGACACAACCATTGTTGAAAATACGCCGATCGATTACCTCGATTTTGCCAGCCCTGCGCCGGCGCTCGGAGCCAAGATGGGCCTGGACGCGACCAATAAATGGCCAACCGAAACATCGCGCGTGTGGGGACGTCCAATCTCGATGACGCCTGCGGTGCGGCAGCGAGTGGACGCGATCTGGGACGAGCTCGGAATTGCCCGTTCGGCCACAAAAAGCCCATGACGTTCGCCTTGCTGCTCGGCGCGCTCATAGTTATTTTCCTCGGCGCCGAGGCGTTCACCAACGCGCTGGAGCATTTGGGGCAACGTCTCAAGATCTCTGAAGGGGTGACGGGGTCGATTTTCGCGGCAGTCGGCACCGCCTTGCCCGAGACCATCGTACCCATCGTTGCGGTATTTGTTAACGGCGGAACGCGCCAAGGCGTCGGTGCCGAGGTCAGCGTTGGCGCGATACTCGGTGCGCCAATGATGCTGTCTACGTTGACGCTTTTTCTGGTTGCATTGGTTGCCGCTACGCGGCGTGGTTGGGCGGGGGTCTTCAGGCCCGAACGCAGTGGTCTCATGCGCGATCTTTCCTGGTTCCTGCTTGCTTTCAGCCTTTCCGCGGGCGCGATTTTCGTGCCGCACGCATCGCGTCTTGTGCGCGCGCTCATGGCGCTGATACTGGTGTTGATCTATTTCGTCTATATTCTATTGACAGTGCGCGCCTCGGCCAGGCTTGTCATGGATGGCCACGGTACGGAAGCTGATCATCCGCTTCATCTGGCGCGCATTGGATTGGCAGAACACATGGCGACCATTGTCCTGCAGTTGGCTGCAGGACTGGTCCTGATCGTGTTCGGCGCGCGCGGCTTCGTCTACGGTGTGGAAGGACTTTCCGCCCGGAGTGGGATCTCGGCACTCGTCCTCTCTTTGCTCATCATTCCCATTGCGACCGAACTGCCGGAAAAGATCAACAGCATTCTCTGGATACGTCGCCATCGCGACACCCTCGCCTTCGGCAACATCACCGGCGCCATGGTTTTCCAGGGCAGTCTGCTGCCAGCCATCGGCATCATGCTGACGCCGTGGCAATCGCGTCCGGAGGTTCTGCTTGGATTGGCGGTGCCCCTGGTCGCTTGCGCGTACCTGCTCCTTATGCTGCGCAGAGGGGCTTTGCGCCCCTATCATTTGGTGCTGAACGGGATTTTGTATCTCGCTTATTTTGTCGCCCTGTCATGGTAGAAAAACCAATCACGCACGCGAATGCAGCGGCGCAATCCGGCGCGGTTCCGCCGGTCGGACAACTTTCGCCGTGCATTGCCGGCGAGATCGCGATTGCAGGCCCTGCGGGAAATCTTGAGGCGCTGGTGGGTTGCCCCGAAAACGCCAGAGCCGTTCCTGCAGTGGGGATTGTCTGTCACCCGCATTCATTGCACGGAGGCAGCATGCACAACAAGGTTGTGCATATACTGGCGCGCAGTTTCGAGCAACTCGGATTGTGCACGGTGCGTTTCAATTTCCGCGGTGTGGGGAACAGCAGCGGTCGCTACGACCAAGGAAAAGGAGAGACCGAAGACCTGCTTGCCGTGATTGACTGGGTACAGGGCCGCCTTGCCGGCGCGGCTTTGTGGTTGGCGGGATTTTCCTTCGGATCCTATGTCGCGCTTCAAGCAGCGTCGCTGCGGGAAGTGTCGCAGTTGGTGCTCGTGGCACCTCCGGTGAACCTCTATGATTTTGCCGGACCGATTGCGAAGGACAGTAGTTGCCTCGTGATTCAGGGGGAAGAGGACGAAGTTGTTCCGCCACGCGCTGTGCAAGACTGGGTGGGGCGTCTGGTTACTCCGCCGCAGCTGGTGACGGTTCCAGGCGCGACTCATTTCTTCCACAAGCGGCTCAACGATCTGCGTGCCATCGTCGTCGATTCACTCGCGCCCCGCCTGCCAGAGTTGCGATCGAGAGGTTAATAGTGGTCCGGCCGACTTTCCGCAACGGGCTGAGGAGATGGTTTGACCTGGCCTGCTTGCGATGTGCGGGTTATTTTCCGGCTCAGTTCGAAGAGATTGAGCCTCTGGGAAGTTGCTGTCTCAGTTGCTAATATCCGGCGCAGCGAGACGCATTGGCGTTTCGCGTCTTTGATCAGAACACCTGACTGGCATTTTTTGGCGGTTGCCGCAATCGTCCACCGGCAGCCGTTCTTCCGGGGGCGTCCAATGTTCGATTTCGAAAATCCCGAACGCTATGCAGTGATGGGCAACCCCGTCAGCCACAGCCTGTCGCCGGTGATTCACCAGCAATTTGCCAGTCAGTTCAAGGAGAGGATCGAATACTCGGCAATCCAGGTTGACCCTGGAGGGTTTGAGCAGGCGGTCGCCCAGTTTCGCGCCAACGGCGGGCGTGGACTTAACGTGACTGTACCGTTCAAGCTCGAGGCGTACCGTCTGGCTGACATGATTACGCCGTTAGCCCAGGAAGCCCAGGCTGCCAATACGCTTAGGTTTCTCGACGATGGCGCAATTGAGGCGCATAACACCGACGGTCTCGGTCTCATGCGCGACTTGATGCGCCTTCTCGGTTTGTCATACGGCCGAGCAGGTGCTGACACGGTAGGATTAGCGTTCCAGTCCAGGGATATTCTGGTGGTCGGAGCAGGGGGCGCGGTGCGCGGTGTGCTGGGACCCCTGTTGCGTCAGTCACCTCGCTTGCTTGTTGTCGCCAACCGAACGGTCGACAGAGCTCGGGAGCTGGCCGAGAAGTTTGCAATACAAGCCTGTGCTCTGGACAGATTGGCAGAAGTCGGCCGCAGCGGTTTCGACATTGTTATCAATGGAACTAGCGCTAGCCTGCACGGTGAGATGCCGCCTTTGCCAAACGGGCTGTTCAAATCTGATGCCATCGCATACGACATGATGTACGGGAAAAAACCCACATCATTCATGCAATGGGCCAGCCAGCAGGGGGTCACGCGAGTGTCCGATGGGCTCGGCATGCTGGTGGAACAGGCCGCCGAGTCGTTTTACTTCTGGCGCGGCAAGCATCCCGACACCGAGCCTGTCTTGAAAATACTGCGACAGCGGTAGATTTGCCGCTACGAATTGCGGCCGACGGATGCAAGCCAGGCGGGGTACGTCATTTTCACCGGTAATTGTCCTTGAGACGCACGTAATGCATCGCGGAGTAGTCCAGCCAGTCGGATTCTGTCTGTGTGAGCGGCCGCACCCGTCGCGCCGGCGTGCCGAGCCAGAGGTAACCGCCCTCGAGCTCTCGTCCCTCCGGCACCAGGCTGCATGCGCCAAGGAGAACGCCGGATCGGATTACGGCGCCGTCCATGATCACTGACCCCATGCCGACAAGGCAGCGGTCCTCGACCGTGCATCCATGAAGTATCACACGGTGACCAACGGTTACTTTGTCGCCAATGACGGTGGCGTTGCCTGCGGGACGCGCCGCGTGCTTATGTGTCACATGAATGATGCAGCCGTCTTGAATGTTGCTTTGCCGGCCGATACGGATGCTGTTCACATCACCGCGAACAACGCATTGTGGCCAAATCGAGCTTTCCTCACCTATATGAACGTCACCTATAATTTGCGCAGACTCGTCCACGTAAGCGGTTGGCGAAATAACCGGATGTATTTGGCCGTAAGCGCGTATTGCCATAATGATCGTCTCGTAGAGACCGACTCGTCAGTGCCGGCGGATGTCCGGACAGATTGCCTTTTTGCGACCAGATGCACTACCACACCCAGCAGTGCAAAGTATCGACGCGAAATTAGTGCAGCCGGTGCGGGCACAATACCGCTGCGATCTGATGCAGCACGTCACGCCCAGGAAAGTGGTGCTTCCTGCATGAGAGCTTCCTGTTCGCGCAATGCCAGAATGTGCTCCTCCCAGTAACGGGTCGTGTTGAACCAGGGAAAATTGCGCGGAAACGCCGGGTCTTCCCAGCGACGCGCCAGCCAGGAACTGTAGTGCAGAAGGCGCAGCGTACGCAGTGGCTCGATCAACGCGAGTTCGCTGGCGTCGAAATCCATGAAGCTCGTATAGCCCTCAAGTATGTCTGCCACCTGTTGTTGCATGGAATCGCGGTCACCCGACAGCAACATCCACAAGTCCTGTATCGCCGGGCCGCTGCGGCAGTCATCGAAGTCGACGATATGCGGTCCGGATTCGGTCCAGAGCAGGTTGCCGAGGTGACAGTCACCGTGCATGCGCAGTATCCGCGGCGCGGCAAGGTCGAGACTGCGTGTGATGTGTTCGAGCAGGTTCTGCGTGAGCGAGCGATAGGGTGTAACGAGATATTCGGGTAAAAAGCCGTGTCCCAGAAGATAGGCAACCGGTTCGCGCCCGAAGGAGTCGATCGTCAATCTCGGACGTGTGTGAAATTTCTCGCTTGCGCCCACTCGGTGCAGGCGTCCGAGATAGCGGCCGAGCATGCGTCTTTCGTCGGCGCCGCCGAGCTCCGAGGTTCGTCCCGGCTGCCATGGGAAAACGGCGTAGCGAAAGCCGGCATAGTTGCATAGCGTCGAACCGTCCGGTCCAGCAAGCGGCGAGATCGCCGGGATTTCCTGACTTGAAAGCTGCTCTGTAAACGCGTGCTCTTCGAGGATCTGTGCGTCAGACCAGCGTTGCGGGCGATAGAATTTGGCCGCCAACGGGCCTTGCGCCTCGGTATCCACACGGTAGACGCGATTTTCGTAGCTGTTCAGTGCCAGCAGGCCGCCAGTACAGCGCACTCCAATGCGTTCGACGGCATCCAGTATCACTTCCGGCGTGAGCGCGTCGTAAGGATGAGCTTGGGTCACGCGGTGCGCCTCCTCGAGGGCAATACTGACTTTGGGCGATACATGCTAGATTATGTGATTCCGGTCAAAAGTCGTAGCGATAACGTACCATGGCGCAATCAACGAGCGAAGCAGACAACCCACTCCTGGATTTCAGAGGCCTGCCGCGCTTCACGCAGATCCGGCCGCAGCACGTTGAGCCTGCCCTAGACCACATGCTGGCACGTAATCGCGCCGAACGCGAAAGCCTGTTGACCGGCGGCGGGACTTTCACCTGGGATAATTTTGCACAGCCCATGGAAGACATGGAAGAGCGTCTTGGTCGAATGTGGTCGCCGGTGTCGCATCTCAACTCCGTCATGAACAGCGATGAATTGCGTGCCGCATACAATCGCTGCCTGCCGAAATTGAGCGAATATCACACCGAGCTCGGTCAGGACGAGCGTGTGTATCGCGCCTATAAGGCAATTGCAGCTGATGCCGCGTTTGCCAATCTCAGCGCTGCGC
>JAJXUF010000024.1 GCA_021783175.1 Pseudomonadota bacterium
GCATTACGCACGCGTCCATACCGGCAAAACCGCCGATGAGCTCAATCAAATGTACGGAGTAACCCGGGGCCAGGCACGCGCGATGCTAGCCGGGGTGCTGTGCGGCTGGCGCGCGAACCTTGCCAATCCGGATCTTTACGGCGACTACGGTGAGCTGCTCGATGAACCAGAGACTGCATCCTGTGGCGTCTAGGACTGTGGATTAACCTGATCTACGCGAGGTCGCATTTCAACCACAACAACAAACGACCGCCCTCTGGCCAAGTGCCAATCTACTACCGGCAAACTTGGGGGCCGCCGAGGTGCTTGCCTGCCGTCACGCAATGATGACCGAGTCCACCAGATCTTAGCGGGCTTGGTTCGTGCTTACACTCCAATATCTGCTACCACACCGTCAGGGTCCGCGCGCGCTGACGCCTGTTACATTATGCGATGCCACGAGCTGCCGGCCGCCTGCGATGATACCTGCTTAATGTTTTTTGACGGTGTCGCAATCCCTTTTGCTAAATCTGCTTCGGCCACTCAAAGTGCCGTAGACCGAAAGACTTTCGGCGCTCCATGGCTGCGGAGTTGCTATTTTTCTTGCCCTCCTATAAGGTGCGTATATATCCAGTATCGCCCGACCCCAAGACGGCCTGCGGAGCCGCGGCACAGCAATTCTGATCGAAACCAGTACATTTTCCAGCGGCAGGGGGCGGCAACACCCGGAGAGGGTTGGTATGACACCCGCACCCGACAAAGTTGAATCCAGGGCAATGCCCTCCCCCACAGCGCCATGGATGATTCGCCCAGCGAAAGGCTGGCACCGCAAGGCATTGCGCCGTTTACCACGACAACTGATGGTTCCACTGGCTGTGGTTGTAATCGTTTTGCTGTCATCCGCGGCGGCGGCATATCTGGGCCTTGCAACACCGCGCGCGGCACGCCGGTATCTGATTGTCGAGATGAGCCTCCTTTCCCTGGGTTTACTCGCTGTTGGCGTGCTGATTTGGCGCATGAACGATCAGTTGCTGGAACCATTGGCCCATCTGCGCAACTGGGCGCAGCGAATGCGCGCCGGCAATCTGTCTGTACGCATTCCCGTACCTTCAGGAGGTGAATTTGCCGCCCTGGCGCGCGATATCAATAGTCTCAGCGATGAGCTCAGACTACTGACTCAGGATATGGATTCCCAGGTCCAGGCTCAGACCGAACGCCTCGGACGCAAGACCCGCTCCCTTGAAATTCTCTATGACGTCGCCTCCAGCCTGAACAAGTCACGCAGCCTTGAAGAATTGCTCGAAGGTTTTCTGGAAACCTTCATGGATCTGGTGCGCGCCAAGGCTGCCACCGTCCGCCTGCTTGCCGAAAATGGGCAATCTCGTCTCGTAGCCTGCCGCGGTCTTGACCCAGAGGCAGCCGAATCCTTCCTGTCGACCGATTCCGATCAGATAAGTATTCAATTACAGCGTCAGTCACTGTCCCCTAAAACGGCAACGGTGCTCGCCAGCGGAGTTGCCGAGACTTTACAGCCCCATCTCCTTCGAGAGAAGCGCAGTGACGTCCTTGTGATTCCGGTTCATTATCAAGATCGCGTCCTTGGCGTATATAACCTGCTTCTCGATCAGCCCGTTGCATCTCTCAGCGATGAAATGGCTGAACTGCTCGATAGCATCAGCAGCCACCTCGGACTAGCGATCGAAAAAGCGCGCCTCGACAATGATGCCCGTCGCCTCGCGATTATCGAAGAGCGCAACATGATTGGTAACGAGCTGCATGATTCTCTCGCTCAGTCCCTAGTTAGCATGCGCATTCATATAAAAATGTTGGGAGAAATGCTGTTTCGCAAGGACATCGTGAGCGCCGAAAACGAAGTGCGCCGCCTGCATATCTCACTCATTGACGCGCATGCCAGCCTGCGCGAATTGCTGGCCAATTTCCGCTCCCGTATGGATGAGCGCGGCCTGGTACCGGCCATCGCGGACATGGTGGTGCAATTCAAGGAGGAAACCGGTATTGCGGCATTCTTCCACAACGAATGCAGTGAACTTGTGCTCACCCCGGCGCAGGAGATCCAGATCTTTCGCATTACCCAGGAAGCCCTCGCCAATATCCGCAAACACAGTAATGCGCGAACCACGCGCATTATGCTGAGCGCTAATGAAAACAACAATTATGAATTGCTGATTGAGGATGACGGGCTTGGTATGACAGCCACTCCAAATTCACAGCGCGGCGAGCATGTGGGTCTGTCAATCATGCGCGAACGCGCTGCGCGCCTGCCCGGAATACTTACGATCGAAAGCGAGCCCGGGGAAGGCACGCGCATCAGTCTCACCTTCACTGGCGCAAACCAGGATAGCCTGCGCCGACGTGCTGCCGGAGAATAGCAACTGTGCGTGTCGTGCTGATCGATGACCATGCCCTGGTTCGAAAAGGACTCGAACAGTTACTCGAAAGCCGCGGCGTTGAAGTTGCTGCATCGGTAGGTACAGGAGCGGAAGGGCTGACGGTAAGCCAGCAACTTGCTCCGGATATTATCCTGCTCGACGTCAAGATGCCGGACATGAGCGGGCTTGAGGTCCTGGCCAAGTTGCGCGCGATAGGTGTCGAAGCGCCGATTTTGATGTTGACGATGAGTCGCGACGAAGGAGATCTGCAGGCCGCCCTGCGCGCCGGTGCACAGGGCTATCTGCTAAAGGACATGGATCCAGAAGATCTTGTCCCTGCCTTAAAGGACGCTTTGCGCGGCGACAACGTTGTGGCCAAGGAACTCATCGGATCACTCACAAGACTGGTGCAAGGTCAGCAGAAGAATACGCCCACCCCCGCGACACCGTTGTCCGACCTGACTCCGCGCGAACAAGAAATACTGCGCCATCTGGCCGAGGGCCACAGCAACAAGGCCATCGCCCGCAAACTCTATATCACCGACGGCACCGTCAAACTGCACGTCAAATCCATACTACGCAAGCTGGGTGTGCGATCAAGGGTCGAGGCGGCGGTCATGGCTGTGGAGCATGATCTCGCCGGCCGTCCGAAAACCGGCGATACGCGCGCCAACTAACTGCCCGGTCACCGGGCGCTATGCATGCTTCGCATCGTTACCCGCCGTCGGCATGAACCAAGCAAGTTTCTCATGTAGACGCACGACCTCACCGACAATGATCAATGTCGGCGGATGGATGTTGCCGCGCTTTACGATGTCAGGCAGGGACTGCAGAGTACCGACGTAAACATGCTGATTGCGCGTTGTACCCTGTTCTACCATGGCTGCAGGGGTAGTTTCGGCAAGACCGTGAGCAATCAGTTCGCGACACAGAATTTCGACAGTATGCAGCCCCATGTAGAAGACCACCGTCTGATTCGGCTGCGCCAATGCCCTCCAGTTTAGGTTCACTGTGCCGTCCTGCAGGTGGCCTGTCGCAAAAACTACCGACTGCGAGTAGTCGCGGTGGGTCAGCGGAATACCTGCGTAAGAGGCGCACCCCGCTGCCGCGGTAATTCCCGGAACAACCTGGAATTCGATCCCTTCCGCCATCAGCGTTTCGATCTCTTCACCACCGCGGCCGAATATGAACGGGTCGCCACCTTTCAACCGTACTACCCGCTTTCCGGCCTTCGCCAACCGCACCAGCAGCTGATTGATGCCCTCCTGCGGGATTGCATGATTGTCGCGTTCCTTTCCGGCGTAAATACGCTCGGCATCGCGTCGCACAAGTTCCAGCACGCCGGGCGCCACGAGACGATCATAGACAACGACGTCAGCCTGTTGCATTAGACGCAGCGCCCTAAAGGTCAGCAAATCCGGATCTCCCGGCCCGGCACCCACGAGATACACCTCCCCGCGCGAAGGCTCCCCGCTGTCCCGATCCAACGCCTCTTGCAGTGCACGGCGCGCCGCATCATCTTGTCCAGCATAGACCATCTCCGCCACCGAACTTTGCAGAATTTTCTCCCAGAAGATGCGCCGATCCGCGACACGCCCAAAACGGGTCTTTACCTTCTCGCGGAACTGACCCATCAGCGCTGCAAGCCTCCCGTAGGAAGCAGGAATCAGCGTTTCTAGGCGGGCGCGAACCGTGCGCGCAAGCACCGGTGCAGCACCACCCGTGGACACCGCGATGATCAGGGGTGATCGATCGATGATCGATGGCATGACAAAGGAACACAGTTCGGGCCGGTCCACGACATTTACCGGGATGTGGAGTTCGCGCGCTGCCCGCGCCACAGCTTGATTAACTCCTTCATCGTCAGTAGCCGCGATCACCACTGCGGATCCCTGGACATCGTCGGCACGGAAACTGGCAGCCCGATGTCGGATTTTGCCCTGGCTCGCCAATTCAGCAAGCGTATTGCCTAATTGCGGTGCAACTACAGTCACAACGGCACCCGCGTCCAATAGCAGCCCCGCCTTGCGGGTCGCCACTTCGCCGCCGCCGACAACCAGGCAAGGTTGTTCGCGAACCGTAAGAAATATGGGAAGAAAGTCCATAGGGCAGTTTTTATTTAAAGGCGGCAGATGAGCTATATTATATTCATAAAACAATAACTTAGGTGTTATTTGTAAGATGCTTTCGAGTTACATTCCGACACTCTTTCCCTCGAACATCAGCAAATGCTACCAAAATATTTGTGGAAAAAGCGCGGGCCATGCGCACATTGTAAATGAATCTGAGGCAAACCGGCAGGAATCGCTGCGCCATCGCCTGTGCCCGTTCTACCTGCTGTTTCGGTGTTTTGCGCCGATTCCCCAAAGTGCCGCTCGCGCGGTGCAAGCCTGCGCTTTTCACGACCAGGGTTTGCGATCGGCCAGGAAGGTTTGACTCTTGGTTACCATGACCGCGCCACCGTTCGCACTGCTTCCGTATTGTCGCTGCACGCACAGTCGGTGCAGGTACCGACAATGCCCTATATAATGACGGCATGTTGCCCTCCTGTGCCAAAGATCAATCATGTTGATGTTCCGCCGTTTCCATTCAGCCACCGCCACGTGAATTCTAGATCGCAAAACATATTGATCGTTGGTCCATCCTGGGTCGGCGATATGGTTATGGCGCAAAGCCTTTTCAAAGTGATCAAGGCGCATGATCCGGATGCAATTATAGATGTTCTGGCGCCCGCTTGGAGCGAACCACTGCTCGCGCGTATGCCGGAAGTCCGTAAGGCACTGGTAATGTCCGTCGGCCATGGTCAGCTACAACTCAAGCAGCGATACCACTTGGGCAGAAGCCTGCGGGCAAAAAACTACACCCAGGCAATCATCTTGCCTAATTCATTCAAGTCCGCACTTGTCCCTTTTTGGGCGCGGATACCAGTGCGAACCGGCTATCTCGGAGAATTCCGCTGGGGTGTGCTCAACGATGCACGCCGCCTGGACAAGCGCAAACTGCGCATGACAGTACAGCGCTTCGTGGCCTTGGGTCTCGATGCTGGAATTGAATTCCCGGCCGAATTTCCCCTCCCAGCTCTCGCGGTTTCACGCGCTGGAATTGATGCGGCCCTGAAACGCCTACAACTGAATGAGAAGCAGCCTGTGCTCGCCCTTTGCCCGGGGGCTGAATATGGTCCGGCCAAACGGTGGCCGGTAGAGTACTTCGCACAAGTTGCCAAATCCTATATTGCCCGCGGCTGGCAAGTCTGGCTTTTCGGTTCGGATCGGGATGCGCAAGTTACAACCCAAGTGTCCGCTTTAGCCAGGCACGGCTGCATCGACCTTGCAGGACGGACGACGCTCGGCGAGGCAGTCGACCTGCTTTCTCTGGCTGAGATTGTTGTGAGCAATGACTCCGGTCTGATGCATGTCGCCGCGAGCCTTGGACGCAAGCTGACGGCGGTGTACGGATCATCCGATCCGGGATATACGCCCCCACTGAGTCCTCTGGCAAAGACCCTATCGCTCGGTTTGCCATGCAGTCCTTGCTTCAAACGTGTGTGCCCACTCGGACACACCAACTGCTTGCGCCAGCTGACACCGGAAAAGGTGCTCGCCAGCATTGATGCCTGATGCAATGAATATTCTCATCGTAAAAACCTCCTCCCTAGGTGACGTGCTGCACGCCTTACCGGCGCTGACCGACGCCGCGCGCGCCCTGCCCGCATCGCAGGTTGACTGGGTGGTCGAAGAATCCTATGCGGAAATCCCTTCCTGGCACCCAGCAGTGACCAATATCATTCCGGTCGCAATGCGCCGCTGGCGCAAGGGTCTGTTTACTGCCCAGTCACTTAAGGAATGGCGCCACACCCTGGGAATGCTACGTGCCTCGTCTTACGACATCATCATTGACGCGCAAGGTCTGCTCAAAAGCGCGGTACTTGCCGCTTGTGCACACGGCGAACGCCATGGATTCGACCGGCCATCTGCGCGCGAACCTCTGGCAACCCTCTTCTATCAGCGGCGCCACACCGTGTCGCGACAACTGCACGCAGTGGAGCGATTACGCCGACTGTTCGCGGCAGCCCTGGGCTACGATCTGCCGGACGGTCCGGTTGATTATGGGCTTCCCCCGATGGAGTCGCTCACTGAACAGGCACGCGGCGCCTATCTCGTCTTCCTGCATGGAACTGTGTGGCGTAGCAAGCAGTGGCCGGAGGAATACTGGCGCGAACTGACAAAGCTGGCTGCCAATGCCGGCTTGCGCGTACTCCTGCCGGCGGGAAACCTGGAGGAATCAGAGCGGGCGCACCGCATCGCCGCAGCCAGCAATAATGCCGAGGTCCTGCCAAGCATGAATCTCACGCAGATAGCCGCCATACTAGCGGGCGCACGTGGCGTAGTTGGCGTAGATACGGGGTTAGCGCATTGCGCCGCGGCACTTTCCGTACCAGCTGTGACACTTTACGGCGCGACCGATCCAGGCCTTACGGGCGCCTTGGGACGTACCCAATGCTACGCCCGTGCGGATTTTGCATGCTCTCCCTGCCTGAGTCGCGAATGCAATTATCGTGGGCGCGCCAAGGTATCCCCCGCCTGCTATGAGACCATTCCGCCATCCCATGTCTGGAAACTGCTGAATGACCTTCTCGCCTCTGCATAGGCAGTGATCCATCCGAGACGGAAGTCTCGGCACCTGGTCTGCCAACCATCGGCGGCGAAATTTCCGCCGCACCGTTCCATTTGTCCCGCTGTCAGAGTCGGCGGCGCAATTCCTGGCGTATGCACGACTCGCCCGCTTCATTCTGACGAATAGCCCGAATCCTGCAGTCAATTTGCGTCTCGCGGAATCAGCAGGCTATCGGGAATCGGCAGAAGGATAGTCGTTTGTTGTGCAGCATCGACGACCAGACCAAACGGCATGCGCCCACCAGCACGCGACCGGTTTTGTCACCCACCATGACTTGATACACGCTAATTGCAATCACTGCCATTCAAGAATGGCAGCCAAAGAACTCTGTTCTTTGCCAAACCAATGCTTTTTGCTCAAGAATTGTTTGGGCAAGAGAGAACCCGCAGGCGCAACACATCGCCCAAGTGCAATGCCGATTCTCTGCTAGGCGCCTCTCACGTTGCATCCATGCCCAAAGCAATTGAATACAATTGCGGCCGCCGAAGCCCGCGCGCTTTAGCGCGGACTACGCCGCCCGAGCGTATGAAATAGAACATTGCATTTGTGAAATATGTCACAGATCGCCCACGTGAAGCCAAGTACTGTTACCTCAGGCTCGGGTGCCTGGATGCCTGAACTCCGCACCTCGAATTGAGCACTCGTACTCTGAAATGCGGCCAACCGTGTCACGTGCAGGCACGGATGCAAGGGCATGTCACTTATTTTCAGCCTTATCTTTACCAAGGAGCTCAATATGCGATTCAAGAGACGTTTGATTGCAATCGGTGCAGCGTTGATTTTTCTGACGCTACTTGGCGCTTGCGGCGGAGGTGGAGGCGGAGGAAACATCGCCGGGGTGTGGGACAACTCGGCCTGGGACAATGGTACCTGGGGTCCGTAGTGATTGCAGCCCACGCACAAGGCATTCGGTCTATCGTCACTTCAATTCTGATATTACGGAGAAAATCATGAAATTCAATAGGAGTAATTATGTTCGCCGCATCACGGGCTTTGCGCTCATCGTCATGGCCGGCACGCAGTTGGCCTTTGCCGCCGGCACCGTGAATGTGACGGTTCCCAGCACATTCGCCGCCGGCACTACCATCAGCTCGGCCGCGGTGAACGGCAATTTCACGTCCTTGGCATCGCAGATGCCGGCAGTTAAGGAAACAGGAATTAGCAACAGCGGCTTGGCCCTGGCATCCGGCGCTTTTACCAATGTGGGGAGCCTAACGATCACGGCACCTGCGAACGGCACTGTTGTCGTGCGTTTTGACGGCAATGCCTACGTGCCCTCGGCAGGCGCCCAGCTGATAGTGGCGGCCAGCGACGTATCGGGCAGCCTAGGGTCCGTTGGCACTGGCGATATTGCTGTCTATCTATACCCAACTAGCAACACGAATCTCACGCTGCCGTTCTCGCAAACGCGTGTCTATCCAGTCACCGCAGGTCAGACCCACACCTATTACGCGGTGGTAGACGGTGCTCCCACTGGTACGTACAAAGTCTTTGGAACTCTGACTGTCGAGTTTTTTGCCAACAGTTTATAAAGTAGCGGAATGCTAATCTGCTGCACCCGGAACCTGAACAGGGAAAACATGTTTCGCGTTCAGCTTCCGGGTGCAGGCCGGAACGATCGTCCTCTCCAACGGAGCGTCTTTGCTTAACGTGGCGCCGGCCGCTCGTTAGCGCGGACGCATCACGAAGAGAAAACAAGGGGATTGATCGTTGGCATCATGTCTTGCTGACATATGTAATATCGGCAATCCGCGATAATCTCCTCCTCGTCGCGCGTGACGCTTGGGCAGGAACCAGCCTCGCTGCACAATTGTCGGAATATCCCTGCATTTGCATCAATTCCCCGCGCAGAGGCACCAATATCTGCCTGCCGTTTTCCTGCGTCACTTTCACTGCCGCGCCCGAGTCGCAAGGCTCCAACCCATTGCGCTGTTGCATCAAATGGCGCTGATGGCGACAGGATCTGGGAACATGTTGACGCTTGAGTTCCTCCCGATTAGCCGGCGGGTTGCCTTTCGGTCACTCGGGTCAACATCCTTATTTCGGGAGGCAAAAGACGCTGCAAGACATTTGGCATCGCGAAACACCCAAAATCTCTCCGCGGGGTGGCGAATCAGTCACCCTGGGTCGTGCCGCATCCCAAATGCATTCCGCATCAAACCCTGTACGGGGAATTCGTCCTGCTCGTCAGCTGTGCCGGTGCGGTGCGGCGGCTTGCCCCACCCGCTATCGCCAGCAACCGAATTGCGGGGTAGAATGCATTTTACGATTTCTTTCCTTACTCCGCTGTGCAGTGATCTACGTACGCCTAATTTGCGCCCATACCGATTCCGATATCTGTTCGATGACCACAAATGACCGGGTAGGCCGTGAATGATGGACTCGACCATGCCATCGGGCAATGCCGATGCGATTTCGCGCCCGACTGCCCGCGGCAACTGCGGCCGACGCTTTTCAGTCATCATCGTCAATTACAACGGCGGCGAGATGCTGGCCGCTTGCGCCCAATCGGTGTTGAACCAAGGCGTACCTGCGACACAGCTCATTGTCGTCGATAACGGCAGCCGCGACGACTCACTAAAACTCGCCGGGCAGACCGCACCAGGCATCAGCCTGATCCGTAACCAATGCAATGCCGGGTTCGCCCGGGCAGTTAACCAGGGCCTGACTCAGGCAACCAGCGAATTCATCCTGCTGCTCAACAACGATGCCCAGCTTGAAGCAGACTGTCTGTGTGCCTTTGCCCGCGCTTTCGACAGCACGCCAGACCTATTCATTGCCGGTGGCCAACTGCATTATCCCGACGGCCGACCGCAAAACGCAATTGCTCTCATTCCAACCCTGGCCGCCGAACTTCTGCCAAAATTCCTTCTGCGGCCGTTTGCACCCCGTCGACCCGAGGGAAAGGTGCAGCTCGCTCAACCACAGCCAGTAGAGAGTGTCATCGGCGCATGCCTCGCAGTACGACGGTCCGGAATCGCCGAACTTGGAGCATTGGACGAAGACTATTTTTTCTTTCTCGAAGAAACCGAATGGTGTCTCAGAGCACGGCGTCGCGGGTACCAGGTTTACCACGTGCCCGAGGCACGCGCGCTGCACGCGCAGGGACAGACGGCAAAGCGCTTCCGCGGCGCTGCACGCATCGAATTCCAACGATCAAAGCTGATCTTTTTCCGCAAGACCCAGGGTCGCTTCGCCCACCTCATTGTTGGCGCGATCTTGCCGCTTAAGGCGTTGGTCAATGCCCTCTCCAACAGCCTGGTCTGCGTCCTGACTCTTTGCCTTTCGGCCCGCCAGCGAAGCCGTGCTCAGGGATACTGGCGCATAGTGCTGTGGCACTGCCTCGGGCGCCCGCAAAGCTGGGGTTTACCGGACAAGTGCCCGCGTAAAATGACTGGGAATAGTTTAAGCTAGGCCGTAACCACTGCGGACGGAGCATAAACGCAGCCATGCCGAATCTGAGCGTCGCCTACATTACCTGCAATGCGGCGCGCTGCTTTGCCGACAGCCTGGCAAGCATTACCGACCTCACTGACGATATCGTCGTTGTCGACTCCGGCAGCAGCGACGATACTTTGGTCATCGCGGATCGCTTCGGCGCCCGTATCCAGTCACGCGCCTGGCCAGGTTTCGGACCGCAAAAGCAGTTTGCCGTCGAGCAGGCCACTAATGATTGGGTGTTGATTCTTGATGCCGACGAATTACTGTTGCCTGAAGCCGTCCGAACTATCAAGACTGCCTTGGCGTCCGGTAATCCGCCGGCTGCTTTCCTGCTTCCGCGATACAACTTCTTTCACGGCAAACGCATTCGCTTCGGCGATTGGGGAAGAGATGCGGTATTGCGCCTGGTCAATCGGCAACACGGAAGATACTCCAACGATGTCGTTCACGAACGCTGGATGGCCGACGGCGAAATCCGCCGACTCCAGGCGCCGATCGCGCATTACTCGTTCGAAAACTACAAGGCCATGCTGGCCAAGCTCGATCAGTATTCCGACCTCAACGCCCGCGCCCTGGTTGAGCGGGGACGCAGGGTGAATCGACGCGACCCGCTGCTGCATGCGCTCGCCGCTTTTCTCAAGGGCTACGTTTTCCGCCTCGGCTTTCTCGACGGCAGCGAGGGTGCCGGTATTGCGCTTACAACAGCCCTGGGATCGTTCATGAAATATGCCAAGGCACTGGAGCTGCAGCAATCGATATCAGCCACGGCATCAGCCATGCCAGTGAAACAAAAATCTCAATCGTGATTGCGCAGCCCCCGAAAACCATTCTGGTCGTCGTAACACAACGCATTGGCGACGTTTTGCTCGCCACGCCCCTAATCCGTTCCTTGCGCCGAGCTTGGCCGCAAGCGCGCATAGATGTGCTGGTCTTCGACAATACCGAGGGTATCCTGCAAGGCAACCCGGATATCAACCAGGTGATCGCCATTCCCCACCGCCGCCGTTTCTGGAGTCACTTGAGTTTTCTCTTGAAGATCAGAAGAAAATACGACCTGGCAATGACGACCCAGACGGGAGATCGGCCAATCCTGTATACCTGGGTCGCCGCCAGACAACGTGTCGGACTGCGCGCGCCGCGCACGAAAGAACATTGGAAAACGCGCCTGCTCACGCGCTTCACTCCGCTCGATAATCTCAACACGCATACGGTACTGATGAATCTGGCGCTCGCCGACCTGCTTGAAATAGACCGCTGTCCGGAGGTCGTCGTGTCATGGACCCCGGAAGAGGAGCGGGCAATTGACGCGCAACTTGATTTTGACAGCCGGCAGCAGCCGTTTGCCCTGCTCCACATCTATCCAAAATTTAACTACAAAATGTGGACTCCAGAGGGCTGGATTGAGCTCGCATCATGGCTGCGTGGTCAGGGCCTACGCATCGTGCTGTCCTGTAGCAACGATCCACAGGAAAGGGCATATATCGGCGCTCTGGCCGGGAAAATGCCATCTGATACCGTGAACATCGACGGCCGCTGGACTCTTGGACAAATCGCCTGTCTTGCCAGCCGCGCCAAGCTCTATGTCGGACCTGACACGGCGGTTACCCATGTGGCAGCAGCGCTAGGCGTTCCAACTATCGGACTCTATGGCCCCTCCAATCCGGTCAAATGGGGACCTTGGCCAGCACATTATCGTGGGCGAGATAATCCCTTCTCCCTGCATGGCAGCCAACAGGTTGGCAACGTGTTTTTATTGCAAGGTCCGGGTGACTGCGTCCCGTGCATGGAAGAAGGCTGCGAACGGCATATTCGCAGCTTCAGCCAATGTCTTCAGAAGCTTGATACCGCGCTTGTGATCGACGCAGCGCGCCGTATGCTGAGCAACTCGGACGTCGACTCCTGATGCATGGCATTTCCCCCGAGATTCAGCCACCCGCTCCGTCCGCGCCACGCTTGAGTTGCAGATCCTTGCGCGCGCCCCAGCGGTGCAGGCGCAAAATCCCCTCTCCCGCCACATAAAGCAGGGGCAAAAGCAAAGTATTGATATTCGCAACAATGATCAGATACACAATCCACTGATGCACAAATGGACTCAGGTTTAGCCAACTTTCCAGCCGTCCCGCAGCGTTAGTGGGCAGATTCGCCACAACCAAATGCAGATCACACCACTGCCTCACCGCCGCACCCCCGAACAAATGGCCATGGACCTTTACCGTCGCGAGAGCACCCAAGCCCGTCATGATGAGGCCCGGCATCACAAGGAGTGGCCACAACGTCACCCAGCTGATCATGCGAATGGGTCCGTATCGAGACCGGGATTGCCCTCTATAACGGCGCGCGCCTCCGCCCGTGCCTTGCGCATGTCGGTATCGACTTCAGATACTCTTTTCGTTCGACCGGTGACACGATGTATTTCCGTCAACGCTACAGGATTCATGTACCGGTTCCACAATCCGAGCCCTTCTCCTTCCACGTGAGTGCGTGCCGGTGGCAGGCTTACATCCTTCTGCAACCCGAAATTAGGTAAGCCAAACTGAAGGCGCCAGAGCGGATTTCGCATGCGTTCGCCATCCCGCACCAGACTCGATACATACGCTTCACCACATTGCAATTGGCGCAATGAACGCTCGTCGATGCGGTTGCGACGCATATAGCGCAAACTGGATTCCACGCCCCGCGGCGAATGTTGCACGCCCACGTCCAGGAAGTCATGCTTGCCAAGCAGACGCACAGCGTACTGCGCCGTATCACCCCCCTGAACGCGCATGATAATCTTGGTCGCGATAGTGTCATCCAGCTCGTCCGCATATGTCGAGCTGACGGCGCGCAGCTGAGCATGCGATTGAAACCCAAAAGACAGCGGCATGCGCGCGGATCGGCAACGCGCGCTGAACGGACCGAAACCGTCATGGAAGAACGCGCCCCAGTCGTCAAACAACAGCGGATACGGGAACCGACTTGTATCCGGCTCAAGCTGTCTGCGCCGTGCCTCAACCGCAAATATTTCGATGATTGCCACGCCGATGTCACGTGCGTAATCCGTCAAAGGCAGATGGAAATAGACCGAATTCCCCCGCGCTACGGCATCGCTTATCTGAATGTCGGGCTGATACGCATTGATACGGTCCGCGTACGGACCGGCTACAAGAATGAAAAGCCGGTTGAGAAGCCCGGAAACGTTCTTCACACGCGAGGCAAAAGGCTGCTCCAGCCACTGCCGCGCAAGCGCCACGTCCACAGGACTGATCCCTGCATCGCGCGCACGGCGAAGAAGCTCGCTGCCCACATCTTTTACTGCAAGTGTCACATACAGATCACGCAAGTTCGTGGCGACCGGTAGCTGCCGCAACAAAGGAACAATGCGTGAAAGCACTGTGCGCTGCTCGTCCATGTAAAATGATGTGCTATCAGTATGCCCGATGAGGACTTTCGATATCCGATCAATCACGTCATGCGCCTCTCCCTGAAAGAGGTTAATTGATTGAGAACCTGGCAATTCGCTGGAAAAGAAAAAGTCAGGCGCGCGCTTCATTGCCACGCACTTCTTGAACGTATCGACATCCCCCTTGCCGTCGAAAAAGGCCCAACCACTGTCGGGCGACAGCTTTTGCAAGGCACTGATGTAACCCAGCATGACAGAGTCGGTCTTCCCTGCGCCGGGCGATCCAATTGCGAGTAGCCCCAGGTTCAAGACTTCCTGAGTCAGCGCCGCTACTCCAATTCGTTTTGGATGATCCGGATCGCTCACTTCCAAGGCCTTCCCCAGAAGCCACGAACAGTTCAGAGTTTTTTGATTTCGCCATCGCCTATCGAGCACGACAATGCCCGCAGTCATCACCAGTACGGTGCAGCCAATCGCTGGCTCCCATGCCTGGAAAAAGACCGCGGCCATGGCGAGATCCACCCCTATTACAGAAATAATAAATAGGAGAATCTTTTTCATTGTGGCCAAAGCGGCTTCATTTCCATGAGATCAGCCGGGATGTCGTGCGTTGCAATCCAGGCACGATGCGATTCGGCATGTATCGCATCAGTGCAACATACCAGATAGCGCTGCATGACTTCGCACCAGGTGCGACCCATTGGGTCCGGCCAATGATTCCTATCTGGTGCATGGCGCCGTTGCCATGATCGTGCGATGCGTCGGCTCGCCATAAGATAATCATCCAGCAGCACAAACCAGCACCTATTTCCCCCATCAACACCAGCATGCTCACCATGTGCAGGATTGAACCCTTGTCTAAGCAGCGCCTGCCGCGACAAGAAGCGAAACTGCCCATTGCGCGCGGTCAACTCGATCTCCAGGGCATTGCGGTGACATGCGTGCGCCATAACACTCCACGTAATCTTGCGACCGTCCGTCGGCGCTTTCGCGTTAACAATCTGTGCGCCACTGTGACTAAGATGCCAAATTGCCGGACGCGTCGCTGTAATTGAGCCCAATAGACCGATATCAAGCAGACGGGCCGTAGTCTTGGACGCCGTTGCCGGATTGATTCCGCACCAGTAGGCCAACTGCGCGCGCGTCGCAAATTCGATGCGGCTCAAGGAGTCAAGGATCTTATAATCCAGCGTTGACAACCGAGTCGTGCGCCTTGTTGTCATGTCATTAACCTGCGGATCTCGACAGCACGAAGGTTCAGAATTGCAGTCAACTCTTCCTTGCTCGGCTTTTCCCGCAGATGGATGGGACTTAGCTCATGCTCTGCTGCCAGAAGCTGCAGCACCTCCGCTAATGCACGGCCCGCCTCCCCTGAAATCGCGATGGACGATGTTTTTCCGTTCCGGCGCCTCGCAGTTTGGTTTTTGACTTTCGACTGCTTGCAACCAGTTCCTTGGGGTGGCCCGCCAGCGTCCGGCTCCCGAGGTCCAGTGAAGATGCCTTGTGTCGAAGTTCCAGCTGGTTGCAAAGGAAGAGCCAATTCCACTTCAGACGGCTGCGATCTACCGCAACCGCTGGAATCGACACGGGAAGAATAGGCACAACTGCGCTCTTCAGTGACATGCATAATTGGCTCTGTCCGCTCGTCCGTACCGGGAGAAGATTCGGCTGCGCAGATCGCCTGGCCATCCGCTGGCATGCTTCCTCTGGCGGCGGCTTCAGCTCGTCGCGCCCTAACCTTCTCGGCCAGTGAGTCGTATTTCAAAGTTTCAACACTCGCACACCGCGCACCTCAGGAACTCGAGCGGCACGCATCCCCAGCGGCTGGATCCATAGTTGTTCGGTGAGGCCAAGTGCTAGCCAACGGGTAATCTTGTCCCGAATCTGGCGCGAAGAGTATTGACCACTATCAGCTTCCACCAGAACAAATTTCTTGCTACCTGAATCGGTATATACGGCATCCGGCCGACAGGCATCACCCAATCTTCTTTCGCGGTCTGTGAAATATGCTGCGACGCGGAAGTCCATAGGACACCCCAGCATAAAGTACGCCCGCGATATCAATATCTCATGCAGAGCCGCGCGCCCCGAGCGGACTGCTGGCAACCTGCCGCCCCACGCAGACGCAATGGCGCGACTGGCAAACCGGTACAAGCGGGTAGGTTTTTCACCAGCAACATAGAATCTGCTGCTGGCCAACAAACCGGCGCGCAATAAGCGAAAGAGCGCACACTTGGCTTCCGCGTATTCGGACGCGAAGTGGTAGCGTGCAACAAGCTCATCGGAAACAAGCTGAACAATGGCGAGGTCGCGAAATAGTATTATTTCGGCAGGGGCCAAGCTCGGATAGCCGCCGCCCGCGACGACCTGATAGGAAGGTCCTTCTGTGCGCATAACCGTCGCTCCATGACAGTTGATTGCCCAGCCTATATAGCGTTTTTTCGAGTCAAAGTCATCATTCCTGCGCCCGGCGAGGCACGCTTGCGCAGCCGGAGCATTCCTCAAGGCCTATAAGACTACAACCATGGTTTCGTCAAAAAGGCTCGCAGGTGCACACCTGTAATGACGCTCATGCAGCGGCGTAGTTATATGTAAATACAATGGCTTATAGCATTCTATTGCTGTTGATTCGAGATAAACACCAATTGGCTTGATCCCTTCATATGGGCGCTGCGCGTTGCTTCATTACGGGTGGACAGCGAGCGCCTACACAGGGACAATGCGACACTCCCGGAGGGGTGGTCGAGCGGTTTAAGGCACTGGTCTTGAAAACCAGCGTACCGAAAGGTACCGTGGGTTCGAATCCCACCCCCTCCGCCAATTCGTTTAGTCTGTCTTTGATCTGGCAGAGTCTTTCTTGCTTGTCTCTGGTGTTGGAACCCACGCATGTACGCATGTTGTGATTCTGGTCCGATGCCTGTTTAATTATTTCTAACCGACACCTCAAGGCGCTCGCGGTCATCGGCTGAAGCAGCCACGCTAAATACTTTTCAAAATAATCTGGGGGGAGGTCAGATATGTCTGAAGCGAAGAAAAAGAAGAGAGTATTGTTCTTGAAGATTGAATCCCGTGACGACGCCCTTAAGGTTGTCAAAGACGCATCAATGGGGTTCTTTTTTGTTGCGGGGCTTCAAGCGGCCGTGTCGTACTGGGTGGGGATTTCTATTCTTTATGATGCCGCTATTTATGCGATCGGCGGCTACTTTCTGCGTCGATATAACAGTCGTGCCGCAGCCGTAGTGTTGTTAATCCTGACGGTCTTGGCGACGGGCGTCACCCTTGCAAATAGGATCGGCAGAAAACTGGGCGGCGGCAACAACATTTTTCTCGCAGTCATCCTTCTGTGGGCGGCTATTCGCGCAGTTGAGGCCACCTTCAAACTGCGTGGTCGCTTTTCTGCCGCGATGCCAACCAAAGATGCACCGCCCATGTAACAAAGCGGCCGATTGGGGCGCCAAAAACAATCGCGCTTTCGGGATTGATCCGGTCCGCGCATTCCGGTTGTCCCATGCCGCTACTCTAAAACCGGCGCAGACCGCTCACACAGAAACTAACTTGGGACACAATAAAAAAGGCTCTTTGGGCTTTCGCGTGGAGGGCAGGTAGTCTTTCCCAAATGAGATGGGCGCCCTTGCATCTTCTCCGCTTCTGCGAATCTCCATGCGTTTCGCAGCCGCTACTGTCATAATCGATTGTCAATTAAAACAATTGAGGCAGCGCCGAGCGCGATAAAATGCAGACTCGTGGTTAGAGGATTCGCGCCGTTGCCGATCATCTTAATGGTCCCACCAAATATCGGTTGGTGCATGCAAAGCAATTCCTGCCCATTCTAAGATCGCGCCACGCTTACAAATACGCGACCGACGGATAAACTGATGAACAACAATAAAAAGAGACAGGGACAGTGGCAGGCAATTCGCACGGCGGGTACTGCAAGCTTGGCATTGGCAATGCTGTCGGCATGCTCAGGGGGGACAGGCGCAAGCAGCAGCGTGGGTAGCGGAAGCAACAGCACGCTTGCCGTGAATGCGGCCCCCTCTGTACCGCAATTTTCCGGGGCCGCCCAGGACGCGAGCTTCATCAATACGGCTCTGGCCAACGCCGGCATGAGTCTGACGCCGCCGGCTACCACGACGATCGTCTACGTGGCCCCGCCGACGAGCTATGCATCAGCCGGCACGAGCCAGATCGGCAGCGGTACGCAAGCTGATCCGTACCGCAACCTGATTGCGGTCGTCAACAGCGCGACTGCGGGCGAACATATCTATCTCGAACCGGGTACCTACGAGATGTACAGCATGGCCCAGGCGTTTGGCGAGCCACAAAGCTGGCTCGCTCCGGCAACCCCGGGTACGCAGAGTGCTCCGATCGTCATCGAGACCGACCCGGCAGCGCTCAACTGGGCCACTTCGACCGTGGCGACGATCGATTTCCAGCTTCAGCCTGCAGCGCCAACGGTCAATCGGCCGACAGCAATCAATCTGCCCGACTGGTGGGATTTCGAGAACATCGAGGTGAAGAATGCACTCGATCGCATCTTCTGGGTGGCTGGGTCGCACGATCTTATCTACCACAACGACCTGCATCACGTGGAGCTAGTGGTAGGTATGGACGACAATGTTGGCATTATCGGCATCATGCGGCGCACAGGCGGCAACTACAACGACTTCATCATCGGCAACAACATTCACGATATCAACGCCTACGACTCCAGCGGTAACCCGACGGCGTACACTGGCGATACGGTCAACCTCGGCTGCACCTACAGTGAAACCGACCAGTGGTACACGACCTTCAATAGTCTCTCTGCCGCGGGCATCGGCAACGTCAACAGCCTTACTCAGGCACAGCTTGCCGCCTACACAGCACCGCCCGACGACAACGTCTATTTTTATGCGAATGAGATGCACAACTGTATCAATGGAATCGGAACCAAGCTTGCCGAGTATGGTCCGTGGTTTATGCTGTCCAACGTCATCTATGGGGTGCAGAACGGCATCAAGATGACGATGTCCGGCACGGTCGCCAATCCCTCTCTTGTCCGTAACAACATCATCTACAACGCCGCCAACAGCGGCGGCTACCAACTTCAGACCGGTATAATCATTGGCTTTTCGCAGACCGACCGTACTCTTGGCGATGCCGACAATGTGGCCGTTATGAACAACACTATCATCAACGCCAATGTCACTGGCACTTCCCTGTGGGGCGGCTTCAATGACGTCGTCAACAATAATGTCTTCGTCACGACCACCACTGGCGTCGCCCACATCGTCTATGCGGGCGGCTACATCGGCGGGTCAGGGATGGGCGGCGGTGGCGGCACCAATACTGCTTTACAGTATTTTAATGGTGGCGGCACCTGGCCAGGAGTCGAAGGAGAGTATCTCTTTCCGGTCAATGCCAGCAATCCGTATTACGCCTCGATGCCAGACTATCTGCAGGGGACGGGCTGGAGCGCCATTACGTTCAACGGCAACCTTTATCTCAGCACTCCGACCGTCCACCTTGCTGGCACGCCCAGCATCAGTCCCAACTTGAACAGCACGACAATAGACACCAATCCCACGGTGATGCCCTGGAGCGTGCTCTCTCCTTTGTTCAATAACGCCGCCTTGGACGACTACCGAGCCGGACCCTCTCCCGGCATCCTTGCCACCGTTGGATCACAAATGCCGTAGAGGGTAATTAGGCGCAGGCCGGGGCTGGTCTCGCCCTGCACTACGCCCGGGGGCCGTTGCATACGTGGTGGGACGCGGTAAGAAAATGCGTAGTTCGTCAAGAGTAAGAAAGATGGAAGAGTTAAACCCTTTTGCGATCAACGACTATTCCAGGTGAAAAGATGTCTCCGCCTGACCCGCCTTGCCGTCAGCGTTTCGAGAATTTAAATAATTGCCGTTGTTTCGCCGCGATCACTTCCCGGATCTTGGGCAGCGCCGCAAGGGCTGCGCGTTCGCCCGCCTTGATGGCTTGCGAGCGCTGATCAAAGTCTGTGCTGGACAGTTTGTGTAGATTCGGACGAATCACAACATCGGCGTGGCGCAGCTCATTCTTCGCCAGTGTATGCTCCATAATTACAATCGACTGGGTCAATAGCGAAGTTGTGCTGTCTGCCTGCGTGGCCGCCTTTGGCTGACGGGTCAGATCAACGGCGATGACAATATCAGCTCCGAGCTTGCGTGCGACACTCACCGGGACCGGACTAACCAATCCGCCATCGACGTATTCACGGCCGCCGATCGAAAGTGGCTGAAACACGGCTGGCACGCTGCTTGAAGCTCGCACCGCCATGCCGGTATCCCCGCGATCAAAAGCGACGAGCGCACCCGAGTGGACGTTGGTCGCGACCGCGACGAACGGCAGATTAAGCTGCTCGATCGACCTGTCCCCAAGCCGTCGATCGATGAAGTCCTGCAAACGCTGGCCATCGACAAAACCGCGGTTGGGAAACGTAAATTCGATCACCTGATCACGCTGCAACTCAAGTGCCGTCTGCACCAGCGCGTTACCGCGGATCCCACCGGCGTACAGGGCCCCAACAACGCTGCCGGCGCTGGTTCCCACTATTCCGTCCGGTCTAATACCGGCCTGATCGAGCACCTGGAGCACGCCTACGTGGGCGAAGCCGCGTCCCCCGCCGCCGCTCAACGCGAGCACTACAACGGGATGATCAGTACGCTTGATGGGAACAATTGGCGCCGCTATGGGGTAGCCCGCGGACGGAACCGGTGGCGGG
Source organism: Pseudomonadota bacterium (assembly GCA_021783175.1). The sequence goes on from JAJXUF010000024.1 coordinate 20,603, forward strand.
ACGGTGGCGCAACCGGCCATTCCCAAAAACATGCCAATAGCCAATGAGCCAAGCCAGATCCGGTTTGCCATGAACCCTGTCCGCCTGCGCCAATGAATTGCATGCAGTATACCCATGAATGGTGTCGTCATGGATAGCCGCGCGCAGCTGTGATCTTGCCTTGTGCGGCCAAGAACCGCGGATATTGAACGAGACTACCTAGTGCCGGCAACCTTTGCGGGGAAAGATCAGTACTCGCGGAGCAATTCCGTCTGCCTACGCCAGCGTGGCCCTTTTACTTGTGGTATAGGAAGCCCCCTTCGGGCGAGACCCGGTTTGTCTCCCGGTCTCCCACCGAAGGCGGCTGCCACAACCAGCTTGCTGCTCTTACTTCCTACGGGTATACGGAAGGTTCTCATCAGTAAACGGCGGGGTTGGCATAGTTGCGCCCATTTCCATCAGTGCGTAGCCTTTTGCCTGCCAGTACGCCAGCGCGTACGGTCCAGCTGGAATTACCGTGATAAAACCATAAAGATCCTTGGGCTCAAGATGGAGCGCCTTGGCGTCATTGCGGCACACTTCGAAGTGGACGCCTTCCTGCGCGAAACTGGCGGCACGATCAACAATGTTCTTGAACTTGGCGTAGTTGCGCCGATCCCATACAACCACTTCCGGACCATGCGATACGATCACTACTTTGATGGGATCGATTTCCTTCGGTCCGTAATCGTTGACCGCGCGCAGCAGTGCGGCAAGATTGTTGAACACCATTCCGACGGCTTTCGGGTCAGCGAAATCAAAATCCCAGACAACCTTAAGCTGCTTAATACTGTTGATGTCCTTGTACGACGCGAATTTGGCTGTCCCATAGGGCGCTTCCTTACCGGCCGCGTTAGCCAGCGGGGCTGCCACTAACAGCGATGCCAGACCGGCGGTCAACAGAATTTTTTGTGTCCAACGCATTACTACCTCCTCTTGCTGTGATTGTTTGATATCTCGACCTTTACTGGCGCCCTGTTCACCATTTTTTTGCTCACCTTTCTCGATGCATCCTGCAAAAGGTGAACAATTAGAGTCCCGTTCGGTGCGCCCGCAATCGAGACTCAATCCCGGATAAACTTTTCACTCGAACAACCCGGACGGGCAAGTTTCCAGTCCGCAGCTTGGCTGCCCTTGGCACAATCTGTAGCCTGCATCCTGCCCCAATGTACCTGCGTGCGTTCATTCTGGTTTTAGCTGCTCCAGCGCAGCGATCCAGTCATCGACCGAGACCGGCAGATGGCCGGTAACCTCCAAAGCACGATCTTCGAAAACATCTTTTCCTGGATGTAACTGCTGCCACGCATCGATTACCGCGTCACGATGATTTATAAGGGCCACGATATGCGCCTTGAACAGACGGATCATGGCAGTAATCCAGCGATTTACCGGCCATGAGGGCCAGGCATGGTCGATGTTGAACGCTGGTACCATGCGTATGACAGCATCCGCGGCATACCATGTTTCTGCAGTGACCCACCGATTGGTGGCAAACAAACCGACCGGATAGCCCCACTCATCCATGGAAATACCGATGATATGCGAAACGGCCTGCTCTCCCTGCGGCCAAGGTTCGCTGGCAAGCGGCCATAAAAGTGGTTTGACATCCAACGGCATGCCGCCGGCCCGCACGAACGTATGAAAATGTCCGTGTTCGGCAATTTCTGAACGGTGGGCGTGGTAATAGTATTGTCCATATGTCTCATGATCGAACACATCGTCCTTTGGATAATGCTCCAGTTCGATGAATTCGCCCTCACCACGCAGCACCTCACCGACAATATTGAGACCGGCCTTTTCCAGTACCCGATAGCACTCGCGAATTTCGCGACCGGCAACGAGCATTGCTTGCCTTTCAGCCGCGCTCAAGTCGCGCGCGACGGGCGCGTTTAGCACGATCAGCGGGGGCGCGACTTTCGCATTGCCCATGACAATAGATCTACCCGAAGAGCAAGGCGAGGCGGCCTAAGCCAAACAGCGACTTGAGCCGCCTGCCGCAACATCACATGGATGCGCCGGCGTTTTTCGGAGCGCACGGATTCTTGGCCGCACAAGGATTGCTCTTCTTCATGTGGGCGGCCGCGCCACTCTTCGCCGCGCAGGGATTGCGCTTCTTCATGTGCTTCGCGGACGGATTTTTGGCAGCACAGGGGTTCATCTGCTTCATCGGACGGGCCTTTGGCGCACACGGACTGCAGGGGCTTGCCATGGCAGGTGCAACGCCGACCGCCAGCGTCAGCAGACTGCCACAGATGGCGCCGGATACGACCTTAGTCGAGAATTTCTTCATCATGATGCATGATCCTCTTGGGATTTTTAATGGGCCTATTGAATATATTTAAAGCCGTCGAAAGAAATTTTGGCTTCGAACAGTTCGTCGCTATGATCCTCCGAACCTTACAATCAGGCCAGACAACTTTGGTTATAGTCAGCGGAATTAAGACCCCGCCCGCGCACGGCGCATCGAAACCTGCTGACCGCACCGGAACTCACAACGCACGTTGCCGAAGGCGGGAAAAGGTCCGAACAGGAACAACTACCCCGGCGCTTCGAGGTCGCATGGCCTCAGCCGGGCAGCGCAATCTATAAAAATTGGATCAGGCCGCTGAATTCCAGCATCTTGCGATCACCGGCCGTGCATTCGTAAGCGCTGTTTCCCACCTGGCTTTACTTTTCAAGTTCCAGGTGAAACGCCCATCTATGGCCCACGTTGAACATATCACCGACTCCGACGACCGGTTTCACTGCGTAATCGGCTGTTGACAGGCAGCAGGTTCCGGTAACAGCGCAGCGTTCATGGTTTGCCTTGCTCGCCATGCCAAGCTTGCCAAAATAAGGAGAAAACCTGGCCGAAAGGAAGCATTCCGAAACCGGAAACGAACGTCGCGCTTACATCATCATAACTGCTGCTTTTAAAGCGTAGCGCCGCTGTTGCGCCGCCTTATTGCCCAAGGATTTCCTTTCCCTCCCCGACTCCGGTATCCTTTTGAACCATTGGCCGGACTTTCTGTCATATCAGGCAAGAATCCGGGTATTCGCCAGTCTGGCGCCAATGACAATTTAAGTCGAGAGAGGCCCAAATGAATCAGGATCTAGATACATCGAGGACCCAGAGCGCCTATGGACGCACGTCAGCTCTGGCAACCAATAGCGTCATCCGCAACACCTATATTCTCCTGTCGTTCACTCTGCTCTTCAGCGCAGGAACAGCTGCATGGGCGATGTTTACGCATGCCCGGCCTCTCGGCATCCTGCCTGTTTTGATTGGCACATTTGGACTCTTGTTCCTGACAACTGCGCTGCGCAACAGCGCCTGGGGCCTAGTATCTATTTTCGCCTTTACCGGGTTCATGGGCTATACACTGGGACCATTGCTCAATTTCTATATCGCGCACTTCAGCAATGGGACCGAACTTGTTGTCTACGCCATGGGCAGCACGGGAGCCATTTTCCTGGGGCTTTCAGGGTACGCTCTAACCACGCGCAAGGATTTCAGCTATCTGCGCGGATTCCTCTTTGCCGGAATGCTCATTGCGATCGTTGCTGGCATCGCCAACATATTTCTTGGAATCGCCGGTCTGGCTCTGGCTATGTCCACGATGATTGTGGTGCTGATGTGCGGGTACATCCTCTATCAGACAAGCGCCCTCATCAATGGCGGCGAAACCAACTACATCATGGCCACGATCAACCTGTATATGGCGATCTATAACCTGTTTATCAGCCTGTTGCAGCTTCTCGGTGCGTTCGCCGGCAACGACCGCTAGGCCGACGCGCGCCGTTTAATCAATGCGCCGGGGACTTGCGGCAAAGGCCGCCCCCGGCAAGTTGTATTACCCCAGAGGCTGCGTAGACCATCTGATCCACCAGATTTTTCCTGCCCAAATGTCAGCGCAGCAAACCTCGATCCGCTGACCTTTTTCCCAATCGACATTGCTCACACGCGGCTCCGTCGTCCGAAATCAGTCCTGGCATCAATCCAGTCACAGCTCGTCGGACAAACAAGCCGCGACCACGCCGTCAGGTCTTTTCGAGAAACATGAAGCGTGATACATGTAGACTCGGACACCAGCCGGCAATGCCCGAAAAATCGTGAACCGCTGGCACGGCGTACACTCGCAACCGGGCGAGACATAGTCCGCGGGCTTGGAAGCTGCCCGACGTACACGGGAACAGGCGTTTCTCAAGGTCTCAATGCCCTGCTTGACGCCATCGAGCGCGACTGCTGAATGGCCGCACCGCCGGTCGCCCTTGTCCTCACCCGATTTACATCGCCTCTATTGCACCCTCTTTCCATTCTCTGAAACGGGTGCCAAAATCTGTCGCCAGTCGTCCCGAAGTGGACTTACCAAGAAAGTCCACGCGGAAATATTTTGGCAACAAGTCAACCGACCACCGGGGGGAATCGTTATGAGTAAAAAGATCTCATGCATCGCATTGACAGCCTGCATCGTCCTTGCAGCGGCAACTACCAGCGCGAGCGCCACGGCGTTTATGGAGATGAAACCAGGCTTGTGGGAAATGACAATGCACCACCAGGGACAGGGACCGGAACAGATGCCCATCCCGCAGGATCAGCTGCAGCACCTGAGCCCCGAACAGCGTGCCGCTTTGCAAAGGGCTTTGGGCGCGCAATCACCCACGCGCAAATACCAGACATGCGTCAAAAAGCAGGGGGAGGATAAAACGCAAGACATTTTTCTGGGGAAAAACGGCGATAGCCGATGCGACAGCAAACCTTCTCGCTCCACCAGTCATTCGGTCGCCGGCACGTTTCGTTGCGCCGACGGGAAAGGTCAGACATCGGGTACCTTTGATACCGAAATGAGAGACAGCGAGCATATGACTAGCAGGGTTACCATGAAGATAACGGCACCTTCGTTCTCGATGACTAAGAAGTACCAACTTTCGGGTCACTGGATCGGCGGATCATGTGGCAATGTTCACTAAACGCGCGATGATTGTCCCGAGCGGCACCTCACGGAGATCAATGGTCCGCTCGAACCGCTCGCTTCAGGTATGTCGCTACTGCCGGATACAGAGCCGCGGCCTTTTGCCGTCATGGGTGCCGCCCAAACACTGATACATCAGAATAGGTTCTGGACTATTACTATGACACAGGCGCGAGCAATGCTTGCCTGCGTGCGCAGATTGCCTGAAATCGCACAGTACGCGCGCCCAGGAGGCCTCGCCTCTGCGGCCAATGAGCGCAAGACGGTAGCGATAAATGGTGATCGGCCGACAAAACCCCAGATTCGCGGTTGAATGGGGCCTCCGTCCGATCGCGGTTTTCAAGGAGTGTTGCGCAGGCTCATGATGCATTATGGTCTTGATCTAGGCCTGGACACGCTGGAACATGCGGTCGGCAGAATTTAGGTCAATCCATCCGCCTCTGGCGGACTGCCACAGCTGCGCAAGCCGCTGGCCAATGCACGACAATCGGTGGATAGAGTCTGGGACCGACATTGCACCGCCACACGCGTACCGCGTCGACACACAGGTCTAGATAATATATTTTTAATGTAAGAATAACCCTGAGGAATGCGCCATGCGTTTAAGTCCAATCCGCTACTTCTGGTTTTTGATCCTGCTCTTGCCTGTCATGGGATTTAGCGGCTGCGGACCCAGTCCGGACGACCCGATCACATTGCAGAGCTTCAGCGTAACCGGCACTTCTCCATCACAGGGAGGCCAGGCGCCAATCAATCCTGGGACCAACAACGGACAGTTTTCCATAAACTGGGTTGTAACGGGCAATATCTATACCGCTACGGTTGCGATCAATTCGGGATCAGTTTTCGATCCAAATTCCAACATCGTACTTGCCACAAGCTGCGGCAAGCGCTCGCAAGTCGACAATTGTCAATCCGCAGGCACCCTCAACTGCACCTTCAACAATTCGGACATAATGCAATGCGCCGACGGCGCGACTACTTATTCGGCCCAGGACCTGACCGGGTTTCTGACGACAGTGCCAATGAACGCCTATATGGTGATACAAGCCTGTAACCCGTCGGGCAGTGTTTGCCAAACCTCCTCCGCGTCGGTTCAGATTCAGTAGATCATCGACGACGATCCATTCGATAGCGTGCCCTTCGCCACGCGGACAGGCTCCCGCGTGAGTCGAATTCGGCGCATAAAGCGGATTGTCGGATAAATTGGTTTACAGGCTACATATCGTGGCATCAAGATTTCCCGCCGCAGGCGGTAAAAGTTTGAGTGCCGTCAATACCCGCGGAATGCGTAGACGTACTCGATCCCAGCATAGGCGCCGGCCGCAAGACCACTGGTTTGGTCCATGCCGATCTTTACTCCAATGGACCCGCTTCTGCTGGTTTTCAGGCCATCGATGACGTAACCCACCTTGTACTCGTGATAATCGCGATCGCCCTGCTCCACCAACTCGATTCCGTGATAAATCACGCCGTCCTCTAGGCGATGCAGAACCCGCACCCGGGACCAGTAACTTGCCGGACTAAAGGTGAAACTTGCAGCCGCATCCATGCGCCACTTCGCAGCAAAGTAACGGCTTAAGTCCATGGCCAAAAGCGGGTAGATCTGCGAACCGCGCATGCGTGCGCTGGGATTATCTGGGCTCAGACGGGTGTCGCGATAGCCGGCGCCGCCGTAAATTCCCCAATGCCAATCGCCATCCGATCCCTGCCTGCCAAATGACGCAGACAGCCCGGGGGCACGAGCCTGCGTTTCCGTGCCGTCGCTGTTGAATCGATATCTCACCCAGTCCAGCCAGTAACGCTGCACCCAGCCATTGCCCAGTTCGCTTTGACCACCCAAAGGGAGAATCGCGCCGACATAGGCATATGCGTTATGGTTTTCGCCGGCTTCAGCCCCGGCGAGTCCGAGCCAACCTGCGGCAGAGGCCGTGCCCGGGAACAAAAGGGCCAAAGTGATCAAACTGACAAATAATACCGGCAACACCGATTTCACCGATGACATAAGGCCAGGTGCCTTGTTTTGTCGGGTCTGAACCGACCCGTCCTGGCGCCGCGTGATGCTGATCTGCGATATGTGAATCGGCGCCGCAAGCGACGGCAAAACGACAGTCTCTTCCACGTGCCCACGCGGTGCCTTGTCGGTTGCCAGTCCGAAAATCGACAACTCTACCTCCGCGTCCTGGATTAGAGGCCCGAAAGTAATCAGACGCGCGGGCTGGTGCGTCCAGTCACTGCGCGCAAGGATACCCAGCTGACCCTGATCACCTTTTTCTCCTATCCGGCGGCAGATCACAGGTAACCATTCTTCCGGCGATACCAACGCAGCACGCCGCTGCCTACCCTCCTCGCTGAACCGATCGACAATCCATGCGATCGGCGTTGTGATTTCCTCATGCAGATCCAATACCCGCCACTGCAGGTCAGACCCATAAAGAAAATCCTCGAGTTTCATGGCCGCCCCTTCCGACTCGCTGGAGAACGTCAGTCCGTAGTGGTGTTTTTCGCGCGACGGCCGTGCCGGAGAACTGGCCGGCGTGCGATAGAATCGATGCCGCGACGTGCTTTGGCGCGCATCGTGATGTTGAATGATGCCGTCAAAGGGTGACACGCCGGCTGGCAGATAGATCCGCCCGCTGACCAACTTCTGCGCTAGCTCCTGCTCCAGCACCAACCTGCACCCGCTCGACGAAATGTCTTCCGCCAACCCCAGCGCCACACTGCCATTGCCGATCGCCATTTCGATCGGCAATGGAATTGGGAAGCGATAGTCCTGGCGCCGATGCTTTCTACGTACAGTGAAGCGCACAACAACTCCAGCTAATCCTAAGTTGACACTTGCCCAGATCAAGTTCGCGACGAAAGCGCCGCGCGCAAGGTAGTGATGATGCGTCCAAAGCACGGCACCAATGACAATCGCCAAGGCACTCGCGCTGACAACCGCCATCTGCGGCAGCATGTGGCGTCGCTCCCTTTTACCGGATGCCTGCTTGGGCGTAACGCGAAAAGAAATATGCCGGCGCAGACCGCCAAGCGTAGCGCGAATGAACACGGCGAACCGTGCCATGTTGTACTCTTCCGTGAGCAAGGTACGGCCATAGCCGCGCGCGATTTCTTCGAAAGACCAGAAGCACAACACATAAAACGGCAGGAAGTGCCAGACAAAACTCCAGCCAAACACGGCAATCGGCATGATCCCGGTAGTCAATACGATCACTGGTGCCACGTAAAACACTGCCTTCGACCAGCCGTCGAAATAGGTCAACACGGACGCCAGATAGTTCAGGCGCTGCGCTAATGTCAGTCCGCGCGAGAAAAGTATCCCCTCCTTGCGCCACACCTGGATCGCACCTTCGCCCCAGCGCAATCGCTGGGACAGGAAGCCATCAATCGAGTCAGGCGCCAGACCATAGGCAAGGCTCTGCGGCAGATAAACCGACCGGTAACCCTTTTTGTGCATGCGCACAGAGGTATGTAAGTCTTCGGTTATGGTACCGGTGGCAAACCCGCCGATCTGTCTGAGTGCACTGGCGCGCAGCACAGCACAGCTGCCGCAAAAGAAGGCCGCGTTCCAGCGATCCTTGCCACGCTGGATCACCCTAAAAAACAGAGATTGCTCGGTCCAGATATAGTTGAGGCGCCGATGGCGCCGATGCTGATAGGAGTCTAGGTTGTAGAAATCCTGGGGCGTCTGAACAAAGGCGACTTTTTGGTCCTCCAAGAACCCCAGTGTCTGCGTCAGGAACTCACGGTTCGGCACGTGGTCCGCGTCGAATACTGCGATGAAGTCCGCTGTGCTCAGTCCCAGCGCGTTGTTGAGGTTACCGGCTTTAGCGTCGCGGTTGTCGCCGCGAGTGACATAGCGACAACCGAGTCGCCGTGCCAGGCCCGCCATTTCTGGATTGTTGCCGTCGTCCAGTAGCCACGTCTCATGGTCATAGTCCATCCCCACGGCGGCATGCAGGGTGTGAGTAAGCAGCGATACCGGTTCATTGTAGGTGGTGACAAAGACGTCAACCTTATAACCGGTTCGGGCTGGAACTGGCACGGGCGCTGACAAACGCTCGACCATGAAAAAATGCAGGAAAGCCGTCGCTACGCCAAAGAGTTCTGCTGCCCAGACGGTCCAAGAAAAGAAAAGCGCATCCGGATTAAACGTGCCGAGACGCCAATAGAGATAGTAGGGCGCGTAAACCAAATACGATACCACCACGACCGTCCGCAATAAGGAAACGATCTGGCTTCGCGCTGTATGCGTGACCATCGAGCCCCCGAATTCTTGTTGTCCTCCGCCTGACATACGGCACTTCAAGGCGCCGTCTGTACACCGGAGTGACTCAAGCTGGGCATCCGCGCCCTATCATTATATTTGGTCTATTCGAATACCAGTCTCCTCAACCCTCGCAATTCTAATGACAACGACACTTCGGCGTTGGGGGGGGGAGGCGCTAACCCGCCGCCCAGCACCTGACCTCATAGCGGTCGCAGAACCTCGAGTCCGCCCAAGTACGACCGCAACGCCCCCGGAACGGTTACCGTGCCGTCGCGCTGCTGATAGTTCTCCAGGATCGCAACCAGCGTGCGTCCAACTGCCAGGGCCGATCCATTTAGGGTATGAACAAGCTCTGGCTTGCCACTTTCAGGATTACGCCAACGAGCCTGCATACGTCGTGCCTGAAAGTCCTCAAAATTGCTGCATGAGGAGATTTCCCTGTATTTCTGCTGGCCCGGCAACCACACCTCCAAATCATAGGTCTTGGCTGCGGAAAATCCCATATCTCCGGCGCACAGAGCCATGACGCGGTACGGCAGTTCCAAGCGCTGCAGAGCGGTCTCGGCGTGACCCGTCAGCTGTTCGAGCGCAGCATAGGAATCCTGCGGGCGAACAATCTGGACCAGTTCCACCTTTTCGAACTGGTGCTGACGAATCATTCCCCGGGTATCCTTGCCATAGGATCCTGCTTCGCTGCGGAAGCACGGCGAATGACAAACGAACTTGCGTGGTAAGGATTCGGCCGGAAGAATGGTATCGCGAGCCAGATTGGTTACCGGCACTTCGGCTGTCGGGATCAGGTAATATCCCTGCTCGCCCTTTAACCCGAACAGATCTTCCTCGAACTTGGGAAGCTGACCAGTGCCGCGCAAACTATCCGAATTGACCAGGTAAGGAATGTAGGTCTCACTATATCCATGCTCCTGTGCGTGCAGATCGAGCATGAACTGGATGAGGCCACGCTGCAGCCGCGCCAGTGCGCCATGCATGACGACGAAACGCGTGCCTGTGATTTTTACTGCCGCCTCAAAATCCATCAGACCAAGCCCGGCACCGATATCCACATGGTCGCGGGCTGTAAAATCGAATGCTCTTGGTTCGCCCCAGCGCCGCACTACGACATTGTCGCGCTCGTCCTTGCCATCCGGCACGCTGGCGTGGGGAAGATTCGGTATTCCCAGAGACAGCGAAGCGATCTCCGCCTGGATCGCATCCAGCTCGGATTCGGCCTGCCTAAGACGCGCCCCCATGTTGGCAGCCTCGGCCATCAAGGCGCTGGCGTCCTCGCCGCGCGCCTTGGTCTGACCGATGGCCTTGGCACTGGAATTGCGTTCGTTTTGGAACTGCTGTGTCAGCACCTGCACAGATTTACGTTTCTCTTCGAGCACGGCGATCCCCGCAGTGTCGAGCACGTAACCACGGCGCGCGAGGCATTTTGCCGTAGCCTCGAGATCTGCGCGCAACAAGCGCGGGTCAAGCATGTTTTACCACCTCCGGTGTTGCGATGAGTTGCACCGCGATCTGGGCACGCTATGCGTCATTCTTCGTTGACGTCCGCCTTCCAGCTTACCATGTGCCCTGGCGCAATGACCTCCTTGAGGTGCGACTGGATGCGCCTGACCTTGGCGGGCTCATCAAAGAACTCGACGACCACCGGCAAGTCGAGCGAAAGATCAAGCAATGAGGACGAATGTACCTTGCCTGAGCGCCCGAATCCCGAGACTCCGCGAAATACTGTGACACCCCGCACCTTCTCCTCGTCGTGCAGGCGGGAAAGCAAGGCTTTAAGCGCATGTTCACCTTCGGTGAGATAGATGCGGACCATCATGACTTCACTGTGCTTCATACCATTCTCCCGACAAGCACGCCGATCCAAGTGCTTCCGATACATAGTGCCAGACTGCTCGCCATATTTAAAAGCGCCTTGAGCGCTTCGCCATTGTCTATGAGATTGAAGGTTTCAATGGAAAAACTGGAAAAAGTGGTAAATCCACCCAGCACACCGATTAGAATTCCGGCGCGCCACAGCGTGTCATTGGCCATGCGCTCTGTCAGCACTACGAACAGAAACCCCATAGCCAGACAACCAATAACATTGACGGCAAGAGTGCCGTAGGGAAAATCTCGCCCCAACACTGCGTACGTCCAGGTGGACACAAGGAAACGCAACACGCTACCTGCCGCGCCGCCAATAGCTATAACAAGAATCTGATACATGAAACGCCCCCGCCTTCTTCTTGAATATGCCCGAACCCATGGCAGCACTGGCCGCTGAGCCGTCTGCCGGCCTTCCTGGTCTGCGCCTAGACTTGAACTACCGGCGAAGGCCGACTCTCACTTCAATACTTTCTTGTCCAGTTCGCGCAGATGCGCCAGGCGCTCGGCAATTTTCCCTTCCAGGCCACGCCCCGTCGGATGGTAATATTGATGCCCGGCAAGCCCATCGGGAAAGTAATTCTCACCCGCGGCATAGCCTTCAGGTTCGTTATGTGCGTAACGGTACTTTTCTCCGTACCCCAGGTCCTTCATAAGCCCGGTCGGTGCGTTACGTAATCGCAGCGGAACTTCACGCGAACCGCTGGCGCGCACCTCCTCTTGTACCGCGTTCCACGCCGTATACACAGCATTGCTTTTCGGCGCACATGCAAGATAAACAACCGCCTGAGCGATTGCCAGGTCCCCTTCCGGGCTGCCAAGACGTTCCTCGACGTCCCAGGCATTAAGCGCAATTTGCAGCGCGCGAGGATCCGCATTGCCGACATCCTCGCTTGCCATGCGCACGACGCGCCGAGCGATATAGAGCGGATCGCAACCTCCATCCAACATGCGCGCGAACCAGTAAAGTGCTGCATCTGGTGAAGAGCCGCGTACCGATTTGTGCATCGCTGAAATCTGGTCATAAAACACTTCGCCGCCCTTGTCGAAGCGACGCACGCCACCGGAGATGAGTTCATGCACGATCGCTTCCGTGACCGTAAGGTGGCCGTCGCGCATTTCTGCCAGGTCACCAGCCAACTCGAGCAGGTTCAATGCACGGCGCGCATCTCCGTCAGCCGCGCCGCTCAATGTGTCCCGCAGCGCCTCCGACATGTTCAGTTGCATCGCGCCAAGCCCGTGCACGTGATCGGCGAGCGCGCGATCGATGAGATTGCGGATATCATTTGTCTGCAGCGGCTTGAGCACATACACCCGAGCACGTGACAACAGCGCTTTGTTCAGTTCGAATGACGGGTTTTCGGTGGTGGCACCAATGAAGATCAGAGTTCCGTCTTCCACATAATGCAGAAAGGAGTCCTGCTGCGCTTTATTGAACCGATGTACTTCGTCGACAAAAAGTACCGTCCTGCGCGGTACCTCACGACGCTGCCGCTGCGCTTCATCCACAGCCGCGCGAATGTCCTTAACTCCGGCGAACACCGCCGACAGACTGATGAAGTGACTTGAGCTGCGTGCAGCGATCAGGCGTGCGAGCGTGGTTTTGCCAGTGCCTGGTGGCCCCCACAATATCATCGAATGCGAGCCATTCGACTCGATTGCGCGCCGCAGTGGCTTACCTGGTGCTAGCAGATGGGATTGGCCGACAAACTCCTCAAGCCGTTCTGGTCGCATGCGGTCGGCCAGCGGTGAGTCAATTCGATCTCCTGCGCCAGACTCTCCAGCGCCGGTCGGCACATTCATTGCCCGACCACATCCACACCCTTGGGCGGAGTGAAATGGAATGTATCGGGATTGATGGCGCCGTTTTCCCTGACATGGCTCAGACTGATGCGCGTCGTATGACCGAAACTGTCAACCAGCACCAGGGAACGAATCTCCCCCTTTTCAAATCCCACGCGTATGTCCTGGTAGCCGCCGTCATTGACTTTGGGTTTCATCTGCACCCAGTCGAGTTTGCCCTGGCGCCCGAGGTCCTTCACCTGAAAGTTGGCTGTCAGACTGCCCCTGCCCGCAAGCAGAATGGCTGGGGTATTTCCCAGCCCGCCCGTGAGATTGCGCACTGTGACTTGCTGCAGTTCCTTGTCATACACCCAGATCTTCTTTCCGTCACCGACGATAAGCTGCTTGAACGGCAAGTCGTAGTCCCAGCGAAATTTGCCGGGACGCTCTATCCAAAGCGTGCCAGACGACTCCTGGATAGGGTTTAATGCCTCGTCCAACACAACCTGGTCGAACTTCGCATGATAAGTGTGCACGTCATGAAAGAAGTGGTTGAGGCTGGAAACCGCCGAGGCGTAGGCCGCGCCCTGAAGCCCCAGGAAACCAATGGCAATACCTGCCGACAATACCCGCACGATTAAGCGACGCCAGAATCTGCCTCTCATCTTGAGTCCCATGTTAATAAAGCGATTGCCCTAGTCCCGCGGCGGCGGGGGCGGCGCCAGCACCTCGCGACTTCCGTTCGGCTGCAATGGACCGACCACTCCTGATTTTTCCATCTCCTCGATGAGCCGCGCCGCCCGGTTGTAACCGATGCGCAGCCGCCGCTGCACTCCGGAGATTGACGCACGCCGGCTTTCGGTAACGATCTTGAGCGCTTCATCGTACAGCGGGTCTTCCTCACCGTTTGCCATTCCCGGCTCACCGCCGAATACCGCATTTTCGCCGCCGCCTTCGGCCTCCCCGGAAAGGATACTTTCGTCGTAGCTCGGCTTGCCGCTCTTCTTAAGGAAGGTGACGACCTTATGCACCTCGTTATCGGCCACGAACGCCCCATGCACTCGCGTCGGCACGCCGGTTCCTGGCTGCAGATACAGCATGTCGCCTTGGCCGAGCAACTGCTCTGCTCCCATCTGATCCAGAATCGTACGGGAATCAACGCGTGCCGAAACCTGGAAGGCGATTCGCGTCGGAATGTTTGCCTTTATGAGGCCGGTAATGACATCGACCGATGGGCGCTGTGTCGCCAGAATCAGGTGAATTCCGGCCGCGCGCGCTTTCTGCGCAAGCCGCGCGATCAGCTCCTCGACCTTCTTGCCGACGACCATCATAAGGTCGGCGAGCTCGTCGATCATAATTACGATATACGGCAGGCTGTGAAGTCTTGCCGGTTCTTCGCCATCCACGGGTTCCGCCAGGGGGTCGAGAATCGGAGTGCCGGATTTTTCCGCTTCCTTCACCTTGAGGTTGTAACCCGCGATGTTGCGCACGCCTAACGCAGCCATTAGCCGGTAACGGCGATCCATCTCGGCAATACCCCAGCGCAATGCATTGGCCGCTTGCTTCATGTCCGTCACGACCGGGGCGAGCAGATGCGGAATGCCGTCGTATACCGCCAACTCCAGCATCTTCGGATCCACCATGATCATGCGCACTTGTTCCGGCGTCGATTTGTATACCAGACTCAGGATAAGCGCATTGATGCATACCGACTTTCCGGATCCGGTGGTGCCGGCAATCAGAAGATGCGGCATCTTGGCCAGGTCGGCGATCACGGGATTGCCGCCGATGTCCTTGCCCAGAGCCAGCACTAACGGTGAACTGATGTCTTCGTACGCTTTGGACGAAACGCCCTCACTCAGCCGCACAATCTCGCGTTGCTCGTTGGGAATTTCGATACCTATGAACGATTTTCCGGGAATGTTCTCGACCACGCGCAGGCTGACTACAGACAGTGCCCGCGCCAGATCCTTAGCCAGGTTGGTGATTTGACTTGCCTTCACGCCAGCGGCTGGATCAATCTCGAAACGCGTAATGACAGGTCCCGGGTGCACCTCCTTCACTTCCACTGTGATATTGAAATCGAGCAGCTTCTTGGTAAGCAGCGTCGACATCGCCTGGATTGTCTCTTCGCTGTACGACACTTTCCTTTCGTCGGCCGGATCGAGAAGCCCCAACGGCGGCAATTCCCCGCTGGCCGACAGGTCGACGAACAAGGGTGCCTGTTTCTCCCGTTCAACGCGTTCGCTCTTGGGCGGCGCCTTGATCACTGGTTCAATGCGCGGCGGCGGATGTTTCTCGAGAATCTTCTTCTCCACAGCGACAGTTTCGCGGCGTTCGCGTTTGGCCCGCAATCCGATGACATAATCCATAATGTCTGACGCCCAATGACGCGCCTTGGAACTAAATTCAAGACTCCATTCACCGACAAGATCCATGGCGCGCAACCAGGACAGTCCGGTAAACAGGGTGATGCCAGACAGGAACAAGGCCAGCAGAAAGATCGTGGCCCCAACGAAGCTGAACACCGATTCGAGTCCGCCGCCGAAAAACTGGCCGAACGCGCCGCCACTCTTGAAAGGCAGGCCGGCCGCGGCATAGGCGAAATGCAAGTCGGCGAGCCCACAGGCGCCGACGATAATCATCGTGAACCCGCCCCAGAGCAAAACCCGGTGGCGAATATCCGGCGGCTTGGGTTCACTTAAATTGAGGAACATCCGCCATGCGGCCACTAGGCCAAGGACTGCAAATAGATAGGCGACATACCCGAAAATATTGAAGAAAATGTCGGATATCCAGGCGCCGGCCCGACCACCGGCATTGGCCACACTCGTCGTGAGGCCGCTGTGCGACCAGCTGCGATCGTCGGGGCTATAGGTCCAGAGGCAGACCAATAAATAGACAGCCACCGCGACAAGGGCAACAAGACCAGATTCGCGCAGTAGGCGGATAATCTTGGGAGAAAGCGGTGCTCTTTGAGTCTTTTTCCAGGTAGCCTGCGCCACAACAATCCTCGGGTACGGGCAAATATCGGCTATTTTCCCTTTTTGACCGTAATATGCCAAGAATTATCGGCTCTCTGGTCGGGCGAGCCCCTCTGTCCGGTCTACGCCCGCCTATAGGACCCTCCGGCACGCCTTCCTGGCCCGTCACCCATTGCCCGGGCTGCCTGGCACCGAGGCGGCTGAAATCACCCAGCATGAGCGGCCTTTAATTTCCCCCAATCCGACCCCAGTTTGTTTTGCATACTGACACTCGTTACAGTACAGCACCCGCGATCTGGCGGGCAGCACCGAAAGACTATAAAAGACTATTTGGAGTTTCGCGACATGGCTGAAGCAAGACACGCCCGCCTTCTAATCCTCGGTTCCGGTCCTGCCGGTTACACCGCTGCCGTGTATGCAGCTCGCGCCAATCTTAATCCGGTATTGATTACCGGACTGGAACAAGGTGGCCAGCTCATGACCACCACCGACGTGGACAATTGGCCTGGCGACGTGGAAGGACTGCAGGGTCCCGCACTAATGGAACGCATGCAGCGTCACGCGGAACGTTTCAAGGCCGAGATCATTTTCGACCACATTAATAAAGTCTCGCTGGGCGAGCGGCCGTTCCGCCTGCGCGGTGATTCCGGCGAATATACCTGCGATGCGCTCATTATTGCTACCGGCGCTTCGGCCAAGTACCTCGGCATTCCCTCGGAAGATCATTACCGCGGCAAGGGAGTCTCCGGATGCGCTACCTGCGATGGCTTTTTCTACAAGAATCAGCCAGTGGCCGTCGTCGGCGGCGGCAATACGGCTGTCGAGGAGGCGCTCTATCTTTCGAACATCGCCTCGCACGTGACTGTCGTGCATCGCCGCGACCGGTTGCGCGCTGAAGCCATTCTGATCGATCAGCTGCTGGCCAAAACCAAAGGCGGGAATGTATCCGTCGAATGGAACCAGGAAGTTGACGAAGTTCTTGGCGACAAGAACGGGGTAACCGGCTTGCGCATCAAATCCAAGGATGCCAAGAAAAAAGACCTCTCCGTTCAGGGGGTGTTTATTGCCATCGGGCACGCGCCCAACACTGGTCTTTTCGAGGGTCAATTGGAGATGGCCAATGGTTACATTGTCACCCATGCCGGAAATCAGGGCAATGCCACCGCCACGAGCATTCCGGGCGTTTTTGCCGCGGGCGATGTACAAGACCATATTTACCGACAGGCGGTCACTTCTGCCGGTACAGGCTGCATGGCGGCACTCGACGCCGAGCGTTATCTTGCTTCATTGAAATAGCAGTGCTGAAATACTGTCGTTGTTCCACTACATCTTATTGCAGGAAGAAAATCCATGAAGACACCACAGATCCGCAGGGGACTAATTGCACTCATAGTCGCCGGTAGCTGCGCATTGCCCTCCGCTGCAGTGCTGGCAGATGGCCATTCGTTCAGACTGCCGCTGCCTCCTTTGCCTGGGATCAACCTGCCGCTGCCTCCACCGCCACCCATGGTCTGGATGCCGCATCTCCATATCTACGTGGCCCACAAGACACAGCGCCCCATCTTTTTCCGTGAAGGCCACTACTACGTGCGCGACAACGATCGCTGGTTCGTTTCCGATGACTACAACGGCCCATGGGAGCATGTCGACGAAGACCGCCTGCCACGTACCCTGCGCGGCTATCATCATGAAGACTGGGACCGCTACCAAAGAGACGCCGACGAGCACTACCGCCGCAGAGACGAAGGGGACGCACCGGCCGCCTTCTACCCCGGTCGTTATGATCATGATCGTTATGCTCATGATCACGGCGAGCATGACCGTGGCGAGCATCGCGGCCGGGATCACGACCGACGCGACGGCTATCGCTCAGACGACCGACGCGACGATCGCGGCCGGGATGATCACCGACGCGACGATCGCGGCGGTGATGGCGATAATTAAGTGGCCTGCGGCTGCTGGCCACTACGGTCAGCAGCTTGCCGCGACCAGGTGCGCATGATGCCCTGCAAGGGATGCACGTAGATTTCAGCGCCGGAACCGCTTTGGTTTCGGCGCTGATTCTGGTCACCGCGTTTTTCCTGCGCGGTATGTCGGGATTTGGTTCCGGACTGTTAGCTGTTCCGCTGCTTGCGCTTTACTTGCCGCTCACCTTCGTGGTGCCGCTGATGCTGGTCGTGGATTTCACGGCTGCCGTCACTTTAGGCGGCAGTGCCCGTTCCCGCATCGCATGGAAGGAAATAGCCTCACTCCTTCCCTTCACCGCGAGCGGCCTTATTCTAGGTCTCTTTCTGCTGATTCGACTGCCTCCCGCCCCCCTTGAGCTTGTTCTGGGCGTATTTGTGATCGCATTCGGGCTACGCAACATACTGGGACTGCACGGCAGCACACCGGTATCGCGCATGTGGGCGGCGCCCGCCGGATTGCTTGGCGGAACTATTGGCAGCATGTTCGGGACCGGCGGCCCACCTTACGTCGTCTATCTATCACACCGCATTCACGACAAGACAAAACTGCGCGCAACGCTATCCGGACTTTTCGTGCTCGACGGAGGCATGCGCATCATCAGCTTTCTGATAACCGGGTTACTGCTGCAAAAGCGCGTCTGGTTTGCTGCCATCGGGGCCCTGCCGCTGATGGGGCTTGGCCTTTACGCTGGCCACAGAGCCCACCTGCGCATGTCGCATGCGCAGTTGCTTCGCTTGATCGGCGCCTTGCTGCTCATCAGCGGCACGTCCCTCCTTTGGAAGGCGCTGCGCTGAAAGTTGCCCAGCGTGGGCAGTCAAACCGCTGTTCATGTGCGCTTGCGCATGGGACAATGAACTATGGCCGGCAAGAAGATTTCGACCGAAGATCGCAATCTTTTTCGCAGCGCGACGCAAGATGCCCGTCCGCTGCCGCAGGACCGTGTCGCCCGGCGCCGGCCGTCACGCCGGCCGGTCCCATTCCAGACGCAAAGCGACCAACAGGCGGTAGTGGACAGTCTCCTTTCGGACGACTTCGATCCGGCCGAAATCGAAACGGGCGAGGAACTCATTTTTGTCCGCCCCGGCATTCAACAGCGCGTATGGCGCAAGTTCCGTCGCGGTCAATACGTTATCCAGGGCGAACTCGATCTGCACGGTCGCGTTGTCGCCGAGGCGCGCGAGATGGTTGGCGCGTTTCTGCGCGATGCGCGTGCCGCCGGCAAGCGCTGCGTTCGTATTATTCACGGAAAGGGTTTGAGCTCCGAAGGACGCCTGCCCGTATTGAAAGGCAAAGTTAATTCCTGGTTGCGTCAAAAAGACGAGGTACTCGCTTTTTGTTCGGCGCCACCCAGGGACGGTGGGACCGGCGCGGTGTACGTTCTGCTCAAGCGCAATTAATGCGCTGCTGGCGGGCACGTCCCGCCCTAACCATCCGGTCCACCCCGCGGCTTGCACTCGATCCTGGCATCGAAGTGCATGGCCTGAAACAACACTGTACTGCGCAGCGGCGCGACTCGCGGTCTATTTTTTGCTCATCTCGACGCAACTCCAGCGGGGGCCATTGGCCCCCGCTGGAGGCGCT
>JAJXUF010000113.1 GCA_021783175.1 Pseudomonadota bacterium
TGACGTGATGCCATTCCCCACCCACGCGAAAATCCATTTTCTCCAGCGTGTTGGTAAAACCATTCGGTCCCCACCAATTCACGACATGCTCAGGCTTGGTCATCGCCTCCCACACCAGTTCGCGCGGAGCATTGAAGATGCGACTGATGACGATCTCCCGGTCGGAAATGTCGGTGCTTGCATCCATTACTATTCTCCTTGTGTTGTTAACTCAACTGCCGGGTATTCAAATACATGCCTGATGATCTTCTTCAAATCAGCCACTGGAATCGCATCGGTGACTTTGAAATTGATGCTGCCCTCATCTGCTTTGAAGGCAGGGTGTTTTTTTATGAACTCTTCTATGTACTCCGAGCTGTTGGTATAGAGTGAAACGCCTTTCTTCCAGTAACCCAGCGCCACTTCTCTCGAATTCATTTTGTAAGTCGGTATCTGGCGAGCGATCACAACTTGGGCATCAGGGTAGAGCGCCAGGATCAGGCCGTGTAACTGGTCAAACACCGGTTTCCCTTCTGGCACTGCATCTATGTAAAGGCGAACTTCGTCGTGCATGATTTTCTCCATTGAGCAATCATTTTTTCTTGCGGACTTTTTTCTTTTCCTGTGCCTGCAACTCTTTTAAGTAACTATCCAGCCGGTCGAAGCTTTGTTCCCAGAACTGGCGGTATTGGTCGATGAAGCCGGCGGCTTCCTGCA
This sequence comes from Pseudomonadota bacterium, assembly GCA_021783175.1. The sequence continues at coordinate 697 of JAJXUF010000113.1, forward strand.
ATGGGGCTGCTTCTAATTTGCAAGGACGCCACTGCGCCTGGCGTCCTTGCGTAATGAGTCCGGCGCGTTGCAACACCTTGAGATGCTTGGTTACGGCAGGCGGACTGATCGAGAATGGAGCAGCCAGTTCGGCGACGGATGTCTCGCCGAGGGCCAGCCGGGCCAGGATCGCGCGTCGAGTGGGGTCGGCGAGTGCCGCAAAGGTGCTGCTGAGACGATCGACGGACATTTTCGTTACCATTATTAATTAACCGAATGGTAAAGTACGCTCGCCAACTAGTTCTGTCAAGTATTGGTGGAGGCGCAGAAGGGGATATTTCCTGTGCTCGAAAAAACGAGCAAAGTGCGGGCAATCAAACGTGCGGATCAGCCGGGGATCGATCCTTTACGCGCAAGTACTTTTACGAAACCGACTCAGGTATTCAGTTTGCGGTAGAGCGTTTGACGGCTGATGCCAAGACGCCGTGCTGCTTCCGAGATATTGCCGTTACTGCTTCCCAGTGCTTGGCGGATAGCGGAACGGGAAAGTTCTTCGAGATTTTGCGATGGCGATTCTGTGCCGGGCAACACGATGGATTTCGGGAGGGCGGTAAGTTCTTCGATCAGGTCGTCGGACAAGTGCCGCCAGTCGATCTGGTCCTCATGCTGTTCGAGCATGGCGCTGGCCGTGCGCAGCACATTCGAGTACTGGCGCAGGTTGCCGGGCCATGGATGACGGCTCAATTGCGCCAGCAGATCGGGTGCAAGATAGACATCCCGTTTCGGGTTGAGATAGGCAAGCAGTTGTTCGGTGAGTGCCTGAAAATCGCCGCGTTCGCGCAAGGAGGGCAGGGTCACCGTGAGACCATTGATGCGGTAATACAGGTCGCTGCGGAAGATGCCCTGATCTGCCGCTTCACGCAGCTTGCAGTGCGTGGCGCAGATCAATGCGAAATCGACATCGATCGCACGTCCGCCGCCCAGTGGAGAGACTTGGCGCTCCTGCAGCACGCGCAGCAAGCGGGTCTGCATGGACAGCGGCATGTCGCCGATCTCATCCAGGAACAGCGTACCGCCGTGCGCTTCGCGCAACCTGCCAATTGAACCCTCGCGTTTTGCGCCGGTGAAGGCGCCCGGCGAATAGCCGAACAATTCTGCTTCGATCAGGTTTTCCGGCAGGGCAGCGCAATTGATCGCGACGAACGGCCCTTCGGCGCGCGGACCGCTGTCGTGCACCGCACGTGCAAACAGCTCCTTGCCCACGCCCGATTCGCCGTGGATCAGTAATGGAATCGCCTTGCCGGCGATGCGCCGCGCTTTCTCGGTCGCACTGCGCCAGCGCAGGTCGCCGGTATCGAGGCGGGCCAGCGCATCGTTCGGTACTGCAGACGGAGTGGGGATTGTTACCGTGAGTGCCGCCTGTTCGGCATACACTTGAACATACAGCATGCTGCCATCGTGCAGGCGCACTTGTGTGGGTTGATCGGGACGCCGCCGGTGGCATGCCAGCAATTCCTCTAAACGCACGTCGACGTTGCGGTTGAGCGGTGTGGCGCCCAGATCGGCGGGCGTGAGGCGGAGCATCGCCAGCCCGCTGCGGTTGGCGCCGACGACCCAGCCGTCCGCGGAAACGGCAATGATGCCTTCTGCAACCGAGCCGATGCCTTCGGGATGGGCATGCAGATGCAGTCGGATGTGGCGGCGGCAGGAGGCGATGACGAGGCGGTTTTCGATCATGCGTGCGGCCATGCTGACCAGGCCCAGCGTATGCGGATGCCGGCTGCGCTGGTCGCCGGAAATATCGATGACACCCATCAATTCGCCCGCCGCAGACATGATCGGCGCTGCCGCGCAGGTGAGAAAACCGTTGCGTTCGAGAAAGTGTTCAGCACCGTTGATCTCGACAGCGCTGGCCTCGGCCAGCGAGGTGCCGATGGCATTGGTGCCGCGGTGCTGTTCCTGCCAGGAGGAGCCGGTGGCCAAGGCCACGCGTTCGGCCTTGGTCAGGAAGTCGACGTCGCCCATGGTGTGCATCAGTGTGGCCCGGCTGTCGGCCAGGATGACCATGCTGTGGCTATGCCGCACCTGCTCGAACAGATATTCCATGACGGGGCGCGAATGTGCGAGCAGATCATGGTTGCACGCCAGCGCATGGCGCAGGTTGCTGCCGCAGGAATGTTCGTTGTCTGCCAGCCGACCCGTGGGTAGCAGGCCCGCATTCAGGCTGCGCCGCCAGGAACGGGCAACGCGTTCGTCAATAATGCCGGGCAGGCAATCGCCATGTTCGAGCAGGTGCGAGCGAGCCTGACGTAAAGCCAATGCAGACGGTGTCGATTGCATGTGTTTCTCCCGGAATATTTGTTGCTATTTTTTTGTGCAGCCATTTTTTTAGGCAAGTATAAAAGGATGGCGGCACAGTGCAATAGCTGCGCAGATGAAATCTATCGGACTGTTCCATTTTGTTACAGGTGTAGTAGTTTGGAACGTTGCCAGGCACGCAAAGTGTTTCCTGCTGATTATCGTAAATTGCGTTGAATCAATAAGCTAACCGGCGTGTCCGTATTGGCACGTTACTTGAGACATACGGATTGCAACATCGTATCGGCAACGATCTTAATCCATCGTCAATACACACGAAACTAGAGGAGAAAAACATGATTTACTCAGCCCCAGGCACCGCCGGTGCCAAGATTGCTTTCAAAAAACAATATGACAACTTCATCGGCGGCAAATGGGTTGCCCCGGTCAAAGGTCAATATTTCGACGTGCTGACGCCGGTCACCGGCAAGCCCTATACCAAGGCTGCGCGTTCCGGTGCCGAGGACATCGAACTGGCACTCGATGCGGCGCACGCCGCAGCGGATGCGTGGGGCAAGACGTCGATCACGGAGCGTTCCAACATCCTGCTGAAGATCGCCGACCGCATCGAAGCCAACCTCGAAGTGCTGGCTTATGCCGAAACCGTCGACAACGGCAAGGCGATACGCGAGACATTGAATGCCGACATTCCATTGAGTGTCGACCACTTCCGTTACTTCGCCGGCTGCCTGCGTGCGCAGGAAGGCAACATGTCCGAAATCAACGAGACCACCGTTGCCTATCACTTCCATGAACCGCTGGGCGTGGTCGGACAAATCATCCCGTGGAACTTCCCCATCCTGATGGCGGCCTGGAAACTGGCCCCCGCACTGGGCGCCGGTAACTGCGTGGTGCTGAAACCGGCCGAGTCCACCCCGATCAGCATCCTGATCCTGATGGATCTGATCGCAGACCTGCTGCCGCCCGGCGTGTTGAACATCGTCAACGGTTTCGGCCGCGAAGCAGGCATGCCGCTCGCCACCAGCAAGCGCATCGCCAAAATCGCCTTCACCGGTTCCACCACCACCGGCCGCGTCATCGCCCAGGCCGCAGCGAACAACCTGATTCCGGCAACGCTGGAACTGGGCGGCAAGTCGCCCAACATCTTCTTTGCCGATGTCATGGACAAGGATGACGGCTTTCTGGACAAGGCGATTGAAGGTCTCGTGCTGTTTGCGTTCAATCAGGGCGAAGTGTGCACCTGCCCGTCGCGTGCACTGATTCACGAATCCATCTACGACAAATTCATGGACCGCGTGCTGAAACGCGTTGCCGCCATCAAGCAGGGCAACCCGCTCGATACCGACACCATGATGGGTGCGCAAGCCTCCAAGGAACAGTTGACCAAGATCCTGTCTTACCTCGACCTCGGCAAACAGGAAGGCGCCAAAGTGCTGGCCGGCGGCGGACAGGCTCATCTGGGCGGCGATCTGGAAGGCGGCTATTACGTGCAGCCCACGCTGTTCAAGGGCCACAACAAGATGCGCATCTTCCAGGAAGAAATTTTTGGACCGGTGCTGGCCGTCACCACCTTCAAGGATGAAGCGGAAGCGTTGGCGCTGGCCAATGACACCCTTTATGGTCTCGGTGCAGGCGTATGGAGCCGCAACGGCAACGTCGCTTACCGCATGGGACGTGCCATCAAGGCCGGCCGCGTGTGGACCAACTGCTACCACGACTACGCAGCCGGTGCGGCATTCGGCGGCTACAAGGAATCCGGCATCGGACGCGAAACGCACAAGATGATGCTCGACCACTACCAACAGACCAAGAACCTGCTGGTGAGCTACAGCGAGCAGAAGCTGGGCTTCTTCTGAGTGGAGCTTGCCTCACATAAAAGATGTCGTCATTGCGGTCGGCCCTCTATCCAACTTTCCCCCAGAGGGGGAAAGAGCAATTGCCTCCTCTCCCTCCGGGAGAGGATTGAGGTGAGGGTTAGCCGGAATCCAGTGTTTTAATAAACTGGACACCGGTCTGCGCCGGTGTGACGAATGATTTAGTAGCCTTAGGATGGCTTGCTACTTCTGACTTCGTAACGGGGCGGGCAACCGCCCCGTATTTTTTGGAGACGGAAATCATGGTTGAAAAAGTGATCGCGACAGAGGCTGCGCTCGAACTGATCGCGTTCCTGAAACAGAAGCACGGTGACCTGATGTTCCACCAGTCGGGCGGCTGCTGCGACAACAGCGCAGCCAACTGCTACTTGCCGGGCGAGATCACGATAGGCGCGGGCGACGAATACCTGGGCGAGATCGGCGGCTGCCCTTTTTACATCAGCAAGTCGCAATACGAATACTGGAAACACACCCAGCTGATCATCGACGTGATCGAGGGGCGCGGCGGCACGTTTTCGCTGGAGGGACCGGAGGGGAAGGCATTTCATACGAGGTCAAGGGTGTTTACCGATGCCGAGTGGGCTGAGTTAATGGCGAAGTGAACGACGGTCGTTCTTCATGCTGTATTAACTGGGAAATAATCTGAGGCGATCTGTCAGATTGCTGCAATCGGTCTTGCGTACTTCACGCTCATGCGATTGGAAATTGAATTGCATGAAAGCGGACTATGCCGGATGGCCGTTAACCCGTAGCTGCCGATGATGGTCGGAAGCTTGTCGGCACTCTATTCAAGTGATTGAAATTCAGCAGCTGACGATCAGTGTTGCCAATAGGTAGTTTCAAAATTTGTAACTTAATCCCACCGAATAGACTGGAACCCTGCCATAAGCATATTGGCCTGTATCGAAAGAATCTGCGTCTATTCGAAGCGCCCAATTTTGATCAAAGTCGTATTTCGCACCCACACCAAGCGTAACCCCCTTTTTTGTGTAGCTGTCAGATGCTGAAAAAATAGTTGGGATTGTGGCTGACCCGCTAGCACTAGATTTGACTTGAGCAATACCAAACTTGGCCAAGAAGGAAAATGCATTGTTGCCAAAGGTGTCTGAGACATTCCATGATCGAACGGCAGTTAAACTGGTTGCGTTCGATTTTGAAGATAAGTTTGCCGTTCCTGTTACCCCACCAACTGAGATGTTACCTGAGTAGCTTGACGCGCCTAAATCAACATAACCTCCTTCGATGGCCCATTTTGAATTAAATTGGTATCCAAGAAAAAACATATAAGCATCTTGGTTACCCTTTGTAATTGATGACTGCTGCGATTGTCCTGCTGCACCATAGATATATACGCCACTATCTTGATCTGCTGTTGCTGGATTGGAAATTCCGAAGCTACACAATACTAATATCATTAAAAACATCTTGGCCATATTTATTTCGCCTTTATTTTCATTTGTTGTTGATGTACTTTACTTCCTTATCCTACCAGAGGATTGGTTATCACTGATAAAACTGTTTAACCAACTCGGTGGGTATTTGCTTTAGAGAAGCATTCTCGAAAGGTCGATTGGCAATATCCTGTACTTCCTGAACGACATTTTTTTGGCTACGAATATTCAACCTCAACTGACTCAAATTGGCCAGTTTCGGCGATCATACCTAGTTATCAGATTGCACGAAAGCCGCCACACATGACACGGATCAACACCTCCATCCAGTCATTCAAGTTTTCTCCAATACCTCCGTTCAATTTGCTATAAAGTGCGCCGCGATCCGGTAGACGTGCATTTTGGTTTATGGCATTGCCGTCCAGCCCTCATATCGGATCTAATGTTTTTGAATCGACTATCGGGAGTTTGTCATGCAGTTTTCAAAAGTAATTATAGCTGTCGCTGCCATCGTTCCGCTGTTTGCAGGATTGAGCGGATGTGCAAACAATATCTTCATTGGGGTTCACGAAGGAGCGGATCAAGTGACTCTGGCGGAAGCAAATCAGGTGGGTAGCTGTCAGTCCAAGGGGACTGTCATCGTCAGCGTCTTTTCCAAATATCGAATTGAAAAGGACGTGGAAGCAAATCTGTTTCAGTTGGCACGCAATGAAGCTGTTGATGCGGGGGCAGATACGGTCGTGAAGGGGGAGTCGTCTGAATACGGCAAGCGGGCTTTCAAGATGTACAAATGTCGACCTTGAATTGATTTATCGTGATGGCGATGATCTGCCTGCAATTGCCGAAAACCCGGTTAGACATTCGCCCGCCAAGCCTTTAGACTTGCGCACTTTTTTCACAGGCAAGCATCATGTCAGCTGATACAGAATCAACCCCGAAAGAGCCCGCGGCCGTGCCGCGCGACCAGATTTCGCGCGAAGTGGCGCGCCGCCGCACTTTCGGCATCATTTCCCACCCCGACGCGGGCAAGACTACGCTCACCGAAAAATTGTTGCTGTTTTCCGGCGCGATTCAACTCGCCGGCGCGGTGAAGGCGCGCAAGAGCGGGCGCCATGCGACCTCGGACTTCCTCGAGATCGAGAAGCAGCGCGGCATTTCGGTCGCCAGCTCGGTGATGCAGTTCGAGTACCGCGACCACGTGGTGAACCTGCTCGACACGCCGGGTCACCAGGATTTTTCCGAAGATACCTATCGTGTACTGACCGCCGTGGACTCGGCGCTGATGGTGATCGATGCGGCCAAGGGCGTGGAAGCGCAGACCATCAAGCTGCTGGACGTGTGCCGCATGCGTGACACACCCATCATTACTTTCATGAACAAGATGGACCGCGAGGTGCGCGATCCGCTGGAACTGCTGGACGAAGTCGAATCGGTGCTGAAGATACAGTGCGCGCCGGTGACCTGGCCGGTCGGCATGGGCAAGACCTTCCGCGGCGTGTACCACCTGCTGCGCGACGAGATCCTGCTGTTCACGCCGGGCGAGGAAAAGGCCGACGGAGACGTCGAGGTCATCAAGGGCATCGATAACCCGATACTCGCCGAGCGCTTTCCGCTGGAGATCGAACAGCTGAAGATGGAAGTGGAATTGGTGCACGGTGCATCGCATCCGTTCGACCTGCAACGTTTCCTCGACGGCAAGCAGACGCCGGTGTTCTTCGGTTCCGCCATCAACAACTTCGGGGTGCGCGAAATCCTGAACGCGCTGCTGGACTGGGCGCCTGCGCCTATCGAGCGCGATGCAACGGCGCGCGTCGTGAATCCCAATGAGCAGGCGTTCTCCGGTTTCGTATTCAAGATCCAGGCCAATATGGATTCCAATCACCGCGACCGCATTGCATTCCTGCGAGTGTGTTCCGGCCATTTCGAGCGCGGCATGAAGATCAAGCACCTGCGCATCGGCCGCGAGATACGCGTATCCAACGTGGTGACCTTCATGGCTTCATCGCGCGAGCAGGTGGAAGAGGCGTATGCGGGCGACATCATCGGTCTGCCCAACCACGGCAACATGCAGATCGGCGATAGTTTCTCCGAAGGCGAAGTGCTGCAGTACACCGGCATCCCGTATTTCGCGCCGGACTTCTTCCGCTCGGTGCGCATCCGCAATCCGATCAAGGTGAAGCAGTTGCACAAAGGCTTGCAGCAGCTGGGCGAAGAGGGGGCGGTGCAGGTGTTCAAGCCGGTGGACGGCGGCGACCTGATTCTGGGCGCGGTCGGCATGTTGCAGTTCGATGTGGTGGCCAGCCGTTTGCAGGGCGAGTACGGTGTCGATGCCATGTTCGAGGGCACCAGCACCACCAGCGCGCGTTGGGTGACTTGCGACGACAAGAAGATACTCGCCGATTTCGAGAAAGCGCTGTCGCACAATCTCGCCATCGATGCGGCAGGCAACCTGGCTTATCTCGCACCGAACAATGTCAACCTGAAGCTGACGCAGGAACGCTGGCCCAAGGTCGTGTTCCATACCACGCGTGAACACGCCGTGAAGCTGTAATGCAAATGTAGGGTGCGCTTGCGCACCAGATGTGCGGGAGAAATAAAATGGTGCGCGAGCGCACCCTACGTGGGATTCGTAGGTTAATCGCATTCGACCAGGAGTTCGTTCATGCCGGAATACCGCCGTGCCAACATCCCCGGTGCCACGTACTTCTTTACTGTTGTCACTCATTGCCGCCAGCCATTGCTGACCGATTTGCGTTGTCGCGCAGCGTTGCGCGATGCCATTAATCGCGTGCGCTCGGAAATGCCTTTTGAAATTGCAGCTTGGGTATTGATGCCGGATCACCTACACACGGTCTGGCGGTTGCCTCCACACGAAAAGGATTTTTCGCTGCGCTGGTCGCTTATCAAACAGCACGTTACTCGTGATTGTGCGATGTGGCTTCCGCAACAAAATATCTCAAGTTCGCGCGAGAAACGTGGCGAAGGTGGGTTGTGGCAAAGGAGGTTCTGGGAACACCTGATTCGCGATGAAGCTGATTTCGCGAGGCATGTGGACTATATCCACTACAATCCGGTGAAACATGGATATGCAGCGAACGCGGGCGATTGGCCGTATTCAACGTTTCATCGTTATGCGAAACAAGGAATGTATCCGGCGGATTGGGGCGGCGTCGCAAATGAGTCGGGGAGTTTCGGCGAGTAATGTGTAGGGTGCGCTTGCGCACCGGACCGCCGATACTCTTAAGATTGCTGGTGCGCGAGCGCACCCTACATGAAGGAAAAGGCATTTATGCAACAACTTGAATTCCAGCTTCGTGGCGAGTTCGTCGAACTGAACCAATTGCTCAAGCTCACCGGCGTGTGCGACAGCGGCGGTGCGGGCAAGGCGCTGGTGGCTGAAGGTGTGGTCTTCGTCGATGGGCAGGTGGAATCGCGCAAGACTGCCAAGATCCGCGCCGGACAGATGGTGACGCTGGGCGATGTGCAGATACAGGTACTGACGCCTTAACTGGAATAGAACGTTGATGAAATGTCGCGCCCCTCTCTCCAACTCTCTGATGGAACAACTAGCCATTCGACTAGGCGGCAAAGCCGCCAAGTCGCTGGTTATCCCCTCGGGGAGAGAGGGCCGATCCCCTCTCCCGCTTGCGGGAGAGGGCTAGCTAGGGAGAGGGTTGACATGTTGTACATCGTCCACAACGTCATCATCCCTGAACGCGAGATCGAGCTGACCGCCGTGCGCGCACAAGGCGCCGGTGGTCAGAATGTGAACAAGGTATCGAGCGCGGTGCATATGCGTTTCGATATCGGAGCATCATCCTTGCCGCTCGAATTCAAGGAACGTCTGCTGCAGCTCAACGACCAGCGCATCACCAAGGACGGTGTGGTCATTATCAAGGCACAGGAATATCGCAATCAGG
>JAJXUF010000114.1 GCA_021783175.1 Pseudomonadota bacterium
TGTCCGCAGATGCCGACGTATTTGTTCAGGCGGTTGCAGGTGGTGATCGCCATCTCCAGCAACACCTTCACCGCCGCATCGCGTTCGTCGAAACGATCCGCCACCAGGCTGGAATCGCGATCCAGTCCCAGCGTCAGTTGCGTCAGGTCGTTGGAGCCGATCGAGAATCCATCGAAGTATTGCAGGAACTCTTCGGCCAGCAACGCATTTGACGGTATCTCGCACATCATGATGAGGCGCAGGCCCTTGTCGCCGCGCTTCAGGCCGTGCTTCTCCAGCGTGGCGACGACTTCGCTCGCTTCTTTCACCGTGCGTACGAACGGAATCATCAATTCGATATTGGTGTAGCCGAGTTTTTCGCGGGCGCGTTTCATGGCACGGCATTCCAGCTCGAAACATTCGCTGAAGTTAGCCGCGACGTAACGTCCGGCGCCGCGGAAACCGATCATGGGATTCTCTTCCATCGGCTCGTAGATCTCGCCGCCGATCAGTTTGCGGTATTCGTTCGACTTGAAGTCGGACATGCGCACAATGACCGGTTTGGGCCAGAATGCGGCCGCCAGCGTGGACACGCCTTCGGTGATTTTTTCCACGTAGAACTCGACCGGGTCGGCATAGCCGGCGGAACGCTGCATGACGGCTTCGTGCAACTTGCCCGGCAGCTTGTTGTGTTCCAGTACCGCCTTGGGATGGATGCCGATCAGGTTGTTGATGATGAATTCGAGACGCGCCAGGCCGACGCCCGCCGAGGGCAGTTGCGCAAATTCGAACGCCAGCGTGGGGTTGCCCACGTTGAGCATGAGCTTGACCGGGATCGGCGGCAATTCGGCTTCGCTGTGCACGACGACCTCGAACTGCAATTTTCCGTGATACACGAATCCGGTATCGCCTTCGGCGCAGGAAGCGGTGACGATCTCGCCTTCCTGCAATGCCGTGGTGGCGTGGCCGCAGCCGACAATGGCCGGGATGCCCAGCTCACGCGCGATGATCGCCGCGTGACAGGTGCGTCCGCCGCGATTGGTGATAATAGCGGAGGCCTTCTTCATCACCGGCTCCCAGTTAGGGTCGGTCATGTCGGTGACGAGCACATCACCCGCCTGCACCTTGTCCATTTCGGCAGTGCTGGCGACAATCCGCACGCGACCTGCACCAATCTTCTGGCCGATGGCACGGCCTTCGACCAGCACTTCGCCGCGATGCTGCAGGCGGTATTTCTCGGTGCCGCCGTTGCCTGCATTGGACTTAACGGTTTCCGGACGCGCCTGCAGGATGTAGAGCTTGCCGTCGATGCCGTCCTTGCCCCATTCGATGTCCATGGGGCGGCCGTAATGTTTTTCAATGGAGACGGCGTAACGCGCGAGCTGCAACACGTCTGCATCGCTCAGCGAGAAGCGCTGCTGGTCGGCAACCGGTACCGGCTCGATGCGGGTGGAGCGTCCGGCGGAACGCTGTTCGTCGAACACCATGCGTTGCTGTTTGGAACCCAGGCTGCGCCGAATGACAGCGGGGAAACCGGCAGCCAGTTGCGGCTTGTGCACATAAAACTCGTCCGGATTGACGGCACCCTGCACCACCATCTCGCCCAAACCAAAGGATGAGGTCACGAACACCGCATCGCGGAAGCCGGACTCGGTATCCAGCGTGAACAGCACGCCGGACGCACCAAGGTCGGAACGCACCATGCGCTGCACACCGGCGGACAGGGCCACATCGGCATGCGTGAAATCCTTGTGCACGCGGTAAGAAATCGCGCGGTCGTTGTACAGCGACGCGAACACTTCGCGGATCGCGTGCAGGATGTTGTCGATACCCTGGATGTTGAGGAAAGTCTCCTGCTGGCCGGCAAACGACGCGTCCGGCAGGTCTTCCGCCGTGGCCGAGGAGCGCACCGCGAAACTGCCTTCGCCTTCGGCGGAAAGTTTTGTGTAGTGCGTGCGAATCTCGTCTTCCAGGCGCTTTGGCAACGGCGCCTCGACGATCCAGCTGCGGATCATGCGTCCGGCTTCAGCCAGCGCCGTGACGTCTTCCACGTTCAGCGTGACCAGTGCCTGCTCGATGCGCTTGTCCAGTCCGTCGTTCGCCAGAAAATCGCGATACGCCTGCGCCGTGGTGGCAAAGCCGCCGGGTACATGCACGCCGGACGAGCTCAGGTTGGAAATCATTTCGCCCAGCGACGCGTTCTTTCCGCCCACCTCCGGGATGTCAGCAAGGCCCAGAGACTGGAATGGAATGACGTAAGGTTGCATGCACTTCTCCTGTTTTCTTATTTAAGGAAACGCCGATTAAGTCCTGATTCGTCGTTCCGGCCCTTCGATAAACTCAGGACAAGTTGACCTTTGGTCAGGCCGGAATTCAGTGTTTTTAATTAACTGGACACCGGCCTTCGCCGGTGTGACGACTTAATCGGCGTTTCCCTAATTTAGGTTGGTATGAACAGCCGGATTCCCCGGCCGGAATTATATGACGGCCAACACTAACATGTTAGTGTTTATGCTCGTTCTCGCAGCAAAAAGTCTTCCGTAGGGCGGGTACGTTCTTGGTGCCCACGCGGCGAATGTGGTTTGTTCAGCGTGGGCAGAGTGAATGGGTAACGGCACAGCCGTTGGGAACCTATCGACCTCCCCCTCGTGGGCACCAAAACGTGCCCACCCTACTAGCATGTTAGTGTTTATGCTCGTTCTCGCAGGTGTCGCCGGTGCACTTGCCGCAGCATCCTTCTCCCATCCTGCGCGCCGCACCGAATTCCGGATGATGATGGGCAAAACGGTTGGCCGCAGCCTGCACGACGACCCAGGCCAGCATGACGAACAAGATGAAACCGACTGTATATAAGTACATCATTCCCCACCCCCGATTCCCGAAAAGCCCATGAACGACAGGGACAATAGACCGCCGATCACCACGCTCAGCGCGGCACCCTGCACCAGCGTCGGCACGTTGGACAACTGCATGCGTTCGCGCACACCGGCCATGAGTATCAATGCCAGCGTGAAGCCGATACCGCCACCGATGCTATAGGCGAGCGACTGCGCAAAGTTGTACTGGCGGGCCGTCTGGAACAAGGCCACGCCGAGCACCGCACAGTTGGTGGTGATCAGCGGCAGGTATATCCCCAGTTGCCGGAACAGCTCGGGGAAAGTCTTTTTCACGAACATCTCCACCAGTTGCACCGCACACGCGATGACCGTGATGAAGGTGATCACGCTGAGGAATTCCAGGTGAAAATACACCAGCACCTGATTGAGGAAATAGGCCGAGACCGAGGCCACCAGAATCACGAAGGCGGTCGCGATTCCCATCGGCACGGCGGTGCTGAGCTTTTGCGACACGCCGAGGAACGGGCACATGCCGAGGAACATCGCCAGCACGAAATTGCCGGGCAGGATGGTGGTCAGCAGGATATTGGCAATGGAAGCGTTGTTCATGATTGCGCTCCTTCCAGCTGCGCGCTGCGTTTCTTGATGAGATGATTGAACGTGGCGATGGTGATGAGCCAGAATGCCAACACGAAGAAGCCGCCGGGCGGCAATACCATCACCACCCACGGCTGGAAGTGGTCGCCGAACAGGGCCACGCCGAACAGCTTGCCGGCGCCGAGTATCTCGCGCACGCAACCGATCATGGTCAGACCCAGCGTGAATCCCAGTCCCATGCCGATCGCGTTGGTCATCGCCGGCAACGGCGGGTTCTTTGCAGCATGCGCTTCGGCACGGCCCAGAAGCACGCAGTTGGCCACAATCAGTTTGATGTAAGCGCCGAGCGCCACATACAGGTCCAGGCTAATGGCTTGGATGGCGTAGTCCACCACGGTCACGAAGGTGGCAATGATGACGATGTAACTGGCGATGCGCACTTGCTTGGGAATGGCATTGCGCAGCAGCGACACCAGCAGGCAAGACGCACCCAGCACAAAGGTGGTGGCCAGTCCCATGGAAATGGCGTTCACCGCCGACACGGTAACGGCGAGGGTCGGGCACATGCCCAGGACCATGACGAAAATCGGGTTCTGTTTCCAGAGTCCGCTCAGAAATTCATCGAAACTTGAGGGTGCACTCATGATGGGTTCCTTAACTTGAAATTCGCGAAGCGAATCGATTGTCCCCTCTCCCTACGGGGGAGGGTTAGGGTGGGGGAAACGGGCATGTTTGATTTCGTCATCATTGCGCCATGACCGTTAATTTATCAAGATGCGGCAATAGTTTGGGCAGCAGGGCTTGCGCGGATTCGTTGATGCCGCGGCCGACCGCCTTGGAGGTGACGGTGGCGCCGGCGATGGCATCGATCTGCCAGGGGCTGGTCTTGGTGCCGTGCTTGACCGTCTTGACCGCGTTGGCAAGGCTTTGCAGGTCGGACGACAGACTCACGTCCAGCGCCTCGAAGTTCCTGAGGAACGCCTGGTCGGTGAGAATCTTGTCGCCGATGCCGGGTGTTTCGCGCATGGAGATCACGCCGATGCCGGTGATGGCCTGCTTTTCCACGTCATAGGCATACAGGATGCGGACCTGGTCGGCATAGCCGGATGAGGAAGCTTCCGCAGCGATACCTGACAGCTTTTTGGAGGCGTCGTAAACCGCGTAGAACATGACGGCTCCGGCTGGCGCATTTTCCTGCCCCTCGACCGACGCGATCCCACTTTGACTTACAAAATATGGCACGACGCTTTTCGCATTGGGGAAGACCTTGAACACTTGTCTTTCCAGCGCGAGTTTCTTGTTCGCATTCACGGCCGGCAATGTGACCTGGTAGACGCCGACGATGATGATGCCGCAAATGACAGCCACCAATCCCAGCGTGCGCACCATCGCAAAACTTGGCGTATTGATTTCCTGAGTGTCGCTCATGATTTACCTTTTTTACCGCCGAGTATGCGGGGCTGATTGAACTGGTCCAGCAGGGATCCGGTCGCGTTGGCGATCAGGATGGCGTACATCACACCCTCGGTCAGACCGCCGAAATAACGGATCACCACCGTCAGGATGCCGATCAGCGCGCCGTACAGCCAGATGCCGCGCGGGGTGACGGGCGAAGTCGCCATGTCGGTCGCCATGAACCACGCGCCCAGCATCAGGCCGCCGGAGAGCAGCACGAAACTCGGCGTGGGATAGCGCGCCGGTTGCGCGAAATGGAAGGCCCAGGCCAATAGCGCCGCGCTACCCAGCACCGCAACCGGAATGCGCCAATCAAGAAACTTCCGGTACGCCAGATACAGGCCGCACAGCAGGATCAGGATAGCCGAGGTTTCGCCCGCGCTGGCCGTGATATTCCCGTTCAGGAAATCCATGGAAGAGGCGGTGATGTTCTCGAATTTCCAGCGTGCCAGCGGCGTCGCGCCGGTGAAGGCATCGATACCTTGTTGCTTTACCCAGAGCGCGATTTCCGGCGGCGCCATGAACGGCGCAGTCAGCGACGACGGAATGAATTCGCCGAAACGGTGCGGCATATACGCGGGCACCCAGGTACTGATCGCGGTCGGGAATGCGGCCTGCACAAAGGCACGTCCGATCAGCGCGGGATTGAACGGGTTCTGTCCCAAGCCGCCGAACAGCGACTTGCCCAGCCAGATCGCCGCAAAACCCGCTACTGCGCCCATCCACAGCGGAAAGGAAGGCGGCAGCGTGAGCGCCAGCAATACGCCGGTGATGACAGCGCTCCAGTCGGACAGCGAATTGGCGTTGTCCCTGATCAGGTTGTTGACACGTTCCGCGGTCAGGCAGGCCAGCGTAACCACCAGTATCAAAGCGGCGGCCGACAGTCCGTATTGCCAGATGGAAAAAGCGCAGATCGGTAACAATGCAAACACCACGTTGCGCATGATGACAGGGACATCACGCCCGCTGTGCTGGTGGGGCGAGGTACGAAGTTCAAAACTCATGCTGTAGCCTTTTTCCGGTTAAGCGCCTTGGCGATGCGGAACTGCTGCACCAGTGGAATATGCGAAGGACAAACGTAGCTGCAGCAACCGCACTCGAAGCACCGCTCGAGGTTGTAGCGTTCCGCCATCATCTCGTATTCGTTCTTGGCTGCGAGCAATCCCATTTGCGACGGGTTGAGGAATTTTGGACACACCTTGAGGCATTCGCCGCACTTGATGCAGGAATAGGTGCGCTGGGTTTCCACCGGCAGTTGGCCTTTGCCGAAGGCGAGCACACCTGAAGTGCCCTTGGTGACGGGAACGTCCAGCGACGAGATGGTCATGCCCATCATCGGCCCGCCGAGAATGACTTCTTTCGCGCTGCTGCGTGCACCGACCTGCTCCAGCACGAAGCGCAACGGCGTGCCGATCGGAACGATGTAATTGCCGGGGCGTTCCACCGCCGGGCCAGCGACGGTCAACACGCGCTCGACGATACCCTCCCCGGCCGGAAGCAAACGCCCGAGATAGGCCAGCGTCATCACGTTATTCACCAGCACGCCGATGGAAGCGGGACGCTGTCCGGCAGGTATCTCGCGGCCCAGCAAGGCGTAAATGATTGTGTCTTCCGCGCCCTGCGGATATTTGGTTTCCAGCGCCTTTACCGTAATGCTGCCGTCGGCAGGCAGCGCAGCTTCGATCGCGGCGATGGCATCCGGCTTGTTGTCCTCGACACCAATGACCGTGCGCGGCGCACCGCTGGCTTTCATGGCGATGCGGATGCCGCGCAGCAGGTCCTGCGTGCGCTCCACCATGACGCGATGGTCGCACGTCAGGAAAGGTTCGCACTCGGCACCGTTCACCACCATGGTGTCGATGACGGTTTCCGGCGGTACGCTGAGCTTCACGTGCGCTGGGAAAGTGGCGCCGCCCAATCCGGAAATTCCGGTGCTCTGAATGGCGGCCATCAATTCATTCTTGTCCAGCGCATCGACATCGAGCGGCGCGCGCACCTGCACTTCCTGGCCGTCGGCTTCATACACGCGGATGGTGATGGAATCCACCATCTTGCCGTTGGCGGCGGGCATCACTCCGATCGCTTCCACCACACCGGTGGCGGGTGCATGCACGGGCAGTGACACAAACCCGTCCGCCGTGGCGATGACCTGGCCGCGCAATACCTCCTGTCCCACCTGCACGCAACAGATCGCCGCTTTGCCGATATGCTGCGACAGCGGTACGATCAGCCGCGGCGCGAATGCCAGCCGGCGTATCGGCAAGCTTCCGGTCTCTTTGTGATAGTCCGGATGGATGCCGTGCTCAAACGTCGCGGCCCGTTTCAGAAATGGCAATCGCATATTCATCTCAGTTGTATTTGGCGGCGCGTTGTTTGAGCTTGTCCAGATTCGGCTCATTCATGTTCCACGGCGTACCGGGGTGGATGACACCGGCAGTGCATTTCTCTGCCGCCTTAACAAGGTCCAGATAACTGCCCGCCTTCGGATTGAGGACAACGACTTTTTTCGTTTCATTGTAGCCAAACACCTTTGGGTTGATGTTGATGCACTCGTCGCACGCCGTGCATTCCGGCGTGTCGACCCAGGCCTGCTCGTAGCCATCCGCATTGGCGGCAGATGCAGTCGCAACGACCGCTTGCGGCGCATCGCTGGAGCTGAGACCCAGACCGGAAGAAAGCTTCTGGATCAGCTCCTGGCGCACGCGGCTGGCGATCGCTTCTTCATCCACCTGCGCGGCGACGCCGGTGCGGGTCACGTCCTTGAGTTGATGCCAGAACTGCAGACGCTCTTCGCACGCACGCACCATCTCCACCGACGTCAACACGCGCATCAGGCGGTTCTTCTTGTCCACCGACCAGATGAACGGGAATTTGCCATCGCGCTCGTCCTCGGACAGCTTGAGGAAATCGCCGAGCAACACCATGTTGTCGTTCCAGGTTTCCGGCGGCGCCTTCTTGAACTGTTTGGCGAAACGTCCTTCGCTCAGGGCAAAATCGGCGAACGTCATTGGCAACGCCATCGTCATCTTGTCGCCCTTATCGTCGACATAACTCAGGTTGTAGGTCGGCCAGTCGGCGTCCAGCGACGGATTGCCTTCCAGCGTGGCGCATTCGGAGAAAGTCACGCCCAGGTCCGGGTTGTAGCGGAACAGCGGGAAGGCGCGGGATTCCACCGCCATCTTGCTTTGCGCCACCGCGCTGTTGTCGCCCACGCCGTGTTCCGGCGGGCATACCGCATACACGTTGAACAATGCCGGACGGCGGCTGTTCAAGCCGTCGATGAAGCTTTCCAGCAAGTGCGTGGTGTTGGCCAGCGAACCCTGCGTCACAAATGAAGTGCGGTGTGCCATGCCGATGATGCTGATCTCTTTGCGCTTCTCGGTCTTGCCGTGCTTGCTCGCGCCGTACGGGGACATGTCGGCCACCTGGCTGATGAAGCCGGAAGTGCACGCCTGCCCGCCGGTGTTGGAATACACCTGCGTATCCACGATCAGTATCTTGATCGGCTTGCCCGCCATTAGGGCACGCGACAGGTTCTGGAAGCCGATGTCGAACATCGCGCCGTCGCCGCCCATGGCCAGTACCGGCGGACACAAGTGCCATTCTTCGTCTGTCAGTTGTTCCCAGTTGAAGCGGGCAAAGAAGTCGTCCTTCTCCGCAGGATCGTAACCGCCCGCGAGTTCCATCTCGACCTGGCGCACGGTCTTGAATCCTTCCACCATCTTCGCCATGTGACCTTCGAACACGCCCATCGCCACCGAAGGCGAATCCTGGAACAGGTGCGATGTCCACGGGAAGGGATACGGGTTGAACGGGAAAGTGGACGCCCATACCGAGGTGCATCCGGTGGAGTTGACGATACCCATCTCCGCACGGCCGTTCTTGCTCGGACCTTCCATGTAACGCCAGCGCAGGTCCTTGAGTTTTTCCAGCATCTCGCTCACGCGTTTCAACCATTGCGGATCGATAGGCTGGCCCGGATGTTTCGCCAGCAGGCTTTCCGACAGGTTGGCCAAGGTCAGGTCGTGCCCCTTGTTGGCCTGTACCGCCTGCATCAACGCTTGCGTATCGGTGAGATCGACCGAGCTGCTGAGTTTCATGCGCACATGGTTTTCCAGACCGGAGATCAAGGTATCCAGTTTGCCGAGGAATTTCTTCACGCGCGGCTGTTGCAGCGCCGTGACGGTGCTGGTGAACAGGTGGATGGTCGATTTTTCGCCGCAGCCCAGGCAGGCGCCGTCGCCGCTGGCCATGGACTGGTAGTTGTGCTTGTCCAGCAACAGAGTTTCCAGCGCGCCGACCTTTTCATCCAGGTCGTCAATGCGGCTGAATTGCGGCGGCGTGGTCGGCAGGTCGAGCCAGAAGTTCCAGTCGTCGCGCATGGTTTCGATGGATTCCGCAGTTTGCGTGACCATCTTCAGCGCGTTGTCACCGCACTCCGCCACGCAGATGGCGCAGCCTTTGCAGGTGTAGGGATTGATGGTGATGGAGAACAGGCCGCCGGCGCCCTTTTCTTTTTTCTCCTTCTGCGTCCAGTACGGTTTGGTCGTGGCAAACTTGAAGCTGCCAATCTCGGCGCGCAACAAATTCAGTTCCGCTTCCAGGCGGCCGCGATCTTCGCCCTGCGTCGGATCTTCAGCGAACGCTTCGGTGATGGCATTGGCCAGCAGCGCGCGCACGTCCAGTCCGTCCTTGTCCAGCGCACTGCGCAACTTCTTGTCGATGACGCGGCTGAACTTGCGCAGGAAGCGCGTCGGACGTCCGCCGGTCTCGATCTTCTGGATGACAGTATTGAGCACGTCGGTCGTGGTGGTGACCAGTCCGGGGATGGCGCTGTCCGGACATTGCGTGAAGCAATTGCCGCAGGCAGTACAGTTTTCGGCGATCCATTCCGGATGCTCGAATCGCACGCCCGTCATGTCGCGATACACGCCGGTCACGGCGGGGATCACCGACAGGCCCATGAACGGATCGACCAGATTGTCGGAGCCTTGTCCCTTCATGTAGAAGCTGCCGGTCTGTTCCCAGAAACGGTGGATGTCGGAAATGCCGCCGTCGCCTTCCGGCAATTGTTTCAGCATGACCGGCAACGCGGGTGCAGGCTTGCCCACGACTTTGGCGCGCTGGCCGACTTTCATGATTTCCGGCTTGATCTCGAACAGCTCTTCATAGCCGCGACGCACCACGCGCAGGTTGTCGTCGACGATGCGCTTGCCCTTCTTGCCGAACTTGGATTCAAGCTGGTTCTCGATGGCAGTAAAC
>JAJXUF010000115.1 GCA_021783175.1 Pseudomonadota bacterium
AACGGTCTTACTGCCCACTTTTGCGTCCAGACGACCGCAAGCCCAGATCATGTTGCCACCCGGAACCGTGCCCGGAACCAGGGTGAGGAGATCCGAGCTGCCTGCAACCACCTGTCCGCCAATGTTGGCGGCAGTGTACTTGATGCTGATTACGCCGGTGGGCGCAACTGTCACCGAGGTCACATACTTGCCAGCGATGCTCGCGGGAGCGGCCAAACCGAAGCTCGCATTGGTTCCGGTTGTGGGCATAACTCCGTTAGATTGATAGGTTTCCTCAACAGCCGTCTTCGCCGCGTCCGCCAGGCTCAGGCCTTCCGTGATCTTTGAGCGGATGATGTAATCCTGGTAGGCCGGAATCGCGATGGCTGCCAGGATACCGATGATCGCGACCACGATCATCAATTCGATTAGCGTAAAGCCCTTTTGTAATCTCTTCATAAATCAAACCTCCAGTTCAGTTTTCATTCGGGCAGAAATCTGGGAAATAACCGGCCCTATAATCCAATCGAGCCGTGCATGCATGTCGCCCGTTGAGTCCCTTTTGGGCCGATGCTTTCTCAGATTTCCGAGCCACCAACAATAAGTAGCAGACGTTCAGAGCTTGGTCAAAGGTGTATTCCGCACCGCCAAACGCACTGCTCCTTATGGTGATCTTGAGAAATGCACAAACCGTACCATTCGGGCTGGGCATGGCAGGCTTTGACTCTTTGGCAAAATTGCTTTTCCGGACAGTGGGTTGCTTTCAAGCCGGGCTCGCTGGTCCATTGACCGTCGCCGATTCGTTTAGATTGCTTCCGCCGTTTCGCGGCAACGACTGACGCTGCACGGCGTCAGCAAAGCGCGGACGGGTCAGCTGCGACCGATGAATGGCTGAATCCGGCAGGCAACTGGCGCACATCGTTTGCGAACGAAAGTCAATCGATGCCGAGTTTTTCCAGTTTGTAGCGCAGGGCACGAAAAGTAATGCCGAGGAGTTTGGCGGCCGCGGTCTTGTTTTGGCCGGTCTGCTCAAGCGCGTCGCGGATCGCGGTTTCTTCAACGCGCGCAAGATATTCTTCGAGCGATTCGTCGCCGGAAAAATCCGCAGCCCCGGACTGTGTGTCGGAATCGGAGCCAGCGTCCGGCAGGCGCAGATCCTGGGGGGTAATTTCGGCGCCATCACACATGGTGAGCGCCCGTTCCAGGATGTTCTCAAGCTCGCGTACGTTACCGGGAAAATCGTAGCGCGACAGTTCTGTCAGTGCTTCACTCGACAGTCGCGGCGATGCGCCACCCAGTGTTGAGGTAAGCTTTGCGCACAGGTGTTCAGCCAGCAGGGGAATATCCTCCGGGCGGCTGCGCAGACTGGGAATCGCCAGTTCGATCACGTTGAGTCGGTAGTAGAGGTCCTGGCGGAATTTCCCGTCGCGTACCAGGCCATGGAGATCGCGGTGGGTGGCGCTGAGGATGCGCACGTCCACGCGGATTTCGTTGTGGCTGCCTACCGGGCGTACGGTCTTTTCCTGAATGGCGCGCAACAGTTTTACCTGCATGGGAATCGGCAGATCA
The DNA here is from genome assembly GCA_021783175.1 of Pseudomonadota bacterium. The sequence goes on from JAJXUF010000115.1 coordinate 1,549, forward strand.
CCGACTTCGTCCAGGAACAGCGTACCGCCATCGGCGGCCTTGAAAAGACCGTCCTTGTCCTGTACCGCCCCGGTAAAACTACCCTTTTTGTGGCCGAAAAACTCGCTTTCCATGAGCTGTTCGGGGATCGCCCCGCAGTTAACGGGCACGAACGGTCTATCCGCACGCGGTCCAAGATCATGGATCAAGCGTGCAGCAAGTTCCTTGCCGGTACCCGATTCGCCGTGTATGTAAACTGGAGCTTGGCCACGCGCCAGTTTTTCAATCAAGATGCGCACCGTCTGAATGGCGGTCGACTCTCCCAGCAACTTGCGGGTTGCGTCGCGGCTGATGACTGGCGCCGTTGGCACCACAGATCCGACTCTGAGTGCCGAGCGGACGATGTTGCGCAAATCATTGATGTCGAGCGGTTTGGAGACGAAATCGAAAGCCCCGGCCTTAAGCGCCGTAATGGCGGTTTCCATGTTGCCGTGGGCCGTAATCACGGCGACCGGCAACTGCGGATGTTTGTTCTGGATGTGTCGCACTAAATCAATGCCATTGCCGTCGGGAAGTCGCATGTCCGTCAGGCAAAGATCAAAGGCAAATTGTTCGAGCAGATGATGGGCTTCCATCAGATTTTCCGCGGCGCGTGTCTCCAGATTCATCCGCCCCAGGGTAAGTTCCAATAGTTCGCGGATGTCGGGCTCGTCGTCGACAATCAATACCTGTCCCTTGGTTGTCATCGCCTTGGTGCTCATGGTTTGCCGGGGCCACTACACTCTTCGGCCCGCAGGAACGTAATGCGAAAACGGGTGCCGCCCCCATCGCCTGGGTGGTAATCCAGCCGGGCACCGTTTCCTTCACACAGTTCCCTTGCAATATACAAGCCAAGTCCGGTGCCCTTGGGAGTGGTGGTAAAGAATGGATCAAAAATGTTGTCGGCAATCTCGGGCGGGATGCCGGAGCCCCAGTCGATTACATCGAGAGCCGGGCGGCCATCCGGGTCAAAGCTGGCCTTGAGCGCGATAAGGGATTGGCCGCTGAAAGGCGGACTGTGGCGCAGCGCATTCTGGCACAGATTGCCGACGACCTGGTTAAGCTGATCAGGATCCATGCAGGCTGTCACGTTGCCGTGATCAACTACCGAAATCAGCTCGGGCGGTTTACCGCCGGTCTCCGTGAACTGGCGAGCGAAGTCTTTCATCCAGGAGCCAAACTGCAGCGCGACCGGATTAACGTGGTCGCGACGGCTAAGCTGCATGACATTTTCCACAATGACGTTCATGCGCCGGCTCTGATCTTCAATGATGCGAACCAGGCGCTTCTCGTCACCGCTTTGGCTGGCGGATTCGCTGAGCAACTGGGCAGCGTGAATGATTGCCCCGAGCGGATTGCGTATTTCGTGGGCTATGCTTGCAGTCAGGCGAGCGAGCGCGGCCATCTTGAGCTGCTGTGCCTGCTGCTTCAGGATCGAGGTATCTTCGAGAAATACCAGTACGCCCGAACTCTGTCCATCGCCGATCGACAGGAAGCGCGGCAGCAGTGTATAGCCGGCGCGGGTAGTGACCAGTTGGCGTCCGCGGGCAGCCGCCGATTTTCCCAGCCAGTCGAACAGTTGGGTCGCCAGACTAGCCGAGATGTCGGTGAGCAGGGGCTTGCCGGCAAGTGGCTCGCGCAGACCAAGGAAATCGCGTGCGGTCTTGTTCACCATGTGTACATGGCCGACCGGGTCGCACACCAGCACGCCGGATTGCATGCGCTGAATGATGACCTCGTTGATCTGTGAAAGATTGGCAAGGTCGACACCACGCCGCTGGGCCAGGTCCTCGGTCGCACGCAGTCTCTGAGCCAGGGTGTGGGATAGGGCGGCCGTCGCGAAAAGGCCAAGTCCCAGTAGTCCCGCCTGGGTATAGCCATCCGTTATCCAAGTTCCGCCCGTCAAGAACTGCCAGTTGACCTCCAGGCCAATGGAAACAGTCGCGAGCGCGGCAAAAAATATCGTCATGCGGGTGCCGAGCATGAGACTGCTCCCGCCAATCGCCACGACCAGAAGCAGGCCGAGACCGCTGCCAAGACCCCCACTGGCATGCAGCAATAGGGTAAGCAGAATGACGTCCAGGAACGAGAACAAGCCGGTTTGGCTTTCAAAATTCGGCCAGCGGCGCCATGCCCCGGCAATGCCGGCAAATGCCACCGCGGCGTAGGTCAGTGCTGTACCGTAGAAGAGGAGCGGGTTCGATTCACCGAGAGGCAGGATCCTTGCCCCCGACAGAGCATAGCCGGCCGCCGCGCAGGCGATCAGGGCACGGTAGAAATTAAAATAGCGCAGTAGCTTCCAGTTTTCCGAGGCGACGGCGGACGCGCTGTCTGTCGCGCTCATCCCAGTTCCGAAGATCCTGCTATCCATTGCTGTCATCTTTAATTGAATTAGCACAGATTCCGGCGGGAGGCAAAGCCGGAATTACGGCTGATCGGGACCTCTTAGAGCATGTTCCCTGCTGCAATAGACCCGACCCTCAGACCTTATTGCGTCGTCCTGGGGAATGTATACGCCGCACCGGGCACAAGGGAGCATGGTCACGCCGCCTGATGGGCGGTTTGCGGAGGGCTCGCGGTGGGAATGGAAATGAGGCGTCGAATGGCGCTTTAACAGTCGAAGGGCCAGCCAAATGGCCGCCAGCACAAAGACCAGGCGCAGTAATTCGCCCATGTTTCGATTCTCTGTTGAAATACCCACAAAGACTGCCTGTTTCAATTGAAGAACAGGCCTTTTTCGCGCCGCTTGAGACAATGCGGCCGCAGCATCGATCGGACATGGTCGGGGTGAGAGGATTCGAACCTCCGGCCCCTAGCTCCCGAAGCTAGTGCTCTACCAGGCTGAGCTACACCCCGATTGGTCTAGTGATTGCGATGCACGGAATAGTGAGCGAGGTCGAGTAGCGCTTGTGCGTGGGGTGAATCGGGAATCACGGCCAGGGCTTTCCGCGCCCGACCCGCTTCGTCCTCAGCTTGCCGCGCAGTGTACGCGATGGCCCCTGTCGATTCAATGGCAGCAACGACGGCGTCGATTTGCTCCAAACCGCCCTCGCGAATTGCCGCACGCAGCAAATCACGCTCGCGGGCATTGCCGGTGCGCAGAGCATGGATCATGGGCAACGTGGGCTTGCCTTCGGCCAGGTCATCGCCAATATTCTTGCCGAGCGTCACGGGGTCAGCTCGGTAATCAAGCACATCGTCGATCAACTGGAAGGCGGTGCCAAGATGCATCCCGTAGGCCGCCAGCGCCGTTTCGATCGCAAGGTCGCGTTGGCTTATAACTGCTCCCAGCCGGGCCGCCGCCTCGAACAATTTTGCTGTTTTGCTGCGAATAACGTACAGGTATTGTTGCTCGGCGATATCCGGTTCGTGGCAATTCAACAGCTGCATTACCTCGCCTTCGGCGATGGTGTTGGTTGCCTTGGACAAAATTTCCATGACACGCATATTGCGCACATCGACCATCATTTCGAATGCGCGCGAGTAGAGAAAATCCCCTACAAGGACGCTTGCTTCATTGCCCCAAACCACATTGGCCGTGGTTTGTCCGCGCCGCAGTTCCGAGGCATCGACCACGTCGTCATGCAGCAGGGTGGCGGTATGGATGAATTCGACGATCGTGGCGAGCGGGATATGATCCTGGCCCTGGTAACCGCAAGCGCCACTCGCAAGCAAGACGATGAGCGGACGCAGGCGCTTGCCGCCACTATGGATGATGTACCCTGCCAGCTGGTTGATGAGGGCGACATCAGACTTCAGTCGTCGGTTGATTTCGCGATCGACTGCCTGCCGGTCATCATAAGTAAGGGCCAGAATGGCCTCTAGATCCATGGGAAATATTTGCGTTGCTGCGGCACGATGGGCCCGAATGCTAGAGTATGCGTTGCCTGCCCGCAAGAACGACCGTTATTTCTACGACCGAAAAACCGGTCGGTTTGCCTGAAGGCTTGGCGCGGCTTGTAAGTCGGCAGACCTCACGGTACAATGCGCGGCTTTGATGAAGCGCCTCTAGGCGGCCATTTGTGATGGAGAATCAAGCATGTACGCGGTAATCGAGACGGGCGGCAAGCAATATCGGGTGGCGGTCGGCGATGTGGTGCGAGTAGAGAAGCTCGCCGCTGATGCCGGATCTTCGGTCAATCTTGATCGGGTGCTGATGGTCGCCGATGGTCAGGACGTGCGCACGGGTAACCCTGTTCTTTCCGGCACGGCCGTGACGGCAACCGTCAAAGGCCATGGGCGCGGAGACAAGGTTCGAATCTTTAAGCTGCGTCGCCGCAAGCACTATCGTAAGCAGGCCGGTCACCGGCAAGATTACACAGAGATTGAGATCACGGGAATTTCCGGCGCGACCAAGTAGGTACGCGTTCGTATTAGCAAATAGGTAAGGGTCAGAACAATGGCACACAAAAAAGCAGGTGGCAGCTCGCGAAATGGCCGCGATTCCGAGTCGAAACGTCTTGGCGTGAAGCGCTTCGCTGGCGAGCAGGTTGTTACCGGTAATATTCTTGTGCGGCAGCGGGGTACCAAATTCCATCCCGGCCGGAATGTCGGTATCGGCAAGGATGATACCCTGTTCGCACTGGCGCCTGGCCAGGTGGAGTTCGAACTCAAGGGGCCGCGCCGGCGCAAGACCGTGAGTGTCGTTACCGCCTGATTCCGTCTCCAAGCCGGATAGCGCTAACCCCGCATCGGAGGACGGTGCGGGGTTTTTTGTTTGGCCGGTTGTCGGACCGATAACTTGAGATTCCACGGGCCTGCAAGTCGGTAGTAGCGGAGCCGTTTGGTTCTTTAACATATGAAATTCGTCGATGAAGCTAAAATTCGCGTCGAGGCCGGAAACGGAGGCGATGGCGCCTTGAGCTTTCGGCGCGAAAAATTTATCCCGCGCGGCGGGCCCGATGGCGGCGACGGTGGCCGCGGCGGCAGTATCTTTCTGTCGGCAGACAGCGGCCTCAATACGCTTGCCGATTTCCGCTATTCAACCCAGTTTCGCGCCATGCACGGCGAACGCGGTCATGGACGCAAGTGTTCCGGCAAAGCCGGAGACGATCTCATAATTTCTGTACCCCTCGGTACCCTCGTGCGTGACGCCGAAACAGGTGAAATCATTGGCGACATCACTCGCGCCGGCGAAAGTCTTCTGGTCGCCAAGGGTGGCCGCGGAGGGCTTGGAAACACGCATTTCAAGAGCAGCACCAACCGTACCCCGCGCCAAACCGTACCCGGCTCCCCCGGGGAACAGCGCGAACTGGCCCTCGAACTGCAGTTGCTGGCCGACGTCGGCCTCCTCGGGTTGCCCAACGCCGGAAAATCCACCTTTCTGCGTGCGGTTTCCGAGGCACGGCCCAAGGTTGCAGATTATCCCTTTACGACATTGCACCCGCAGCTCGGCGTGGTGCGCGTGGAAACTCACCGCAGCTTTGTCATGGCAGATATCCCCGGTCTGATTGAGGGGGCGGCCGAGGGGGCCGGCCTTGGCATCCGCTTTCTGCGTCATCTGGCGCGCACCCGCATCCTGTTACACCTCGTTGATATGGCGCCCCTGGACCCGGATGCCGATCCGGTCAAAGGCGTGCGCAGCATCGTGGCTGAGCTCAAGAAGTTCAGTCCGACTTTGGCTAAGCGCGAGCGCTGGCTGGTGCTTAACAAGATGGACTTAATCGCTCCAGAAGAGCGCGATCAGCGCGTCCAGGCGCTCACCCGCGCATTGCGCTGGAAGCGCCCGGTTTTCGCTATTTCCGCCGCCACCGGTGCCGGATGCCGGGAACTGGTGGCGCAACTCATGGCACGGCTTGAGCAAATCAAGATGCCAAGCTCCGACGAAGGCACTGCCGATCCCGAGGCGATGCCGCATGCGTGAGGCACGAAAGGACCTGTCGCGCTGTACGCGCTGTGTGATAAAGATCGGCAGTGCGTTGCTCACCAACCATGGCCAGGGTCTTGATCTGGACGCAATCGGCGGCTGGGTGGCCCAGATCGCTGCGCTGCGCGAGCGCCAGGTCGAGGTCGTGCTGGTGTCTTCCGGAGCGGTAGCCGCCGGTATGCAGGCGCTCGGTTACAAGAACCGCCCGCACGCCTTGCATGAGCTGCAGGCGCTGGCCGCGGTCGGCCAGATGGGGTTGGTCCAGGTGTACGAGTCGGCGTTCCAACGGCATGGCCTGCGCACCGCCCAGGTGCTCTTGACTCATGATGACTTGAGCAACCGGGAGCGCCATCTCAATGCCCGTAGCACGCTGCGAACCCTGCTTGGCTTGGGCGTCATTCCGGTCATCAATGAAAACGACACTGTGGCGACCGAGGAAATCCGTTTTAGTGACAACGATACGCTGGCATCGTTGGTGGCCAACCTGCTGGAAGCCGAACTCCTCATCATTCTGACGGACCAGGCAGGCCTGTTCACGAAAGATCCGCGCGCACACGCCGACGCCGAGCTGGTCGAGGAGGGGATTGCCGGCGATACCGTCCTTGAGGCTATGGCGGGAGGATCGGGCCTTCTGGGTCGCGGCGGCATGCGGACCAAGCTGCTTGCCGCCGCAAAAGCGGCGCGCTCCGGTGCGGCTACGGTTATTGCCTGGGGGCGCGAAAGGGAGGTGCTGCCACGCATACTGGCGGGAGAACCTATCGGAACGCACCTGGTGCCGGCTGAGGGGCGCATGGTGGCACGCAAGCGCTGGCTGGCAGACCAGATGCAGGTGCGCGGCCGCCTGCGGCTCGATGCCGGAGCGACAAAGGTGCTACGCGAGGCCGGTCGCAGCCTCCTGCCGGTGGGCGTGCAGGCCGTTGAGGGAGTTTTTCGGCGCGGCGAACTAGTGGCCTGTCTCGATCCTGACGGCCGGGAGATTGCGCGCGGATTGGTCAACTATGGTTCGGAAGAAGCCACAAAGATTATCGGCAAGGCCAGTAGCCAGATAGAACCGACCCTAGGCTACGTCGATGAGCCGGAACTGATTCATCGCGACAACATGGTGCTGGTATAGGTCGATCCGTTGCCGTGCATCGCCTTGCGATGCCTGTTTCCCAATCGCACCATTAGGAATCGCCAAGGCCATCAAGGGCGCCTATGCAGCGCCCGCGGTGATTATCAAGACTTGGAAGAGGGGTTGCGACGCTGGGCGTCACCGGCGCTTAAGCCAGTGCACGCAGACGCTGATTCAGTCGGCTCTTGTGGCGAGCCGCGCTATTGCGGTGAATAATGCCCTTGTTTGCCACGCGGTCAATTACCGACATGGCTTCTTTGAAGGCTGTCTGGGCTGCGGCCTTGTCCTTGCTCTCTAATGCCTTAAGAACCTTCTTGATATGAGTGCGCAGCGTAGACCGTAGGGCGGCATTGTGCTGCCGGTGTACTTCCGCCTGGCGCGCGCGCTTCTTCGCCTGAACCGTATTTGCCAAAGCCGTTTTCCTCGCGTTAGCGGGCTAATAAAGGGTCGGTACTATGCTGATTTTTTAAAGCCCTGTCAACCTTGTTTTGGTGATGGCTCGTCGGCTCAAAATGGCAATGCGGTCGCACTTGCAGGATCGTCATTGAGACGAGGCAGCAAACCGGTCCCACAGGGTCTATACAGGGCTGCATTTTCCTTTGCTTCGACTCCGGGCTGACGGCCTTATTTTGCCGGTGCTTCATTTTTCTTGGGCAGAAAAACTCTGTTGCGCCAAACATGCCACAAATTGTTGATGAGAAACACCGCGGCCAGTGTTGCCATGCCGAACAAAAAAGGGCGAAGGGGTATGGAATATCGCGGAAATGGCGCCCCAACCATAAGAAGCAGTGTCCAATACACGAGGTGCAGAGATATCGCTCGGCCGACAAAAAGTGCGGAGCCAGACAGACCGGCAATCCTTGCCGGAAGCCAAACAAGGATACAGCCGATCAAACCCAAGATGACCAGGGTCCAATGCAGATGAAACATGAGCCAATGGGTAAATACGAACTGCGGAAGATACGCGTAAGGCGTACTTAAAACGGGATACACAAATACATCGCCCATTCCGGCGACCATGCTCCATGACCAGAGGGCAATGGGTTTTCCAATCAGGTACCAGTCGAGATAGCGTCCAGGCTCATGCAGGAAATGCTGATAGATGGCCTTGAGTACGATTGGCACGCTGCGCGTGAGTTCGCGGTAATGGGGATCAAAACGGTATGGAAAACCAAAGGTGTGTGGGTCTCCGTGATACATAAAGTTTGGGTAGATCCCGTTTTCCAGCGTGTTGATCATTAACGTGGGATCTGTAGTCATGCCGAGGGTATGTATGTTTCGAATGATCCACGGAGAATAAGTCAGCGCAAAACCCAGTGCGATCAGACCGGCCGTCCGCCAACCCTTTTTTCCGGCGAAATGGTAGTAGCTCAATATCGCCAACGGCACGACAAAATATTGCAGACCTGGTCGAGTGAGCGAAGCCGCCGCGATGATGATGCCGACGACTAGCGGCAGTAGCCATCCAGACTGCGTTGGTAACTTGGAAGTCAGCCAGAACGCAAGCACC
>JAJXUF010000116.1 GCA_021783175.1 Pseudomonadota bacterium
TCATCGCTGCCAACGAGCAGCCGATAATGCGCGCGCACCAGGTCACCCCGCTCCAGCTCGGCGATCGGAGCGATGAAGTCTTCCCAGTAGTCAGGGAAAACTCTGTTCGCACCCTCCTGATAAAACCAGCGGATTTCCCACGGCCGGCAGAGAAATATCCCGCGCAGTACGAGACCGCTGACACGCGCCGGATGAGCTTCGGCGTATACCAGACTCAAAGTCGAACCCCAGGATCCACCAAACAAAACCCACTGCTTCACGCCAAGAAAATCGCGGATCGCCTCCATGTCCTCGACCAGCTTCTGCGTCGTGTTGCCTTCCAGCGAAGCATGCGGCTTCGAGCGCCCCGCCCCACGCTGGTCGAATAAAATGATGCGATAGGCGGTCGGATCAAAGTAACAACGATGATAGTCCTCGCAACCGGAGCCCGGACCGCCGTGCACGAAGAGCACAGGAATGCCGCGCGGATTTCCCGATTCCTCAACGTACAGTACGTGCCCATCGGACACCGGCAAATGGTGAACCGCGTTAGGTCGGATATCTGGGAAAAGCTTGTGCATAGTGGCCCGCTGGTGACCTTAGGAAGAATTCGAATTTTCTAGGCTAGCGCGATGAATCAGGCCAGCCAGCCCTTCATTAAACGTCACCCAAGCATGATAGGGTTGAAGGTCCTTGTAGACCACCGGACGCATCGCTTGTTCATCCATCCCGCTTTGTCTGCAGCGCGCCACGGAATTCGACAACGCTGCCAGGTAAGCCCGATACGTCAGCGCAACCTCACGGCCGCCCGGATCGCCATGGCCGGGAACAAAATAGACCGCGTCACTCTTAAGTGCGCTATCGATGGCGCTCATGTTGCCCTGCAAGCTGCCCTCATCGGGGTCCGCCGCCCTTTGTGCGAGCACCACATCACCCAGGAATATCGCTTTTGCCTCTCGCACTTCAAGCATAATGTCATTGTCAGTGGCGGCTAGCGCCGGATGAAATACAACAAAATGCCAGCCGCCCAGCGCCAACGTATCGCCCGCCTCGACAGCCAGGTCCGGCGTCACAATCTGTGTCCCCTTTACCGCGCCGTCGGTCAGGCGATTGAGTCGCGCGATCCAGCGTTTTCCCTCAGCCGGCGCCTTGGCCATCATGTGCGCATCGGCGTAAATGACGACCCTCGGATAGGCCGCCCGGATCGCTTGATTTCCGAGCCAATGATCTCCGCGCACACTGGTGTCAAAAATGCCAATGACCGGCTCGCTCGTTACGGAGCGAATCTTGCCGAGCAACAACTCGCCAACCTGCACGCTGCTGCCTGGATCGACGACGATGACGCCGCGAGGCGCAACGATGAACCCAGAATTGCCTTCAAAGCCCTGGTTTTGCCGATTCGGCAGTTCATTTGGGCCGCGCAGCACATAAACCGACTTGGCAATCTCAACGAGCGGATAGACACCCTTGATTGCCGGTGCCTTGCGGCTGCACCCGACAACCGTTATCGCCACCAAACCCGCTGCCATACACAATTGCAACTTCTTCATTTCACCTCCAAAACTGGAACACCCGACAAGCTGTCGCCGCCCAAAACGATTGCCCGCTGACTACTATTTCGTACCCAGGGCCTCACCAAAGGCGACGCTCAGCATGCTGATTGCGCCGAGCTCGACACCATCCGTTAACACACGCAATCCATCCGTCGGTCGCCGCAGCGCCACGATATAAACAAGCGGCAAATAATGTTCCAGCGTTGGAACGCTGAGCGCCGCAGCACTACCCAGCTGTTCTAGATGCAGCAGCGCATTGTCGTCGTTAGCGGCCAGCCGACCTCGAACAGTAGCGTTGAATTCACTGGCCCACGGTCTCGCAGCCGCATCCCCCGCCCAGTCTACGGCCCCGAGGTTATGGACAACGTTCCCACTTCCCATCAACAGCACACCCTCGTCGCGCAATGGCGCTAGCCGTTGCGCCATCCGATAGTGATACTCGGGCGGTTGCGTCGCGTCGATACTAAGTTGTATCACCGGAATATCGGCCTGCGGATAGACATGCACAAGTATCGACCAGGCGCCGTGATCCAGACCCCACTCCTTCGTGTCCTCAAGCACGTTGACCGGCGCAAGCAAACTCTTCACTCGCGCTGCCAAGGCCGGGCTGCCGGCGGCTGGATAGCGAACTTCGTAGAGTGCCTGGGGAAAGCCTCCGAAATCATGAATCGTACGCGGCTGTGCCATGGCTGTTACCGCGGTTCCCCTAGTGAACCAGTGCGCGGAAACGCAAACTATGCCGGTAGGTTTACCCGTTTCAACACCGAACCTCTCCCAGGCCAGGGTATGCTGGTTTTTCTCCAAGGTGTTCATGGGACTGCCGTGACCAAAAAAAGCCACAGGCATGGTGCCCGATACCTTCCCCGCTATCGCCATCCGCCCGCACCTCCTTTCTTCACTTAGCGCCAAAAGATCGCCCAGACCGCCGCTCTTGCGAGCGCCCGCTTGGCCCACCCCGGCACCGGCTTTCGAGACCACGCACGATTCCAGTATAATACAGGGTTTTTCGCTTCCGACGCCTTTCGCAACGCGATCCATCCGCGCCAAACACGCACTGCGGGAAGGGAGGAAGCGAGCCCGCACCCGGCCTCGCCGGCCGCGGCCAGCACCGAGGAAACAAAGGCATGTACAACGGTTCACTGGTTGACGAAGTCAACCGCAGGCGAACTTTCGCGATCATCTCCCATCCGGATGCGGGCAAAACCACGCTTACCGAAAAACTTCTTCTGTTTGGCGGCGCGATCCAGCTCGCCGGAACGGTAAAAGGGCGCAAAGCAGCGCGCCACGCCACCTCTGATTGGATGGAATTGGAGAAACAGCGCGGTATCTCCGTAACCTCTTCGGTTATGCAGTTCCCCTATCGCGACAAGATCGTCAATTTGCTGGACACACCCGGCCACGAGGACTTCTCGGAAGATACCTACCGTACTCTCACAGCGGTCGATTCCGCCCTCATGGTGATCGATATCGCCAAGGGTGTGGAAGAGCGCACCATCAAGCTGATGGAAATCTGCCGTCTGCGCACCACACCCATCACCACATTCATCAACAAGCTCGACCGCGAAGGCCGTGACCCCATGGAAGTGCTGGACGAAGTCGAGCGCGTGCTCAAAATCCAGTGCGCACCGGTAACCTGGCCTATCGGCATGGGCAAACGTTTTCGCGGCATCTACCACCTGCACGACGAATGTGTGCACCTCTACTCACCGCACCACGGCGGGCGCATCAACGCTGGCGAGGTCATCCACGACTTGGATAATCCACGTCTGGATGAGGTATTGGGAGAACAGGCTGCGGAACTGCGCGCCGAGGTAGCTCTAGTGCGTGGAGCCAGCCATGCATTCGATCGGGCGGCCTACTTGGCAGGAAAACAAACCCCGGTATTTTTCGGTTCGGCGATCAACAATTTCGGCGTGCAAGAACTGCTCGACAGCTTTGTCGAGGTGGCTCCTGCTCCGCAACCGCGCGACGGCGGGCGCATCGTGAATGCCGACGAACCCAGCTTCAGCGGCTTCGTCTTCAAGATCCAGGCCAATATGGATCCCAACCATCGTGATCGGATCGCATTCGTGCGCGTATGTTCCGGCAAGTACACTCCTGGCATGAAACTGTTTCACGTACGCATCGGGCGCGAAGTGATTGTCTCCAATGCCATCACTTTCATGGCGCAGGAGCGAGTGGCGGCCGCGGAAGCCTATGCAGGCGACATTATCGGTCTGCACAATCACGGCACCATGCGCATCGGGGACACTTTTACGCAGAAAGAAGTCCTCAAATTCAGCGGAATCCCGAATTTCGCACCGGAAATCTTTCGCCGCGCGCAGATTCGCAATCCAATGAAGACCAAGGCGCTGCAGAAGGGCCTGGACCAGTTAACCGAAGAAGGCGCTACCCAGTTGTTTCGGCCGCTGGCGAGCAACGACCTGATACTGGGTGCGGTAGGGACTTTGCAGTTCGACGTCGTTGCACACCGCCTGCAGAACGAGTATGGCGTGGATGCGGTGTTTGAACCCGTGGCGGTACAGAGTGCCCGCTGGGTCGCATGCCGCGACGCTAAAACCTTGGCGGAATTTGAAAATAAGTTGCGCGACCACCTGGCGCGCGATAGCGCCGGTGAACTTGCCTATCTAGCGCCTTCGCGCGTCAATCTGCAGCTGACCATGGAAAGATGGCCGCAGGTGGATTTCCACACGACACGCGAACAAAGCTAAATAGGACCGCCGCGCAGGGCGAAAAACGCGCAAACGTTCATAGCCCCGCGATTGCCTGGCGGTCTAGCTCGCGGCGCTGGCGCGTTCCGCGCGTTTGCGGTCGGTTTCCTTGAGATGCCGCTTACGCAAGCGAATGTGGTTTGGCGTCACCTCTACAAGTTCATCGTCCTCGATGAACTCCAGTGCCCGCTCCAGCGTCAGCTGAATCGGTGGCGTCAGGATGATGGCATCATCCGAACCGGAGGCGCGGACATTGGTCAGCTGCTTTCCCTTCATGGCGTTGACCACGAGATCATTGTCGCGTGTGTGGATGCCGATAATCATGCCCTCGTACATCTCCTCTCCCGGGGAAATGAACATGCGACCGCGCTCCTGCAGGTTCCACAGTGCGTAGGCGACGCTGGTGCCGACACCGTTCGAAATGAGCACACCGTTCACGCGTCCGCCCATTTCGCCCTTCTTCATCGCAGCGTAGTGATCAAACACGTGGTAGATCAACCCGCTGCCGGCGGTGGCTGTCAGAAACTCCGTTTGAAATCCAATTAGACCACGCGCCGGAATCATGTACTCCAGGCGCACGCGTCCTTTGCCATCCGGCTCCATGTTAAGCAAGTCGCCCTTACGCGATCCGAGCTTTTCCATGACCGCGCCCTGATGCTGGCTTTCGACATCTACCGTCAGCAATTCGTAAGGCTCCTGCTTTTCGCCGTCCACTTCCTTAATAATTACTTGTGGTCGCGAAACGCCGAGCTCGTAGCCCTCGCGGCGCATGTTTTCGATGAGAATCCCAAGATGCAGCTCGCCGCGGCCGGAAACGCGAAATTTGTCCGGGCTGCCGGTGTCCTCAACGCGCAGCGCCACGTTGGTGATCAACTCACGCTGGAGGCGTTCGCGCAACTGACGGCTGGTGACGTATTTGCCGTCCTGGCCTGCAAACGGCGAATTATTGACCTCAAACGACATGGTTACAGTCGGTTCGTCCACCGACAAAGGCGGCAGAGCCACGACGTTTGCCGGGTCGCAAAACGTGTCGGAAATGTGCGGTGCGTCGATCCCGGTTATGGCAACAATATCGCCGGCAGAGGCGGATTCCACTTCCAGGCGCTCGAGCCCCATGAAACCGAGCACCTGCAATACCTTGGCCGAGCGCGTCTTGCCCGCCGCATCGATCACGGCAATCTGCTGGTTGGGTTTGACGACCCCGCGGGAAATGCGCCCCACGGCGATGGCGCCGACATAGCTCGAATAGTCGAGGCTAGACACCTGCATCTGAAAGGGCCCATCCAGGTCCACATCCGGCGCCGGCACGTGCTTGATGATCGTTTCAAACAGCGGTGTCATGTCGCCGTCGCGCACGTCCGGCTCGAGCCCGGCATAACCATTGAGCGCAGAGGCATAAACAACCGGAAAATCCAGCTGTTCCTCCGTGGCCCCCAGCTTGTCAAAAAGATCGAAAGTCTGGTCGAGCACCCAGTTGGGGCGGGCGCCGGGGCGGTCAACCTTGTTGATCACCACTATCGGCTTCAATCCCTGCGCGAAAGCCTTGCGCGTCACAAAGCGGGTCTGCGGCATGGGCCCGTCCATGGCATCCACGAGCAGGAGAACTGAGTCCACCATCGAAAGCACGCGCTCGACCTCACCACCAAAGTCGGCGTGTCCCGGGGTGTCGATAATATTGATGCGATAGTCCTGCCAGCGTATGGCCGTGTTCTTGGCCAGAATGGTGATGCCGCGCTCCTTTTCCAGATCATTCGAATCCATGATTCGAGTGCCAACCTGTTGGTGCGCGGCAAAGGTGCCGGACTGCTGCAGCAGTTTGTCCACAAGTGTGGTTTTGCCATGATCGACATGAGCGATGATGGCTATATTGCGCAATTTTTGTATCACGTGAAGTTCCAGAATTACCGCAAAAAGGGCGAGAATTATACATGAATTGGGTGGAAACACGACTGTTGCTGCAATCCCAGGGAAATCGGCCAATATCAGGCCGTTTGCGCGGCAACCTGTACGCCGCCATCCCGGCCGACCTCAGTGTTTCATCCAGATTTCATAGGTATACAGCACCACTTCGATCACGATCAGTATCACGATATACCACTCAACCCGCAGCATGCGACGGTTGTGTAGCAGGTTGAGAGTGGTCTGCGCGGTGTTTGAAATTAACGCAAGTTTGCGCTCAAGCACGGTATTGCGCTCGCGCAGCTCGTATTCCGTTTCAAGCCGCAGATATAGCCTTTCGAGGTCAGGTTGGTCCCAGAGCAGGTCGGGTTTGTCCTGAATTTCCACGCGCCCAATCATCCTTGCCTGCACCAGCAGGGTCCCGCCGATATGTCGCAGCAAGCTTTTGAGGATGCGCGCGCCGCCCCCTTCGCGCTCGATCTGCTGAGCCAACGGCTCTATGACGTCGAAAGCTCCGGCCATCGTTGCTTCATAGCGCTGCAAGGCGACGCTTCTTGCAAGCACAATAGCAATGACTTTGAGGCGCGGTAGGCTCAGGTCGGAAACGCCGATGCCGTCGGCGACCGCGCCTTGTGACTGAGCGTTGCTTACGAATATGCGTGTGTCTTCAGTTTCCAGGCGGACTAGCGGCCTTTCCATGCGCGGACGAAGCTCTTCAAGGAACACCTTCTGTTCGGAATCGCTCAGATTGAACAGCACCACGGCACCGTAGCGGAAAAGCATGGCGAGGCCGCTCGCACCCGCCGGTACCGCCAGGGGCGCATACTCAAGCGGGCTTTCGTACAAGCCGCGCAGGTGAAGTCGTTCGCTTACCAGGTAGGCGCGCACCGTCACCGGTGTGTCGCCGGCCAGTTGTGCTCCGAACTCCGTTGGAATGGGAACAACCGTCTTCGAGTTTTGCACCAACGCCCCTCGCCTCAA
Organism: Pseudomonadota bacterium; assembly: GCA_021783175.1. The sequence goes on from JAJXUF010000116.1 coordinate 7,124, forward strand.
TAGCTGCTGCGGGGAACATCTAGCTTGGCCGGCCCTTGCCTGATTCAGGCGGACATGGGGCAAGCGGCCGGCCGCCGAGATCAGTTCAGATAGTGCGACGCTTTTGCTGAGTAGACCGAAGTACATTCGCTTGACGGTGGGGTACGCTCTACCGATAACAGCGAACCATTGCCAAGCGTGTTCTTGATCTGCACGGCCGACTGATAGATTGGGCTCGTCGTGGGGATATAGCAATAAAAATACCGTCCGGACGCATCCTGCCCATAGAAGTAAAGCAGTCCGCCAGCATACCCGCCTGCGCCAATATAAGTGCTCACCGTAGTCGGCGCGTTATTGAAGCGATTGTTGAAAGTGCCATACATATAGGTCGCATTTGGGTCGACATAAACGTAACCCGGCACGTAATCGCCCTGTGCCCAAACCTGGCCCGAAAATACGCCGCAAACCAGCGCCAGCGCCAGGAGAGATTTCTTCATGTTTGTTGTCTCCTTCGAGATTGCCCTGCATGCCGGCTCCACTCCGGCCTAAAGCGAAGGCAACGATCCTACCGGTTTCAGCTGCTGGCTGTTAATTGCACCGAAAATCTTCTCCAGCAACTCCACCCTTTGTGCTTCCGATAACTTGGACGCGTTTCTAAGCAGCGCACTGCTGTCATCATTGGTCCAGACACCGCTCGCGATCGCCTGGTCAACTACAATATTAGACTGTTGCGCGGCCTGAATACTGGCGGCACTTGGCCGGCGCGAACCCTCAGTCGGCTGAAAATTGCCCTGCGGCAGTGTGTTCTTCGCTTCGGCGAGCTTCGCGAGATACGGTGCCAGTTCCTGCTTCAGCACCGAATCGACAGCTTGGCGCAACACCTCTTCCTGAGGAATTTTGGCGGCGAACATGATGCTATTCGGGTCCACCGCGGGGACAATCACCTTGCTACTACTGGCAATCTTGGGCGCGGCGGTCGCCGGTGGCGGGATTTTCATCCACAGCACCGCAAACCCGGTAATCTGCACCAGAATCACTGCGACCAGCAGAATTTTGAACTGCCCCGAATCCAATTGCCTCGCTCCCCCGCGTCGCACCTTCTTCCGGGGTCGACGTCGACAAGGTCCCTAATCCGAGTGTACACCGCAATATTGATGCCGGCTAATCCGGGTTTGGGGGGTACAGCAGCGAAAAACATGCCGTGCGACCACCAAACCGGACGTCTTAATCGGTGGCTTACCCCGACTACAGCCCGAGCCGCTCCCAGATGGTACTTGTTGGCCCCGCCCGGTTGAGGGTGTAGAAATGCAGGCCCGGCGCACCAGCGCCGAGCAGTCTGTCACAAAGTTCGGTGGTTACCTCAAGTCCAAAGGCACGAATCGCCTCCACATCATCGCCGTAGCCCTCCAGCCTGCGTCGTATCCAGCGCGGAATCTCCGCACCACAGGCGTCCGAGAAGCGCGCCAGCTGCTTGAAGTTCGTGATCGGCATGATGCCGGGAACGATGGCGATATCGAGCCCCATCGATTCACAGTCCTCGACGAAACGAAAATACGCGTCCGGGTTGTAGAAATACTGCGTAATGGCCGAGTTGGCACCGGCCTGCACTTTGCGCCGGAAATTGGCCAGATCACTTTGAGCATCAGTTGCCTGAGGATGGAACTCCGGATACGCGGCTACCTCGATGTGGAAGTGATCTCCGGTTTCGGCGCGGATAAATTCCACCAATTCGTTGGCATACCGCAAATCGCCGGCCGCGCCGCTCCCGGACGGAAGATCCCCGCGCAGCGCCACTATATGACGGACTCCCAAGGCTTTGTAGCTTTGCAGAATCTGGCGCAGATTCTCGCGCGTAGAGCCGATGCAAGAAATATGCGGTGCCGCCTCCAGTCCGTTTTCGCGCAGTTCCTTGACTGTGGCGTATGTCCCCTCTCGGGTGCTGCCGCCGGCGCCGAAGGTGACGGACATGAAACGCGGATTGAGCTGCGCCAGCTGTGCGGCCGCTGCGCGCAGGGTGACTCTTCCGTCTTCCGTGCGCGGCGGGAAGAACTCAAAGCTAAAAGTGCGTACGCGCTTTTTTTGCGATTCCATGGTTTCGAATCCGGAACAGGGAATCCCCGCGATGTGCCTTCCGGCCGGATAGCGCCGGCTCGGAGCAGCTTTTACGGCCCCTGTTTCCGTTATCAGTACCGGTAGTGATCGGCCTTGTACGGACCGTCGATGGGCACGTTAATGTAGTGCGCCTGCTCGCGTGACAGCTGGGTCAAGTGTGCGCCGATCTTCTTTAAATGCAGGCGCGCGACCTTTTCGTCCAGCTTCTTTGGCAGGGTGTAGACCTGCTTCGTGTAGGAACCGGTATTGTTGAAAAGCTCCATTTGCGCGATGGTCTGATTCGAAAATGATGCCGACATCACGAAGCTCGGATGGCCGGTGGCGCACCCCAGGTTCACGAGACGCCCCTTGGCCAACACGATGATCTTCTTTCCATCAGGGAAGGTGACATGATCAACCTGTGGCTTGATCTCCTCCCAGCCATAGCTCTCCAGGGAAGCGATGTCGATTTCGGAATCGAAGTGGCCGATGTTGCAGACAATTGCTTCGTTTTTCATGGCCTGCATGTGGGCGTGGGAAATGACACCCACGTTGCCGGTGGCAGTGACGAAAATGTCACCAATGGCGGCGGCCTCTTGCATGGTGACCACACGATAACCTTCCATTGCCGCTTGCAGCGCGCAGATTGGATCGATTTCCGTCACCCACACGGTCGCACCCATGCCGCGAAACGCTTGTGCGCATCCCTTGCCGACATCGCCGTAGCCAAGTACCACGCAAATCTTGCCTGCAATCATCACATCGGTGGCGCGCTTGATGCCGTCGATCAGGGATTCGCGGCAGCCATACAAGTTGTCAAACTTGGACTTGGTA
>JAJXUF010000025.1 GCA_021783175.1 Pseudomonadota bacterium
CCAACCCCGCTGCCTGGCGTATCAGATCGGAATGAATCCTGAGCTGCTTTCCCTTGATTACCGCCCGCAGCTGGCGCAGCATTTTCTCTCGCAGCACAAGGTAGGCGAAGGCCCGCGCTAAGTTAAAATCAGCGCGCCGCAAGATCGTATAGGCCAAACGCCAGCTTTCACGCTCAAGAATCATTGTGGCATCGCTGGCCGTTGTAACCCCGGCTAGTTGCGCGCTATAAGGCCGGGGAAGCTGCGTGATGACCTCCGCGAAAGTTGCCAGGCGGGAAAGCGGCAGAAGCTGCGGACTGCGCAACCGATCTCCCTCTGGGACCAACAAATAATACGCCTCGGCCGGCGGTAGCCCGTAGGCAAAGCGATAGCGCAGAAGCCAAAGTAGATTGACGTGGTCGATGATGTTACCAACCAATACTCTGATCTGATGACCTTCTCTGCGATTGATTGCGCGCGCATGACGGATCAGCCCGGCGTAATAGCGCCGGTCGACTGCTGCGTCCAACGCGAAAAGCTCGCGGTTTTCCTCGAAAATGCGCCGGGCTTGACGTGCTATGTCATCGAATGGTGTGCCTTCCAGAAGCCGCAGCAGTTCAGCAACGTCTCCCGTTCGAAGCATATCTTCGATCGGCAATGTCGCGAACGGGCCCATGTCGCCCAGCTCTTTGCGGATCGCAGCCACCGGTTGTCCGGTCATCTTGCCGCGCAGGATGGTCTTTAGGTTGCTCAGTTCAAAACGGTAAGCCCAGTAGATGAGAAATTTGCGTGCGGCGCCCGTCAGTGCGCGCACCAGGATCACGAAGTCCGCCAGGAGACTGGTGGTAAGCTGCTGCTCGAGCGACAACCCGCCCTCGCCGGCCTCACTGGCCCACACACCGGCAGATTCGGCAACCCGGATGGCGGATGAGTCCTGATCGCCGGGCTGTTGTATCAGGGCATCCAAATCCGTATCAGAAAGTAGGCGCGTCGCCATCTCGGAAACACGGGTATTCAGGTACGCGTATCGCGCTATGGCGCCCACGGATCACTCCCAGTCCGGATCAATCAACAGGGCAATTGCTGCCCCGACAGCCTCCCGCTCATGCTCTTTTGCCATGGCGCGCAGTTGCGCGCGCCGCTCCTCATACCGCCGCGTCAATTCCGCTACTGCCTGCGAAGCACGTTCCTCGGCCTTGCTCAAAAATGCATTGCGCAATTCCGGCAGCCGCGCCTCAAAACGCTGCTCCGCTGCGCGTGCGTCGTCCCGCGCCTGATGGATCAGCCTCTCGCGTTCGCGATTGGCCTCTTCAACCAAAGCCTCAGCGCGCAGTTCGGCAGCGAGCAATCGTTTAAGCTCATCTTCCAAGCTAGGCCCTCGTCAATTGCGTCATACCCGTCAAATTGCCACCCGCGACATTGTTGTCGCGTCAGCAATATCCATGCTCGCCAGCCTGCTCTGCACCCTGAAACGCTCACGTTTCATCATGATTGTCCTGCCCGTCATTCAAGGCGGCCAGTCGCCACCACTTGCGGACGCAATCATAAATTTGATTTGAACCTCACGCCCAGCCAATCACGGCAGCTATCGCACCTTCACCTTAATGAGTTCTTCGCCCTTGGGATCCGTTACGTGCACGGCACAGGCAATGCACGGATCAAAACTGTGTATTGTGCGCAGGATTTCCAGCGGCTGCTTGGCATCGAACAGTTTGGTACCCTTCAGCGACGCTTCATAAGGCCCTTCCTGACCCTGAGCATCTCGCGGTCCGGCGTTCCACGTGCTTGGAACGACAGCCTGATAGTTGTCGATCTTCCCGTCCTTGATCACGACCCAGTGCGCCAGTGCGCCACGTGGCGCTTCGGTAACACCGACCCCCTGAGCTGTCTTCGGCCAAGACTCCGGTTCCCAAAGCTTTTCGTTGAAGGTCTTGACATCCCCGCCCTTGATATTGGCAATGAGGCTGTCATACCACCCCTGCATCGAATCGACGATAATCTTTGATTCGAGGGTGCGGGCAGCGGTGCGACCGAGGGTCGAATAGAGCGCCTGTATCGGCAAGTCGAGCTTCTTGAGCGCATAGCTCGCGATTTCACGCGTGGGTTCGTGGCCTTTCGCATACAGCACCAGCACGCGCGCGAGCGGTCCCACCTCCATCGGCTTGCCGCGCCAGCGCGGCGACTTCAGCCAAGAGTAGCTCTTGTCCGTATCCAGATGATCGTACGGCGGCTTGGGTCCGGTGTAGTCGAATTTTGTCTCACCTTTATAAGGGTGCAACCCCTGATTCTTGCCTACACTGTAGTCGTACCAGGAATGGGCCACGAACTCCTGAACCTGTGCCGGATCATTAAGGTCCACCGGTTGGAGCTTCGTCAGGTCACGATCGATGATTGCTGCCGGTGGAATCAGAAAAGAATTCGGATCGTTCATTCCTTTCTCCGGAAAATCCCCGAAAGTCATGAAATTGCCGATCCCCTCCCCCTGACGGAACCAGTCCTTATAAAAGCCGGCAATGGCCAGTGTGTCTGGCACGTAAACCTGATCCACAAAGCTGCGCATCTGGTGGATGACGTTCTGCACCTCTTCGAGACCGACAATGTTCACCGAAGTCGCGCCGCTGCCGCCATGGAAATGTGGGCCCTGCCCCTGGCCTTGGTGATCCGGATGTATGCTGATGGCGCAGGGCACTCCGCCGACAAGAAAGTTCGGATGCGGATTCTTGCCGCCAAAAATGGTGTGCAGCTTGACCACCTCGCGCTGCCAGGCGAGCGCCTCCAGATAATGGCACACGGCCATGAGGTTAGCTTCCGGCGGCAGCTTGTACGCGGGATGACCCCAGTAGCCATTGGCGAAGATTCCAAGCTGACCTGATTCCACAAAGTTCTTGAGCTTTTTCTGCTGGTCCGAAAAATAGCCCGGCGACGACTTCGAATAGTCACTGATCGACTGCGCCAGATCGGCGGTCTTCTTGGGATCTGCCTTCAGGGCCGAAACTATGTCTACCCAGTCGAGCGCATGCAGGTGATAGAAATGCATGACGTGGTCGTGCACGAACTGGGCGGCAATCATGAGATTGCGAATGAGCTGGGCGTTGGGTGGAATATCGTAGCTCAACGCGTTTTCCACGCAGCGCACCGAGGCAATACCGTGGACAAGTGTGCAAACCCCGCATATGCGTTGCGCAAAGGCCCAGGCATCGCGTGGATCTCGCCCCCGTAAAATGATCTCAATTCCGCGCACCATGGTGCCGGCACTAGACGCGCCGGTGATAACACCAGCGTCATCCGTTTGCGCCTCGATTCGCAGGTGGCCTTCTATGCGGGTGATCGGATCAACAACGACTGTTTGGGTTGCCATCGTTTTTATCTCCAGAAAGCCGAATCGAGTTTTTCGTCACCGTTCTTACAGCGGTGGCCGTGGAATCTCAGCTCACACCCAGTCGACTACGTCGCAATATTTTCCGCCACCAGTTCTAGCAGACTGTGCGCAGTCTTGTTCCATTTGAAGTGCGCCTGGCCATCGTCAAACGTCTGTCGACAATTCGAGCAGCTCATCACCAGCATTTCCGCGCCGGTATCATCGATCTGTTTCATCTTGATCTCGAATACCTTGTAACGCAGAGCGTCCGCCCGATGGATAGTAACGACGCCGCCACCGCCACCGCAGCACCAGTTGAGATTTGCAGTGGGATTCATCTCGCGCAGCTCAACCCCCAATTTGTCCAACACATCGCGCGGCGCCTGCGTTGCACCCCCTCTGCGCGATATTTGGCACGGATCATGGAAGGTCACCGACTTGCCGACCTTTTTCACCTTGAGCCGGCCATTGCGCAGATTTTCCGCCAGGAACTCCGAGATGTGCTGCACCTCGAACGGCAACGGCTGGCCGTACATATTCGCGCCCGACCAGCGCAACGCGCCATATGCGTGGCCGCACTCCGGCAGGATAAGTAACTTTGCCTTACACTTGATTGCGGCGTTGATGATTCGCATGGTCATGTCCTTCTGCCACTGCGCATTACCCGAAAGCATGCCGAAATTGGTCGCTTCATAGCCATCGAGGCGGATCGTCCAGTTTTCGTTGAGTGCATTGAGCACTTTCGCGGTGGCAACTATCGCTTCCGGGTATTTCATGATTTCGATGGACGACATGCTCACCAGCACATCGGCTGCATCCTTGTCCACCGGGATCTTGATATCGTTCTCATCCGCCAGCCAATCGAGTCTGTCCTTGAAAACCTTTGGCGTTGCACCTAACGGGCTCCCCTCACGCTCGGCCCGTTCTGCTACCGCCCAAAGCTCGTGCGGAACGAGGCCTGCCTTGAACATGCCGTGGCGCGCCTGCGAAACCAGTGTCGCAATGTCAATACCCATCGGACAAATCATGGTGCAACGGCCACACATCGTGCAGGAATCGTAGATGAGCTCCTGCCAACGCTCCAGTTCGTCGAGAGAAACACGCGCCTTGAGATTAAAGATGCGGTAGAAAAACGCGAACGGGCCGACCTCTCGCTTGTACGCTTGCTTGAAGGGCTCCAGTTTCCAAATAGGCGTGAACTTCGGATCATTGGTCTGTACGTAATACTGGCAGGCTTCAGCGCACATTCCGCAATGGATGCAGGATTCCATGTAGGTCGCTGCCGCAGAACCAAATTCCCGCACGAAGCCGCGCATTGCCGTCGCCACGCGTTCAGGATCCGACATTTCACCCTGTTTGTCATAGCGCACTTCGGGTTTCTTGACCGTCAGGCGTGGGCCTTTTGTTTCCAATGGATGAAGGTTGTCGACATTAGTACTCATGTACTGGCCCCCTTTCGCGAATAAACCGCGCCAGTCGTCCCGCGCGAAAAGGCAAACAGAAGCGCATGCATGAGCTTGCCAAACGGGAACCATATGAACAGCAGTTCCACGCTCAGAATATGCACGGCCAACAGCGTTTCATAGCGCGCCCCATAGTGCGCCACTGCCAACAGGCCCGTCGCTACCGGAGCTGTCGTCACCAGCCAACTGAAGTAATCATCAAAGTTCGACAGCATCCTCAGCACCGGACTGGTCAAACGCCTGACCAGCGCCATTAGCAGGGCCATGATGGTAACAACGCCGATGAAATAGACCGCGGGGCCGGGAAGTCCCGGCCAACTGATACCCAGCAGATTGCGGATAAAAAGAATGTGCGGGACAAAACCGAACACAACGATTGCAAGCCCGACATGAAACACATATCCGATCGACTGCCCGTACGCGGTCTGTGGCCAGAATTCCTTGCGCGGCCACATGCGGCGTACGATCGTTCGCGTCGCCCCCCAGGCTGTCGCCTGGCTGCGCGGTTTTGAGTAGTCGGTGCTATGGCGCAGGAAGATGATGCCGACGAGACGCCACAACGTGCCGAAAAGCAAAATTGCCAAAGACCACTGCATTGCCGGACCGCGCGCAAAATCGAGTAGGTCCATGGCTATTTCTCCTTGTTCGCCTTCGATTGACGGCGCCGCGCCACGACTGCCGCGCCAAGCCCTATACCGATACCGGCTACTGCCGCGGCTCCCAGCACCTCGCTGCCGCTCCAGGTGCTGGTGGACAATGGATTATAGAAACCGCCCTTGTCCCAGAAGTTCGGTTCGGAACATCCCAGACACGGATGACCGGACTGGATCGGAAAGCTGGTGCCCTGGTTCCACTTCACTGTGGCGCAGGCGTTGTACGTCACCGGGCCCTTGCAGCCGAGCTCGTACAGACACCAGCCATTGCGCGCGCCCTCGTCGTCGAAGGTCTTGGCAAACTTGCCCTGGTCATAGAAAGGACGGCGGTAGCATCGGTCGTGGATGGTGTCTCCGAAGAACGCTCTCGGACGACCAAGATGATCGAGCTCCGGAATGCTTCCGAAAGTGAGGTAATGGGCCAGCACGCCGGTGATCACTTCCGGAATCGGAGGACAACCGGAGACATTGATGATCGGCTTGTCCTTTATTACGTCACTGACCGCAACAGCGCCAGTCGGATTGGGATTGGCATGCGGAATGCCACCGAAAGCCGCGCAGGTTCCGAGCGACACAATGGCGGCGGCACCCTTGGCCGCCTCCTTGAGGTGATCAAGCGCCGTGGTGCCACCGATGGTGCAATAGATTCCATTCTTCTCCAGCGGAACGGCCCCGTCCACGATAAGCAGGTACTTGCCCCAGTTTTCCTTCATTGCCGTTTTGCGCGCTGTTTCCGCCGCGATACCCGCCGCCGCCTGCAGTGTCTCCTGATAGTCCAGGGACATCGCATTGAACATCAGGCTTTCCAAAGTAGGCGCGAATGAACGCGTCAGCGACTCGGCACAGCCGGTGCACTCTTGGAAGGACAGGTAAATAACGGATGGACGCCTGACACGACTCAATGTTTCGGCCATTACGGTCGCCATGCCCGGCGGCAACGCGAGCAGCGACGCTGTAGCAGCACAAAACTTCATGAACGAACGGCGTGAAATTCCCTGTTGTCTGAGAGTTTCCCCCAGAGTCTTGTCTTTCGACATCGAATACCCCCTTTCCGTTATTAAGCGGACGAGTTATTCCGTCTGGACTACCCGCGACAGCTGTGCTCGCAGCGTATTTTTCGCATCACACAAATCGTCCGGATGTGTCATTAGGATTGCCGGCGCCTGCGCTATCTCGATAAACTCGGCCACGATCTGATCGTCACCATTGCAATGACTTACCCACCACACACCGCTCACCGCCGTTTCCCGCACGTGCGTCGGACCTAGCGCCTGGACGACCGCGCTGACTTCGCCGTCACCGAGAACCTGACGCAAGACCTCGTAGTCATGGGGCGACATTGGCAAGCTGCGCAGATCAATGGATGCACCCGGGCCGCCAGCCACCAATTCATCCAGCATGGCTTCAATCTCATTGACAATGGCAAGTACGTTTCCCACCGTTTGACTCGGTGTGCGGTGCTCACCAGTCACAGCAACGCGAATTCCTTCGAGATTGCTCATTGCCACGCTCCAATCAAGTTGGCCGCCTCTCGGCAAGCCATAGGGATAGCCTGTGCGACGGCTTCAGATGGCCCGTCCGCCCAGTCCAGATGTTGCGGCTGAATGCCAATCAAAGCCCGGCGCCGCGGCAAATTGCCGGAGAGCAGCGCCACCGACATCAGGTCGAGCAGGCTCACCTCGTGCACGCTGGATTTGCGGTTAGCCCCGAGAAACTGATCCATGTCGCGGTCAAGGAAAATCCGCAGGGTTCCAGGTGATGAATCAAGCTCGGCCGCGTCAATGACAATCAGATTATCGGCTTCACCGATCGATCCCGCCAAGGTAAAGCTCAGAGTACCGCCGTCAAGGAATTCCACATCAGTGGTGGCGTCGAACTGCGCTTGAAGCTGGCGCACCGCGTAGATACCAGCACCGTCATCTCCTAGCAGCGTATTGCCAATACCGAGCACAAGGGTTCTTTTTCTCATTCTCTGCATTCTCCGCCGATCTCGGCCACTCGCGGCTATCCCTCCCGCGCATTTCCGCCGGCACGCCTTGACACTGCCACTGCTCTTCCATTAAGTCGTTCCGACGCACATGATGAATGGCGGACGACCGAAGCACTTATGTCATACGATCCATCGCGACAGAAAAATCCACGGCTGTCTGTCCTTGTCGTACCGGGTGGTTTGACTCCGTTCGTCAGCGCGATACTACGCCGGCATGCAGGTTGATTATTGATGTAAATCAAAATTTTCGGGAAATCACACAGTAATATGCGGAATCAGGTGAGGTTGGATTGAGATCGCAGTGCACAATGCGCTTATACTGCGAAGGTAGCGCGGCTAGCTCGATGGGTGAAATCATGTGCCTTGGGATACCAATGCAGATTCTGGAAATTGACGGATTTACAGCGCGCTGCGCTGCCAAAGGCGTGGAACGCGAAGCAAACCTGTTTCTGCTACAGGACGAATCACTTGCGCCCGGAGACTTCATCATGATCCACCTGGGCTACGCCATACAGAAGATGACCGCGCAGGAGGCACACGCTGCGTGGGAACTGTACGACCAGATATTAACGTCTTATGCATGAATTATCTGTGTGCCACGCTCTGATTGCCCAGGTGGAAAGCATAGTCCGCCAGCACCACGCACAGGGAGTGCGCACGATACGATTGAGAATCGGTCCACTTTGCGGCGTTGATCCAGACCTGATGGTGCACGCCTTTCCGCTTGCGCGTGCAGGCACACTCGCCGAGGGCGCCGATCTCGTTATCGAGCGTCTGCCAATACGTGTGCGCTGCGGGCAATGCGGTGCGGAATCGGAGGCCGCCGCAAATCGGCTGCTATGTGCGCATTGTGGCGACTGGCATACGCAGATTATTAGCGGCGATGAGATGTTGCTGGAGAACCTGGAGCTTGAGACCGACGGCCAACCGCAGCAATCCAGCGGCGCACAATAACGCGTCGCGGGTGGCGGCTCTTGCCGGAACAACAGGAGATCATCTATGTGCGACAGCTGCGGCTGTAACATCACCCCGGGAAATAAACATCTGGTCAGGGATGGCGGCAAGCTTTCGCGCACCGAAGACGGAAAAGCCGCCGTCACTGTGCTGAGCAGCCTGCTTCATGAAAACGACATACAGGCTCATCACAATCGCGCACACTTCGATCAGCATGGGGTTTTGGCCGTTAACCTCATGTCGTCTCCGGGCGCAGGCAAGACGGCACTGCTCGAGGCGACTATCGATGCGCTGCGCAATGTGTTTCGCGTCGCAGTCATTGAAGGCGACCTGGAAACGGAAAACGACGCACTGCGCGTGCGCGCCAAAGGTGTTCCGGCAATACAGATCACCACCGGCAGCGCATGCCACCTAGATGCGCATATGGTGCATTCGGCGCTGCACCAGTTGTCCCTCGAAGGCGTAGATATTGTTTTCATTGAAAACGTGGGCAACCTCGTCTGCCCCGCCAGCTTTGATCTTGGGCAGCACCGCAACGTTGTCCTGCTTTCGGTGACGGAGGGAGACGACAAACCCTCCAAGTACCCGGTAATGTTCCGGGCCGCCGACCTGGTGCTGCTGACGAAGACTGATTTGCTTGCCGTGCTGGACGATTTCGATCCGCAGCGCGCGGAAAAGGCGGTGCGCGACCTGGCCAACCCGGCGCCGATCATGCCGCTTTCTGCGCGCCGCAATCGCGGGCTGGAATCGTGGATCGGCTGGTTACGTCAAGAACTTGACGCCAGGCGCCGGCCGATAGTACGGAGCACTAATCCAGAGGCCAACGGCATTGCCGACGAACTGCATTTGCGCCGCGCAATCACCGATCACGCGCGCGCGCCTTTTGTTTCCCCGAGACCTTCCAACGTCTGATAAATAAAGGTTTCACGAGGCGAACCTGACCGCCGCGTTCGGACCAGGCTCGCAGCGACGGAAATTGCAGCCCTCCTCGGGATTGGCGCACTCGGCCTCCTGACCAGAATGTCGCAGTGATCTTGCTCCTGCGCACGCTTTCCCCATTAAAAACGTGACTTGCAATCCGCCAGTGATTTGATTCAAATGTGCACCCCGATGACAGACACCGGAGAAAAACGAATGAACATGACCACGGTCATAAGAAGAATCCTCGTTGCCAGTTTTCTGCTGCTACTGCCCTTGGCAGCGTGGTCCGGCGAAACCAAGCTCACCTGGTACGGACACGCAGCCTTCCGCATTGTGACACCCAAGGGAAAAATCCTTTTTATTGACCCGTGGCTGCGCAATCCGATGAACCCGGAGGCCAAGAATGGCAAAGATCCGGTTGCCGGGATCGACAAGGCCGATTATATCCTGATCACGCACGGCCACTTTGACCATGTGGGCGACGCAGTTGAACTTGCCAAGAAGACCGGCGCGCGCCTGGTAACCAACTACGAGCTTGGCACAAACATGGCGAAGCTCCTCGAATACCCGAAGAATCAGATGGGATTTGATACGCTAATGAACATTGGCGGCAGGATTACCATCGCTGACGGCGAAGTCACGGTGGCAATGACCAATGCGATTCACTCGAGCGGCATGGATAACCCGTTCGCCACTGAAAAGGAACCGGATATCGTCTACGGTGGCCCCTCGGCGGGCTTCGTGATCATGATCAAAGGCGGGCCTACGATCTATGACACCGGGGACACTGCTTATTTTTCGGACATGAAATTGATTGGTGAGCAGTACCACCCGGATGTCGCCATAGTATGCGTCGGCGGCCATTTCACTATGGGGCCGAAAATGGGAGCACGCGCGGCCGAGGCTGTACACGCACGCATCGCCATCCCGCAACATTACGCCACCTTTCCGGTGCTTATCCAGGATCCGAGCGAATTCGGCCGCCTGGTCAGGCAGCATGGCATCCGCTATCTGCAGATGCGTCCTGACCAAACCGTCGTTTTTGAAGGCAAGAAACTAAAGAATAGTAAGTGATGTCACCACACTGCGCGGCTGCAAGGCCGCGCAGTGTTTCTTTCATACCGCTTTGCGCATACCCTGCAAGGCCGAATAATACCCGGTGTGACAAAGGTGCCTTTCGCAACGAGCTTCCCCGTTAGGACTGTATGGGCGTGAGGCAGCTGATCGCCGGACATTCCCGCCTGGCCGCCGGGGTGGCACTCGTCCTGCTATCTGTGATCTGGGGATATAACTGGGTAATCCTGAAGGTCGCTTTGCGTTTCTCTAGTCCCTTCACCTTCGCCGCCTTGCGCACCGCGTTGGCGACCGCCAGCTTATTTATGATCCTAGTCGCGCTTCGCCGCCCCTTGCGGCCAGTGAAGCCCCTGCAACTGGCTTGGCTTGGTTTGCTGCAGACTACCGGTTTCATTGGCTGCACCATGTGGGCGCTGGTGAGCGGCGCGGCGGGCAAGACGGCTGTGCTTACCTACACGATGCCTTTTTGGGTCATCGTTTTTGCCAAAATCGTGCTCGGCGAGCGCATGCAGAGCGCACAGAAATTTGCCGTGACGTTGGCATTCCTTGGGCTGATCATGGTATTAGCCCCATGGCAACCGCAGGGCGACTTGAAAAGCAATCTGATCGCGGTCGTTGCCGGAATTTTCTGGGCAGCTGGCACGCTTTACACCAAAATCCTGCGCCGCCAGCAAAACTTCGATCTTCTGTCCCTCACCAGCTGGCAAATGTTGTTCGGCGCGGTCGGCCTGATTATTATCGCCGCGCTTTTGCCGGAACCACCGGTGCAATGGAGCGGACTCTTTGTAGGCGCGCTCGTGTACAACGTTTTTCTTGGTAACGCACTCGCCTGGTTTCTGTGGCTCTATGCGCTGGATACATTGCCGGCCGGTGTTGCCAGCCTGGGTATCCTCGCCACACCAGTCATTGGCGTAGTTTTCGCCGCAGTGCAACTGCACGAGAAACCGGCGCCGCCTGAAATCCTTGGCATGCTGCTGATCGGCTTGGCGCTATTGCTGATTTCGGTGCATGCTATCCGACAGCACCGACGCATCAGCCCGACGATTGGTCAGGAGTAGACATTGCCGCCAATGAACTTCAAGGACCATTTTTCGGCGTCCGCGGACGCCTATGCGCGGCACCGACCCCATTACCCGCATGATCTTTTCGCCTACCTTGCCGATATTGCTCCGGGTCACGCGCGCGCCTGGGATTGCGGTACCGGCAACGGGCAGGCTGCCAGTGTGCTGGCCGAATTCTTCCACGACGTGCTGGCGAGTGATGCAAGCGCCAGCCAGATCTCCCAGGCGGCGCCACATCCTCGCGTACACTATCGCGTCGCCACAGCGCAGGACTCGGGTCTCGCACCACAGTGCGTCGATCTTGTTACCGTCGCGCAGGCCCTGCACTGGTTCGATCTGGCGGCCTTCTATGCGGAAGTTCGCCGCGTCCTGGTGGCTGGCGGTGTGCTTGCTGCGTGGTGCTACGGGTTGTTTCGCACCAACCCAGCGATAGATGCAATCATCGACGCTTATAACCGCGAGTTTCTCGCAACCTACTGGCCTGCTGAACGGCGTTACATCGACGAGGCCTATACCTCAATCGACTTTCCATACCGGCGCGAGGCAACACCCATCTTCCAGATGACGGCTACCTGGCGACTTGACGACGTTCTCGGATATCTGCAGACCTGGTCCGCGGCAACTCGCTATGCGAAAGCGACCGGCCAGGATCCACTTGATCATATTCGACCCGCGATTGCTGACGCCTGGGGCGATGCCAGCAGCGTGCGCCAGATCGTCTGGCCAATCCATCTGCTGATTGGCCGCAACTGACAGACTCCATTGACAGCGCCGGGAACCGCGGCAATGATGCTCGTACCGCGCTGCGACTCCGCCAGGGCGCCACGCTCCACACTATTGCGAAGGAGTTCCCCCATGATCATGCAGAACCGGCGCAACTGGCGGCGCGATATGCGCGCCGCGGTTGGTTCGGTCCGATGCCTTGGGGCAAGCGGAGTAATTGCGCTTTTCCGCGTATCGTCGCACGACCCGCTGACCCACCCGGCTCATGCGTGATAGCAGGACCTCGATCCAGTCGGACACTGCAGCTGCAAAAACTTTGGCCCGACTCTGGACTCTTGCCGGTCGAGTGCAGGCAGTCGGATACCGCCCTTTCGTGTACCGCATGGCGCTGCGTTACGCCCTCAGTGGCTGGGTCAGGAATCGGGGCGGACAAGTCGAGATACATGCGCAAGGCGAAGAAAGTGCGCTTGACGCATTCAACCGGGCGCTGATTAACGAGGCGCCACCTCTCGCGCAACCCAGGATTCTGTCCGTCGCCACAGTTGAACCGCAAGCGGCTGAAGGGTTTGTCATTCTTAATAGTGCACCCGGCCTTCAGGCACGTGTTCATGTCCCCCCGGACTACTTTGCTTGCGGCGACTGTTTGCAGGAGCTGCACGATCACACAGACAGGCGTTACCGTTATCCGTTCATCAATTGCACCCAGTGCGGGCCACGTTACACCCTAATCCGGCGACTGCCGTACGATCGGCCGAATACAACAATGGCCAATTTTGCGCTGTGCGAAGACTGCCGTCGCGAGTATAACGACCCGAAAGACCGGCGCTTTCACGCTGAGCCTCTGGCCTGCCCAAACTGCGGTCCGGAATTGGAATTCGCCTCACCGGGAACGACCCCAATCAAGGATACGCAAGGCGCTCTTGCCGCCGGCGTTGCTGCACTGCGTGCCGGATACGTTCTTGCTGTAAAGGGCATAGGTGGCTACCACCTGATGTGTGACGCAAGCAACGCGGTGGCGGTCGCACGACTGCGCGCGCGCAAACCGCGACCACACAAGCCGCTTGCCGTCATGTTTCCTGCGCCGAGCATCGACCCGCTAGCAGCTGCGCGAGCGGCAGTCGTGATCGGGGATGTCGCCGAACGGATGCTGTGTGATCCGATGCGGCCTGTTGTTTTATGCGAAAAGCACGTGAACAACCTGCTTTGCGAGGTCATCGCACCGCAACTTAATGAAGTGGGTGTCATGCTGCCTTACAGTCCGCTGCATCACCTGCTGCTCGAAGACTTCGCCGCACCCGTGGTGGCGACTTCCGCAAACCTGAGCGGCGAGCCGGTCCTGATTGAGCGTAACGATGTGGAAAATCGACTCGCTCATGTGGCGGACGCGTATCTGCACCACAATCGCCCGATTGAGCGCCCTGCCGACGATTGCGTATATCGCCCGATTGCCGGCCGCGCGCGCCCTCTGCGTCTGGGCCGCGGGGGCGCACCCCTCGAGCGCGATCTGCCATTTCACCTCAACGAACCCCTGCTCGCCCTCGGCGGGCACATGAAAAATACCGTAGCCCTAGCCTGGGACGGACGCGTTGTGATCTCGCCGCATATCGGCGACCTAGAATCGCCGCGTGGCCTAGCGGTGTTCGAGCAAACGATTCACGATCTGCAGTCTCTCTATCAGGTCAAAGCCGCTGCGCTTGTCTGTGATGCCCATCCAGGCTATGGCAGTACGCGCTGGGCAAAACGCAGCGGTCTGCCGGTGACCAGCGTCTATCATCACCGCGCACATGCATCGGCACTGGCCGGCGAATTTCCGGGAATCGACAACTGGTTGACCTTTACATGGGATGGCGTCGGCTATGGCGAAGACGGAACACTTTGGGGCGGAGAGGCACTTTTCGGACGACCAGGCTGCTGGCGGCGTGCGGCTCGCCTCAGACCGTTCCGCCTGCCGGGAGGCGAGCGGGCCGCACGCGAACCTTGGCGCAGCGCGGCGGCCCTGTGCTGGGAAACGGGGACCACGTGGTCCGACTGTCCGCAAGATACGACACTGCTCTACTCAGCGTGGCAGCAAGGCACGAATGCTCCACTGACAAGCGCCGCGGGCAGGCTATTCGACGCAGCTGCCTCGTTGACCGGACTGCTCCATCACGCCAGCTTCGAAGGTCAGGGGCCGATGTATCTCGAAGCCGCATGTGCCGCGCAAGCGAACAGCGTCGCATTGCCGCTGCGGCGCTCGGCCGACGGCTTGTGGGAAATCGACTGGTCGCCATTGGTGGCGCGTTTGCTCGATGCTTCGCTGCCGCCCGCCCAGCGCGCCGCAGACTTTCACGCAAGTTTGGTGGAAGCCTTGCGCCAACAGGCAGTGGCCGTACGACGGGAACGCAAGGTCGACGCTGTTGGTCTTTGCGGCGGCGTATTTCAGAACCGGATCCTGAGCGAGGGCGCGATAGCCGTGTTGCAAGAGGAAGGTTTCGCAGTATACCTTGCGCAGTCAATCCCATGTAACGACGCGGGAATCAGTTTCGGACAAATCATCGAACTACAGGCACAGTTGACGCTTCAGTCATAAACCATGAAATCCGGCGAATTCAGCGAAACACACATCACATTGGCGCACGGAAATGGCGGGCGCTACATGCGGGAACTCATAGAAGCGGTGTTTGCGCATCACCTTTCCAATCCGCTGCTGAATATTGAGGCGGATGCCGTGCCCGTACCGGTCGACAGCGGAGAAATCGTAATCACGACCGACGGCTTCACGGTACAGCCATTGGAATTTCCGGGCGGGGACATCGGCTCGCTCGCCGTGCACGGAACGGTGAACGATCTCGCGGTATCTGGCGCCACGCCGCTTTACCTCACCCTCAACGCATTTATCGAGGAAGGATTGGAAATTTCCCAACTGCAACGCGTCATTGCCAGCCTGGCAAACGCGGCGCGCGAATCCAACGTGTGCGTCGTGGCCGGCGACACAAAAGTTGTGCGTCGCGGGGAGGGTGGCGGACTTTATTTGGCCACTACCGGTGTCGGCGTGCGCCCGCCCGATCTGAGGCTGGGCATGTCCGCCATCCGCGGCGGCGACACCGTTCTCGTAAGCGGACCGATCGGCGATCACGGAATTGCGGTTATGCTGGCGCGCGAGCAGTTCGGCTTGCGTGCCGACTTGCGCTCCGACGCTGCGAGCGTGCTGCCACTTACCCGAGCCGTGCTTTCATTTCCTGGTCTGCGTTTCATGCGTGATCCCACGCGCGGCGGACTTGCAATGATTGCCCACGAAATAAGCCACGCCACAGGCCTGGGAATCCGCTTGCGGGAATCGGCCATACCGGTACGAGACACGGTACGCTCGGTATGCGAACTGCTGGGTTACGACCCGATGTACCTGGCCTGTGAAGGACGCGTCGTGGCGGTAGTGGCGAGCGAACAGGCCGACGCGGCCCTCGCCGCCTGGCGCGACCTACCGCAAGGCGATCAGGCGGCGATCATCGGCCGCGTTGAACCAATGCAGTCGTACGTCATTCTGGAAACCGGTCTCGGTGGTGAAAGAATGCTGGATGAGCTTGAAGATGATCCGCTGCCGCGCATCTGTTGAATGCCGGCCTTGTTCGTCGCCCGACAGATTTTGCAGCAACTTGCAGACAGCCCTTGGCGCGTCTCGACTGGGTTGCTGACGCAGGCCGGCTCCCTAGCCGCCATCAGATTCAGTATTTTTGCGTCAACTCCATTTGATCCCCGTCACGCTGCATTTCCAGGTTCCCAAGAAACGACATGCCGAGCAAAGGCGTATCCGGTTGTGGACCGTCGATAACGCTGGCTTCGACATTGCGGATCACGATCCCCCCGATTGCTACCTTATCCAGCTCTATTGTGTAGGCGCGGGCAAAACCGGAGGCCGTTTTCACTAGGCTTGCTTCGCTGTCGCGGTAGTCCAGACCGATCTGTTTCGCCAGAGACGCATTCATGGCTACCACATTGGCGCCGGTATCCACGATGAATGTCACCGGAAAATCGTTAACCGAGCCCTGTGCCCGGAAAAACCCGTTGGCGCCCGCATAGATCGTTACAGTCGGGTGCCGCGTATTTTGAATTGGGCTGATAATCGCATTGAGCTTGAGTTCCTGGCGCTTGCCGTCAAACTCAACTACTGCTTGATTGGTCGCGGGATCGGCTGAGATGAGTTTCACGCCTTCCGGGCTAACTTCACCTGTGCTCAGTAACCGATGCGCTCCATCGACAAGAACAATTGCCTTATTATTGAATAAGGCGTAGAGCGAGACCTTGTCGACAGCCCATATACTCGCCGATACTCCGGCGCAGATTAGCCCCGCAAGCAGAACCGTCAATCGAATCACGCCGGATCCTTGTTTAATTCTATCTTGAGGTCGCGGTAAAATAACAAAATGAAAAAAGTTCTCATTTTCCGTCACGCCCCCGGTGAGGGACCTGGCTATTTCGCCGACTTTCTTGACCGTCACAGCATCCCCTACAACCTAATCCGAATTGACCAGAACGAGCCCGTACCTGACAGCATAGCCGATGCCTCGGGACTTGTAATGATGGGCGGCCCCATGAGCGTTAATGATCCATTGCCATGGATTCCGCGGGTACTGAATCTGGTGCGCCAGGCGATGAGCGCCGATGTACCGGTTCTGGGACACTGCCTCGGCGGGCAGCTGCTAAGCAAGGCTTTGGGCGGGACGGTCGCGCCAAATCCGGTACGCGAAATCGGTTGGCTCCCCGTGCAACAATGTCAAAATGCCGCGACGAGCGACTGGCTTGACGGTCTGGCGCCAGAACTGGAAGTGTTCCATTGGCACGGTGAGACTTTCACCATCCCGCAGGGCGCCACCCGTATTCTCGCCAGCCAGGCTTGCGCTAACCAGGGCTTTGTAATGGGCAAGGCCGTCGGCCTCCAGTGTCATGTGGAAATGCTTGAGAAGATGGTGAAAGACTGGGCAAGAATCGGTAAAGATGAAATTGCTACGCCCTCGGCTACCATACAGAGTCTGGAGCAGATGACGGAAAATCTTGAACATCGCATCGGATTGCTCCACAAGATAGCCGATGTCCTATACAGCCGCTGGATTCAAGGACTGCGCTAAAGATAAAACCCGCCCTGATTGCCCGGGTTGGCCGCGCGCCGCGACATGCTTGACCTTCCATATTCGTAGGCGCCATCGATACTGGCGGTCCAACTGGCTTTTCGCAACTGGGATGCAATCGAACTGAAGAGCCTGCCTATGTCCAAATTTTCTCCTACCTCGTTACGCATCGGCATCGATCTTGGTGGCACCAAAACCGAAGGCGTGCTGATGGACAAGAACAGCAACCTACTGGCGCGCGTGCGTCGCGATACGCCGCAACGACAAGGATATCGCGCCATTCTGCAGAATGTTAAAGACCTGGTTGACGATCTTGAAAAGCGCGCGGGTTTGGTCTGCCCGGTTGGAATTGGCACACCGGGTTCCCTATCTACACGCACCGGCTTGCTTAAAAATTCGAATACCGTATGCCTCAATGGCCAGCCCATTCTTACCGACTTGGAATCACTGCTTGATCGCCGAGTTCGTATCGCCAATGACGCGAACTGCTTTGCGCTTAGCGAGGCGACAGACGGTGCAGGACGCGGCTACGCGGTGGTATTCGGTGTCATTCTCGGCACTGGCGTCGGCGGAGGGATCGTGGTTCATGGCCAATTGCTCGAAGGATGCCAGCACATTGCCGGCGAGTGGGGTCATAATCCTCTCGAAGCTGATGGACCCCAGTGCTACTGCGGTCGCCGCGGCTGCGTTGAAACGCTGATTTCCGGGCCTGGTCTGGAACGCGATTACGCGGCAATAGGACCGGCTGCCGCAACCGACGGCGGCCCAAAGCCCGATTTGATGACAGCGCCGTCTTCCGCCGGACAGATCGATGCCGACAACGGGAAAAACGTACTTGAAGCGGATCTCGCGCCACGCATTGAAATCGATGCGCGCGAAATTGTAAGACGTGCGCAGGCCGGCGATAAACTCTCCGAGATCGCGCTACAGCGCTATCTGCGACGCTTCGGACGCGCACTTGCCAGCGTAATAAATATTCTTGATCCAGATGTTGTGGTTCTAGGCGGCGGTCTTTCGAACATCAAACGACTTTATGACGAAGGTCGGGCGGAAATCGCCAGGCATATCTTCAACGATGAAATGCGCACGCTACTTGTGCCTAATGTCCATGGCGACAGTTCCGGCGTGCGCGGTGCGGCGCAACTTTGGCCTCCAGATCCTAAGAGAGAGTGAGCGGTTATTTTGACTGATGTCAAGGTCATTGTTGCCATGATTTGTTAAATAAGGAATCGACACTTGATCATGACAACAATGCGAAAAGGAGACTCAAATGAATCGCTATCTGATTTACGGCGTACTAAGCGGCGCGCTACTATTAACCGCGAACACCGCGGCAATAGCGGCTGATCAGGATCAGCTGAAAACCCGTGACCAGCTTCAGACACAGGATCGTGACCAGCTTCAGACACAAGATCGTGACCAACTTCGAACACAAGATCGCGACCAACTGCAGACACGGGATCGCGATCAGATCTACGGATATCAACTGATGACACCGGCTGAGCGCTCCGAGTATCGGGCGCACATGCGCCGCCTCAGGACCGCACGAGAACGCGAACAGTTTCGTCTGCAACATCACCGCGAAATGCAGGAACGCGCAAGAGAGCGAGGGGTAAAAATGCCGGATGAACCGCCGATGCGTGGTGGCCCCATGGGTCCGGGAGGCGGAATGGGTCCTGGTTCCGGCGGAGGGATGATGGGCCCAGGGGGCGGCGGGCGTCCCTAGTCTATCGATAGCGCGAACTGGATTTGGCGAAAAGGCAGTTAAGTCCCCGCCCAACTAGGCGCTGGGCACGAATCTCAAGTTACGGCATCAGGACTTGGCTTGGTGCAGTGGAATCAAGCCAGTGCCGACAGAAAATTCGTGCATGGCAGATTATCTGGCCAGATATCAAGATAACTTCTTGCTTCTTGGGCGCTGATTCTCCGCCACCGCGGCCTGAATCAGGCGTTTCAAAGCGGCGGCATTCGGCAATTCCCCCTCGCGAATGTCGATTGCACGCCGCGCGCTTCCCTCCAGGCTGGCATTAAACAGACCATGCGGATCATTCAAGAAAGCGCCACGCGCGAAGGTAAGCTTAACAACCGCTTTATAGGTTTCTCCCGTGCACACGATGCCGCCGCAAGACCAGACTGGCACACCCAATGGGTTGCTGCGCTTGACCCACTTGCGCTCTTCGATAATGTTCGGAACTGCCTCATGAATCAGGCGGCGAATTTCCGACAAGATGTCGGCGCGCCAATCGCCTGGCGAATCGAGTTTTTTGTCCATACGGTGACCGGCGCCAGTCACACTGCTGCGAATGCGTTGCGGTATTGCTGATTTACGACTCTTCTTCTTACCCTTCTTTGCTGTTCGCGTCACGACCCGCCCTCGCATGGCATCGCAGGATGTTGAGAAATCTTTTTGATCCGCACAGTATGCGATCGTGCAAATTTGTCGACCGCGTGCGGCAAGGCCGTTGCAGGCTGTTGGCGGTGAGTCCGCGGATTACAGCGCTTTCATGAGGTCTGCACGCCCACGCCGCAAGCGTCAATGGCGCGACTCGATATTCCGGGGGAAATCAAACTCCTCTTGCGATCCTGGTCGTTTCAGCTGATCGGCCGCTGAACATGCGCTAACCGGTCCAATTAATTTACCTCGTGCGCCTTTTTTGATTCCGGCACCAAACACTAGAAGGTCCGCATGAGAGTTAGCTCCGCACTTCAGTTCACCACATCGCGAATTCCCGGCGCCAGCAATTCAATTAAAGGCGCGGGCGGAGCCACGGCAAATCCTTGTGCATAATCGACCCCTATGGCTCGCAGTTTTTCCAGTATCTCATCATCTTCGGCGTATTCGGCAACCGTCTGAATGCCCATTACATGACCAAGCTGATTTATTGATTCAACCATGGCGTAATCTATGGGATCGCGCGCCATGTCACGCACAAAACTGCTGTCGATCTTGAGATAATCGACATGCAGGTTCTTAAGATACGAAAATGAACTCAGGCCGCTGCCGAAATCATCCAAAGCGAACGCACAACCTGATTCCTTGAGCAGCGACACAAATCTTTGGGCAATTGCGAAATTGGCAATTGCGGCAGTCTCGGTAATCTCGAAGCACAACCTGTCTGGCGCTACGCCTGATTTGGCAATTTCTCGCATAACGAAATCAAGGAACTGTTCATCATTGAGGGACATGCCAGAAATATTTATCGATAGAGCGAGCTGACGCCCGTCTGGCGCAAAAGGGTTCGAAGCCGCAATCCCAAGCGCGGTGCGAATGACCCATCGGTCCACGGCCGGCATGACGTTGTAACGTTCGGCTGCCGGAATGAAGGTCGATGGCAAGACAAGCTGACCCGAATCGTCGAGCATCCTCAATAGCACCTCATAGCGGGCAACCGGCGAATCAAACTGGCCAAGTGACCCGATCTGCTGTCCATGCAGGACTAAACGACCGTCCTCCACTGCCCGCGCGACACGCTGCGCCCACTCCATTTCTCCATGATGCTTGGCTAATGCGGCGTCATCTGGTTGATAAACGTGCAGGCGGTTGCGACCCATATCCTTGGCAACATAACAAGCGGCGTCGGCAGTACTCAACACCTCGATCATGCCACCGCTCTCGGCCGTTACCGGCACAAGGCCTATGCTGACGCTGACGTTGAACGCGTTGTTATGCCATATGAAACGAAAATCGCCGATCACATGGCGCATCGACTCAGCTATTTCCCGCGCCTTGTCGATGGGACATCCTTCGAGAAGCACGCCAAACTCGTCTCCCCCAAGGCGGGCCAGGACGTCACTGCCTCGCAACCTGCTCTTAAGCAGGGCGGCAACCTGTTTGAGCAACTGGTCCCCGGCGATATGACCACAGGTATCATTAACAAGCTTGAACTGGTCAAGATCCAGGTAACACAAAGCATGCTTACCGCCTTCCGACACAGCCGTGCCAAGCGCCTGCACGAGACGTGTCTCAAACTCCCGTCGATTAATGAGCCCTGTTAGCACGTCGTGGCTCGCCTGGTAGGTCAACTGGCGCGCCATGCTGCGCATCTTGGTGACATCCCGGAAAGCAATCACAGCACCTGCCGCCGTGCCGTCGCGCCCGTGAATCGGCGCGATCGAGAATTCTATGGTGAATTCGCCATGATGACGTTGAAACAAAACGCATTCCGTCTGGCCGATTGGTGCATTTTCCCGCAATAGGGAAGACGTCACCGGATTGGGGAGCAATTTTCCGGTCACTTCATCGGCAATCCGGAAAACGGCGTCCACAGTCTGTCCGAAGGCTTCCTCGGTCGACCAGCCGGTGAGCTTTTCCGCCACGGGATTAATGTAGCGTATGCGCCCATCCACGTCCGCCGTAATCACTGCTTCGCCAATCGACTCCAGTGTCACCTGAAGGCGTTCTTTTTCCTCAGACAGCTCCTGCTGGGCGCGGCGCAGCTCGGTCATGTCGCGCACCGCTACAACTCGCATCGCGCGATCGTCAAACATGACGGCGCGACCCCTGACTTCAGCTGCGAATGTGCTGCCATCCTTGCGTCTTGCCATTATCTCGAGCGGCTCGCTGGACGGGTTGGCCAACCTCGCAGTTATGAGACCTTGTGAAGCCACGTCCACCAGCTTGAGCAGGCTTCCCCCAAGCAGCTCTTCTATACTCCAGCCTGACATCGAAGCAATGGTCTGATTCGCATCCACAATGGTTCCCCTATCATGGATGAATATTCCTTCAAATGCGGCTTCGGACAGACGGCGAAACCGCTCCTCACTTTCGCGCATTGCGTCTTGCGCCTGGCGATCGCGAGTCAGATCGCGAATTACTTGAAGAACTCCAACTGGCAAACCGTTTTGGTTGCGGATAATCCTGACGATGATCTCGATGGGCCGATGCAGCCGATTGACCGGATCATCTGCTTCCTTGACGATCAGCGCGTCGCGCCGCTCTTGGCGCGCCAGGCAAACTGGACAAATATCTTTCTCGTATTTGCCATGAATCAGGACCATCATGTCCTGCCCGATAGCATTGGCCGGCTCGCGGTCGATAAAACGATAAAAGGCCCGGTTTCCCCGTACCAGTTTGTCGTCGAGATCAACGAGAAAGAAAGCGTCTTCCGCGAAATCAAGAGCCTCGTTCCAGCCGGCCTTGAGATTTTCCACGGTGAGTTCGCTGCTTCGCAGCCTATTGAAAAGATGTCGGATATAGCCGGCTATAGCAACCAGAACTACGGATATCAGAGCCCCCCACAATATATCTGCCTGCGTCGGAATACTGAATCCGATGGCGGAAGTCAGACCACCACTTGCCCAATCTAAATGTGCCACGTGCCTATCGCTCGATACCGTTGCCGATTTATTCTAGTACCCGGCGACGGTGAACGCTAACCGGTCACAAGCAGTAACCAGTCTATTTATCCGGATTTTTGCTAAACACGCCGCTTTGGCATGAAACACGGGTTGCTTGCAGACGCGCGGATCGGCAGCCAACACTCGGCAGACAATCTCCCGGGCAGAATCGCACGACCGGCATCGCAGAAGGCCAACCAAAAGCAAACAATACCTAGGCAATTCTTAATTGTCTCAAGGCGGCCTGCTCAATCACCTCGATCGGCTTACCGACGGCGAAGCCCTGCGCGTAATCAACCCCCAGGTCCGCAAGAATATTCATGATTCCCCGGTCCTCGACGAATTTGGCGGTAATATCAATTCCGAGTTTATGAACCATGGCCGTCAGATCCCTCAGGCGGCGACGCGCATGCGGATCGTTCAGGAGATTACGCAGCAAGCTGCCTTGCACCTTGACACTTGTGGGCGACAACTGCTCGAGACAACGCTGTGAGGCAAAACCACCGCCAAAATCATCCAATATGAGCGGATGACCCGCGCGCTTTAGTTCGGCTGCCAGGGATTGGGTGCAACCGAGATTCTCCAGTGCCATTCGCTCTTGGATTTCGAAACCAAGCCGCTCGGGCTTAATGCCGGTTTCTTGCGCTATTTTGCCAAGATTGTCCAGGAAAACCGGATCCGTGAGGGATTTGCGCGCCAGGTTCATTGAAAGGCTGATTTCCGGCTCGTGTTCGCTCAAGGCGGACAGCTTGTTCGCGATCTTGCGCACGACCATGCGGTCTATCGGAATGCTGAGATCAAACAGCTCGGCACTCTCGAGAAACATCCCGGGAGTGATTAATTTTCCATTGCGATCCTCCATCCGCAATAGCGCCTCGTAGTGATGCGTTTTGCCGTTGCCGAGATTTAGCAGTGGCTGATAAAGCAGCACAAACTGGTCGGCCTCGAGCGCACGGCGAATGCGGTCTTCCCAGTGGACCTTTTCCTGTATGTGCTCCACTTCGTAACCTGATGCGGAATACATGCGCCAGCAGCCGCGTCCGGACTGCTTGGCCTCATACATGGCCGCGTCGGCGAACATCAGCAGTTCGTCGGCATGGCGCGTATGCTGTGGCATGACAGCAATACCGATGCTGGCGGAAATCGGCATCTCCTGTCCGCAAACGGAAACCTTGGTATTGCTGAAGATGCCGAGAAGTTTGTTGGCGACCTCAGCCGCGACATCGGCGGATGCTTCGGGCAGGAGCACGGCAAATTCATCTCCGCCCCAGCGCGCGATGTAGTCGACAGAACGACGGCCTCTCTGCAGCACCTCTGCAGCGGCAATCAGAAAGCTGTCACCGGCGGCGTGTCCGAAGGTGTCATTGATGTGCTTGAATTTATCCAGATCAACAAACATGAGGGTTACCTCGCGCTTGTAGCGCGCGACATGTCCGGCCCAGCGATCGATTTCAGCTTGAAAACGTCTCCGGTTGAGCAGGCCGGTAAGCGCATCGTGCTCGGCCAGATGGATAACTTTTTCGTTTGCCTTTTGCGCGTCGGCCAAAGCGCGCCGCAAGGACTCGGTCTTTTGGGCCACTTCCTGTTCCAATCCTGCGGTGAAGCGCCGAACTGCACTTTTCTGCTTTCCGGCGTATCCGGCAAAAAGACCAAGAAACAGCGGAGCGGTATCGATGACGTACAGCAGCCGCTCTTGGCTGTGACTTTGCACAATTGCCGCAAGCAATCCGTGCGGCATCGATAACGCGCCGCTTGCCCACAGGAAAATCACCGACCCGAGCGGGAAACATAGCCCGAAAGCGACCCCGCACAGGGCGCATTTCAGCGAATCCGACATATCGCACCTCTATTCTTTTTCTTTTTGCGCGTACAGCAGTGCCGAGCAAAATCGCCGTCCCGGTTCGCCCAGGTCCGGCAACTCATGAATGTCAGCGTCTGGGAGACTACCTGCGAATGCTTAATTTGTTTCTTTGCAAGATTCCTGCCAGCCACGCTTTGGATCAACAGGAGCGCAGGTTTCTTCGCAAGAGAACGCAAATGACGGCGTGGCTTTGCGCATATTTAAGCGAATGCTGATGAACTAGCCATGACAGCTAACACCGTCACATCCAGATGCAACGGCTGCGTGCCGGTCAGATCAACGCGTCAATGCGTGCGCCGACGCACTTCGGTGATGTTCGGCAACTGATCGATCTGCGCAAGAACCTGGCTCAGGCTATCGATATTGGCGATCTCCAGTGTCAGATTCATGTGCGTGATGTGTTGCTGCTTATCGGAAACGGTGTTAAGCGCAATGACATTGATATGCTGATTGGCAAGCAGCGAAGTAATGTCGCGCAACAGTCCGGGTCGCTCGTAGGCGACGATTTCTATTTCGACTGGATAGGTGCTGCCTGTGTTCTCGCCCCAGCCGACCTCTATCAGACGCTCATCGTGCTCACCATGATGTCGCAGGGCATTTGGGCAGTCACTGCGATGTACCGTGATACCCTGGCCACGCGTGATGAAACCGACAATGGAATCGCCGGGAACCGGATTGCAACAACGTCCCATGCGCGTCAGCAGGTTACCGACTCCCTGTATGGTTACGCCCTGCTTGGATTGGACAGGCGCTGGCTGGCGCTGGGTCGGGTGGACGGTACTCGCCGCGCCAAGCTCGGCCAGTTCGCGCAGCGAAGCAACGATTTGCGCCGGCCGCACGTCGCCGCGCCCGATCGCCGCCAGAAAGTCCTCGACCTTGCTGAAACCCAAGTCGCGCATGAGGTGCTCATAATTGACATCAGCCAGTCCGAGACGCTGAAGCTCGCGCTCCAGACCTGTGCGTCCAGCAGAAACGCTGCTTTCGTAATTTTGCTGCTTGAACCAGTGCTGGACCTTGGCGCGCGCCTTGGAGGTATGCAAATAGCCAAGGTGCGGACTCAGCCAATCGC
Organism: Pseudomonadota bacterium; assembly: GCA_021783175.1. The sequence continues at coordinate 25,546 of JAJXUF010000025.1, forward strand.
GACTCGGCCCACCCTCCTTGACCGTCAATACTTCCACCTGCTCGCCGGTTTTGAGCACATGTGTCAACGGCACAATGCGTCCGTTTACCTTGGCACCGCGGCAGCGATGGCCGATATCGGTATGGATATGGTAGGCGAAATCAAGCGGCGTCGATCCATGTTGCAGATCGACGATGTTTCCCTTGGGCGTAAAGACATATACCCGTTCGACAAATACCTCGGACTTGAACTGATCGACGAAATCGCTTGCTTCAGCGATCTCGTCCTTCCACTCCAGCAACTGGCGCAACCACAAAATCTTGCGATCGAATCCGGTGTCGGGCTTGACGCCTTCCTTGTAACGCCAGTGCGCCGCCACGCCAAGTTCGGACTGCTGATGCATGTCATGGGTGCGTAACTGAACCTCTACCGTCTTTCCCTCAGGACCGACAACAGCCGTATGGATCGAGCGGTAGTTGTTCTCCTTGGGTGTAGCGATATAGTCGTCGAACTCTCCGGGGATATGACGCCAGAGAGAATGCACCACGCCAAGTGCGGCGTAACAATCGCGGACCTCGCGCACCAGCACCCTGACGGCACGCACGTCGAATATCTGGCTGAAGTCCTTGCCCTTGCGCTGCATTTTGCGCCAGATGCCGTAGATATGCTTCGGCCTACCCGTAACCTGGGCATCGATATCCGAACGCTCCAGCTCCGCCCCCAGTGCCTCGACAAATCGGGCAATGTACTGCTCCCGATCCACTCTGCGTTCGGCAAGCCAGACGGCTATCTGCCTGTAGGCTTCCGGCTCCAGATAGCGGAATGCCAGGTCCTCCAGCTCCCACTTGAGTTGCCAGATCCCGAGGCGATTGGCGAGCGGCGCAAAAATGTCCATTGTTTCGCGCGCGATGCGCCGCTGCCTGTCTTCCGTCAATGAGCTGAGCGAACGCATGCTCTGCAACCGATCGGCGAGCTTGATCAGGACGACACTTACGTCTTCCGCCATGGCAAGCAGCATCTTTCTCAGGCTTTCAGCCTGGGCGTGCTCCCGCCGGCCGCCGGCTGTCGGACCGCGGAATTCCTGGATCACATCCATCTTGCCGACGCCGTCAACCAACAGGGCAACCCGCCGACCGAAATCTTTTTCGATGGCCTGCAGCTCGAGCAGACCATCAGCGACGGCACTATGCAGTATCGCCGCGGCAATAGTCTCTCGATCCAGGTGCAGGTCACTCAGAACCCGGGCAACAGCCAAGGCGTGGTGAAAATAGGGCTCGCCGGAAATAGACGTCTGTCCGACCTGTACGGTCTGAGCCAGCACAGCGGCACGCCGTATGAATTCCAGCTCGTCCGGGTTGAAATTGGCGCGCAGGCTGTCGAGCCAGCTATCTAGCTCTATGGCGTCTTTGCTGCTGAATCCGGTGTGTTTGCTAGTAACGTTTACCATGACCACCTGCTGCCCGAAATATCCGATCTAGCGCTGTGATGGGGTCTAACCTGCCAGAGTCAACGCCCAGACCGGAATGCGCGACGCTGACCTACAGCCATCTGGCTCGGAAATGGGCCATTTAGCCCGCTCACGCTGACCAACACCGTCTGGCCATCGGGGAAACCGATTTAGAGCGCTTCCAGAGGCGTAGTTCCCTTGCTAAGATGCCACCCCGGTCAGACCGGCAATTGGCACCCGCACACCGGGTCTGCGGGACGTTTAACCGGGCAATTACGCATAAATAAATAATATAAATCAATGAGGCCACCGATAATAAACACGATAGGCAAACCTATCCTTAACCAGCCAGGAGCACTGTAGAATGTTGAAAAGATACCTAACCAGCCTATTGGCCTGCAGTTTACTTTGCGCCGCCTCGATGGCGCTAGCCGCCGGTGACCCGGCAGCCGGTCACGACAAAGCCTATCACTGCGCCGGTTGCCACGCCGTTCCGGGCTACCGTTACGCGTACCCGAACGTCACCGTCCCCAAGCTCGGCGGACAGCATGCGGCCTATATCGTCAACGCGCTCAAGGAATATAAGGCCAAAGCGCGCCCCAATCCTACAATGCACGCGAATGCTGCCACGTTGAGCGATCAGGATATGGAAGACATCGCCGCGTTTTTTGCCAGTCAGAAAGACCAATCCAGCAATTAATCGACTGAGGGTAGAATCATGAAGAAAGCGATCGTAATGACGGTGATGGGCGCGCTCGCCCTGACCTCCCTCAACGCGTCTGCTGGCGGCAGTGCGGCGGCCGGCAAGGTGAAATCGGCTGTATGCCAAAGCTGTCACGGAGTTGACGGCAACAGCAGCAACCCCGACTTTCCACGCCTGGCTGGCCAGTATCCGGATTACATCGTGCACGCCCTGACAGATTACAAGTCGGGCGCGCGCAAGAACGCGATCATGAACGGTTTCGCGGCTAGCCTGTCGCTCCAGGACATGGAGGACATTGCCGCCTATTTTTCGAGCCAGAAGGGGTTGCATGTTCTTCGCTACCACATGCCGAAATAACCGCCCAACCCTATTGCAATACGAAGAACGGCGATCCTTGGAGGATCGCCGTTCTTGTTTCGGCCGGACCCGGACTTTGCGATCCATCCGCGGGGTTTGGCCAGACGCGTTTTTTTAACTTGGTGGCAGCACCTTTGCGGCCCGGGATTCGGCTCCCGGACACCGGGGCCATTCCAGCAGCGCATTTAGCCAACGCCTTGAAGCGGCGCACAAGCACCCGCATTAAAAGGAAAAATCACGCTCACGGAATCGCAGGAACCCGAATGCAATACAAGGACTATTACAAGATCATGGGGATTGCGCGGGACGCCACGCAGGATGACGTCAAACGTGCCTATCGAAAGCTAGCGCGCAAATACCATCCGGATGTAAGCAAAGAGCCCAACGCCGAAGCGCGCTTCAAAGAACTGGGCGAAGCTTACGAAGTCCTGAAAGATCCGGAAAAACGGACCGCCTACGATCGTCTCGGTTCCGCCTGGCAGTCCGGGCAGGAATTCACGCCCCCGTCGGGCTGGAGTAGCGACGGATTCGAGTCTCGTCGCTCCGCGCACGCGGGGGTATCACCGGAACAATTCAGTGATTTCTTCGAATCACTTTTTGGCCACGGATTTCGCGCTGCCGGGGGCGGCGCCGGCGCGCGGCCACATGGGCAAGATGAGCATGCCAAAATTCTGATCAGTATTGAGGATGCCTACCACGGCGCGACGCGGGTAATCGAGCTTGCAGTGCCACAGTTCGACAGCCGTGGGAACGTGATCACGCACAAACGTACACTGCAGGTAAAGATCCCCGCCGGGGTAACCCAGGGACAGCAAATACGCCTGAGCGGCCAAGGCTCTCCGGCAATTGGCGGTGGAGTCAACGGCGACCTCTACCTTGAGATCGATCTTCAACCACACCCCTTTTTTCACGCCGAGGGGCGCGATATCCATCTCGACCTGCCGCTCGCACCCTGGGAGGCTGCACTCGGCGCGCGGCTTACGGTGCCCACGCTGGGCGGGAGAGTAGACGTCAAGATTCCCCCGGGGTCGCAAGCCGGGCAGAAACTCAGGCTGAAGGGGCGCGGTCTCGGAGGGAAAACCCCCGGGGACCAATATGTCGTACTGCAAATCGTAGTGCCTCCGGCCAATACCGCCTCGGCCCGGGAATTTTACGAGAAAATGCGCCAGGAGATGGCATTCAACCCACGCAGTCACATGGGGGTGTAGCGTGACCGGCATCCTGTCCGTCACCAGTTCGCCCTTGTTCGGCCTGCAGGGATCGGCCACACCGGCGGCAAAACTCCCAAGAAACGCTTGTTTCATAAGAAATAATTCCTCGCATTGACCCGCGACTGGCAAAATCAGGGGGTTGGAGTGTGCTTTTGCGAAAATGATGCCGTTAACGCGCCGATCCACGGGCGTGCCCTCGTCGCTATCCAGGCAACAAGCTTCGCGAAAAATCTCGACATCACGACAGGATCACCGGGATCAGGATCCGCTGGCTCCGCCGCACCACGCTGGCGCGCCGCAGGCTGTTAGGGGGTTCATTCCGATCTTGCCGTGCGTAGCCACGAGTTCTGCAACTCTCGACGTCCGCAGCTCGCCACCCCGGCTTTGTTGCGGAAGAACGCACGGCTGACCCTCCCCAGGGGCTGGCAAGCGCACGGATGCGAGCTATGCTGGGAGAGAAACTCCTCTGGATTAATGAATAAAAAGGAAACCCTGCGTGTTTCGGCATACCAGCTTGATTCCGGCACTGTGCAGCGCGCTTGTATTGCTGTTATGGATGCCATCAGGATTTTGCGCCAACAAGACTCCGGCCGTGGATCCGGTATTGCGCGAGTTGCTGCGCAAGGCGGCCAACGATAAAGACAGCTTCCACGACCGCTTTGACGCGGAAGTCTGGCTCATGGACATGTCGCAGCGGCTAAAGTCGCGCATTCCCGATGACGCCTTCCGCATCAAGCTGCTGGAGAACGTACACTACGAAGCGATTCGCGCCGGACTTAAACCTGAGCTGGTGCTGTCCCTCATCCAAGTAGAAAGCAATTTCAATCCTTATGCCATCTCGGTTTCCGATGCACGCGGCCTGATGCAGGTGATGCCCTTCTGGCTGAAGGAAATTGGCAAGCCGGGCGATAATCTATTTCGTGTGCAAACTAACCTGCGTTATGGCTGCACCATCCTCAAGTACTATCTTGCACAGGAAAACGGCAATTTGCCCCGCGCCCTCGCCCTCTACAATGGTAGTCCGGGCAGCTACCAATACCCTGCCCGCGTCTACGAGGCTTTTCAGACCAACTGGCGGCCACAATAGGCATTGAGCCACGAAGCAACGACATCAGTAGCGAATGCTGAACCCGCTAAAACCCTGATCTTCGGCAACTTCACGCACGACAGCCGCAACTCGGGCATTGGGCGGACCCCGGCGGAGCCAAATTTCCAGCTGCGCCACGGCATCGGACGACCCGCAGGCAACAAGCTCCACGCCTCCATCTTCTCTGTTGCGCACCCATCCGCTGACGCCGAGCTTATGCGCCTCATGTTGCGTGGCCATCCGGAAAAATACTCCCTGGACGCGCCCTGAGACGACAAACTTTGCGCAACACGACATCGTCATGACTCAACCCCATGGCAGCAAGCTGCTTCGGACAATGCGACCGTTGCCTGCCGCCCCGGCGAACGAACGCTTAACGGATGGACTCAACAGAGGCGGCGCCACCAGGCGTGTTGTCGTCGCGACGAGTACCAGTCCGCGGTGTGCGCCGGACTCCAGTATACTGCGGACAGAGGACCGGACTGCACCAGTGGTGCACCTACATGACATGCCTTGCTCCGACGAACTGCCTCCAGCCCAAGCATCCCGGCGCTGGGATATAATCCGCGCCCAAGGGATCACCACATAATTCATGCATCCCGTCAATCGCCTGCCCAGGAGTCCGTATGACGACGAACATTCGAATGGAAAAAGACAGTCTCGGGGAGTTTCCAGTGCCCGCTGATGCGTGGTACGGCGTGCAGACTGCACGCGCCGTTGGCAATTTTCCGATTTCCGGACGCCGTGCAGACCGCGACTTCATCATTGCGCATGCGCGCATCAAGTATGCGGCAGCACGCGCAAATCTGGCCGCGGGCTGGCTGGACGAAAAGCGGGCGCAAGCGATTCAGGACGCCGCAAAAGCAATCATTAACGGCAGCTACCATGAGCAATTCGTGGTCGACCGCTTCCAGGCGGGCGCGGGCACGAGCCACAACATGAACACCAATGAGGTCATCGCGAATCTTGCTAACGTTGCGCTGGGCGGAAAAAAGGGGGAATACAAACCAATCAACCCCAATGACCACGTCAATATGGGGCAAAGCACAAACGACACGATACCTACTGCGATCCGCCTGGCGGCACTCGCCAAACTTCCGCGCCTGAAAGCGGCAATCGAGACGATGGCCGAGGAATACGAACGCCTCGCCAAGCAGGAGACGACCACGATCAAGAGCGGTCGCACCCATCTGCAGGACGCCGTTCCGACAACGTTGGGACGGGAATTCAGTGCCTACGCTTGGACCCTGCGCCGCGGTGCCAAGGCACTCCTCGCCACCCGAGCAGCGCTGTGCGAAATCGGGCTTGGCGGATCTGCGGTAGGGACCGGATTGAATACCAGTCCCGGTTATGTGAAGCGTGTGGCTGGCGAGCTCGCAGAATTGACGCACGAGCCGATTCGCCAGGCCGACGATTTGAGTGCCCAGATGCAATCGATGGGCGATTTGATGCAATTGTCCAACGCTATTCGTGCATTGACCCTCGAGCTTACTCGTATCAGCAACGACATGCGGCTCCTCGCCTCCGGACCGCGTACCGGATTCGCCGAAATTGTGCTGCCGCCGGTACAGCCCGGCTCAAGCATCATGCCAGGTAAAGTCAATCCGGTGATGTTCGAGATGCTCAATCAGGTTTGCTACCAGGTTCTTGGCCAGGACTGCGCAGTCGCCATGATGGTTCAGGCCGGACAGCTCGAACTCAACGTGATGATGCCGGCCCTGGCTTCGGCACTGCTCGATGCAATGGATTGGCTTACTAACGCCGTGCAGGCCGCAACCACTCTCAATCTTAAAGGTCTTACCGCCGACCGTGCCCGTTGTCGTGACTATGCGCATAACAGCGTAGGACTCGCCACTTTGCTCAACACCGCCATCGGCTATGCCGCTGCGGCGGAGGTTGCAAAGGAATCCGAACGCAGCCGCCGGCCGGTACGCGACATAGTTGCCGAGCGCGGTCTCATGAGCGCGGAAAAGTTCGAACGTCTGGTGGAACAAGCCGCAATCCAGGGCAACATCGACAAACCATGATCTGCATTGGGTAAAGAAACGGCACGCCATGAAATGACCGACCGGGCCTCGGCGTTGCCGTATCGCGGGCGATTTGCGCCCTCGCCCAGCGGGGCGCTGCACTTCGGTTCGCTGGTGGCGGCGGTTGCGAGTTTTCTGCAGGCCCGCAGCCGCGGCGGAGAATGGGTAGTACGCATTGAAGATCTTGATCCACCGCGGGCGCTTCCCGGTGCTGCTGACGAAATCCTGCGCACACTCGAAGCTTTCGGTCTTTTCTGGGATGGACCTGTCATCTACCAAAGCCGACATCAGGCGCAATATCGCGACGTGCTGGATCAGCTTGCGCACCAGGACGCACTCTACCCGTGCAGCTGCACACGCGCCGAAATCGCCGATTCCAGCGTGCGCGGTATCGACGGACCAGTCTATCCAGGGACCTGCCGAAAAACTTCGGTCGCTTCGCGCACAGCGCATGCGCTACGTGTACGCACCGACAATGCTGAAATCGTGATAATCGACCTCATCCAGGGAGAACTGCGCTGGCAGCTGCAGCAGCAAATCGGCGATTTCGTCGTGCGTCGGTCGGACGGACTATATGCATACCAGCTTGCCGTCGTCGTGGACGACGCCGCGCAGAAAATAACTGAGGTGGTTCGCGGTGCCGACCTGCTGCATTCCACACCCCGCCAAATACATCTCCAGCAGCTACTGGGCCTGCCTACCCCGCGTTACGCACATGTGCCGGTTGCAATAAACGGTTTCGGGGAAAAGCTGAGCAAGCAGACGCTGGCGTCCGCACTGGATACAAACACACCCGTACCCGTTTTGCACCAGGCGCTGGCGTTTCTCGGCCAGCAGCCGCCATTGGAGTTGCACAGCAGTGGTCTCGACGCCTTGTGGCAGTGGGCTATCTCACACTGGCAGGCGCGGATCGTGCCGCGTGCCGCAGCACCCGTCCCGGCGTGGGCGTACAGGCATCCAGGCGACGTCGACAACTAGAAGACGTGATTGTCTTGTGCTCCGCTGTAAGCGCCAGGCTGCTCCCGTCGACTGGATTTGGTAATACAGGCGTCGACTACGGTAACGCGGCCGCTGGGCTTCGCAGCCTGGCGCAGGTCATGCAAGATCAAACAAGAGAAATTCGCCACTGTCACCGCCGTCGAAACTCAGATCGCCCTCAGACGTAACTCTGGCGCCATCGCCTGGCGTCAGGTGCAATCCGTTGAGCCGCACACTTCCGCGAGCCATCTGCACATAAACCCGCCTACCCGGCGCAATCTTGTAACGCACGAGCTGATCCCCGGTCAAGCGCCCGGCATAAAGAGACATGTCCTGGTGCACGACCAGGGAGCCGTCATGCCCGTCAGACGATACAATCAAACGCAATTTTCCATCCAGCTCACGGGACTCGAAGTGGCGCTGCTCATAACTCGGCACGAGACCCGTGGCGTTCGGCAGAATCCATATCTGTAGAAAATGCACCACTGCACTCGCAGATGCGTTGAACTCACTGTGGCGCACACCCGTTCCAGCCGACATGCGCTGCACGTCGCCCGGATGGATTATAGAACCATTACCCATGCTGTCCTTGTGTTCGAGCTCGCCTTCCAAGACGTAAGTAACGATTTCCATATTGCTGTGGCCGTGAGTCGGGAAACCAGTGCCCGGCTGCACGCGGTCTTCGTTTATGACTCGCAGATGACCGAAGTTAATGTGGTCCGGATCATGATAGTCAGCAAAGGAGAATGTATGGTAGCTATCGAGCCAGCCGTGATTCGCGTGACCGCGAGTCTTTGCAGCACGGATTTCAATCATCAGGATCTCCTGACCAAACTGACTACGGTTCTCAATGCCAAATTTGCATCGGGAAAGTGATGCAATTCGTGCAAGCGGTTCCGCTAAAATTAGTAGCTGCTTATGCACGAATATCGGTATACGACCAAATTCACAAGCGCTTGACCGGAACCACTTGCGAACAACACTTCATGCGCATATCGTCTGATCTCACCCTAACAACAATCGGGAGACTATCCCATGGCCGCAGAAGCGTCAAAATTAGCGAACCCTGCACCACTCGGTCTTGTCGGTTTCGGCTTGACAACCGTAATACTGAGTCTCGTCAATGCTGGCGTCTTGCCACCTGGAGGTGAACAGGTAGTCTTGCCATTGGCACTATCCTATGGCGGTCTCATTCAAATGATCGCGGGTGTATTGGAATTCCGCACTGGCAACACCTTCGGCACCGTCGCATTCCTCAGCTACGGCGCGTTCTGGTGGTGGTTTGCTCTGCTGGTGCTGCTCGGATCTCACGGTGTGCTCGATTTGTCACAGGCGGGAAGCACCATTGGTGCTGCGCTCATCGGCTGGGGCGTGTTCACATTGTATATGTGGATTGGCACCTTCCGCCTCAGCAAGGCACTGTGGTGGGTTTTCCTCACCCTGTGGATTACATTCTTCCTGCTGGGATTCGGCACCTTGCTTGGCAAAAGCGCACTTCACACCGCTGGAGGCTGGCTTGGCATCGTCTGTGGATTGCTCGCCATGTACACAAGCTTTGCACTAGTAACAAATGCGACGTTCGGCAAGGACGTCATACCGGTGGGCGCACCCCGCCGTTGATGTCAAAATGAAGTGAAATCGAGTGCCCTCGGGGCGGGCACGATGCTCCCCCGAGGATGTATCATGCAATGCACGGCCGGATTAGAGCCCGCGACTTGTTGGCGTCAGGATTTGTCGTCAGAGCGCACTGCATGGCTATGGCGCGGATGCCGAACAAAGACGAAGAGCCATTGTGCCGGCATTCGGGAGCAGCGTTTGCCATCAACGCAACTGCGACGAATTGCGGGTGGGCTAAAGAATTTCTTTCACAGCCGGCGCCGCATGCGTTGCCCAAAAATGGACCGACGAGGTTAAATATTGGGACGCGTCCACAGCGGCAAGCTGTGAGAACAGATCGAACGAGGTGCTTAACCATGTCAATTGAAAAGATCTACGATGTGCCAGCGTCGTTCGCCAAGAGCGCCCTTATAACGGAAAAGCAGTACCAGGAGATGTACGCCCGCTCCATCAGCGATCCGGACGGTTTCTGGGGGGAACAGGCAAAGGAGATGCTTACCTGGTTCGCGCCGTGGAAAAAAGTTTCCAACTGGGACTTCAAAAAGGTGAGTATCCGCTGGTTCGAAGGCGGGAAGTTGAATGCCTGCTATAACTGCGTCGATCGCCATCTCGCCAAGCGCGCTGATCAAGTAGCCATCATCTGGGAAGGCGACGATCCGTGGGCCGATAAGAAGATCACCTACAGGCATCTGTACGAGGAAGTCTGTCGCCTGGCCAACGCGCTCAAAGCTCGGGGTGTCAAGAAGGGCGACCGCGTGTGCATCTACATGCCGATGATTCCGGAAGCAACCTACGCCATGCTCGCCTGCGCCCGCATCGGCGCCGTACACTCCGTCGTCTTTGGCGGTTTCTCGCCGGAATCACTGAAAGACCGCATTTTGGACTCCGACTGCCGCGTCGTCATCACTGCCGACGAAGGCATTCGCGGGGGCAAGAGGGTGCCTTTAAAAAACAATACCGACAAAGCACTCATGTCCTGCCCGAATGTTCATACCGTGGTCGTGGTCAGGCGTAGCGGTGGACAGGTTTTGTGGCACGACAATCGCGATGTCTGGTACCACGATGTGACCGCGGCTGAAGCTCCTGACTGTCCTGCCGAAGAAATGGATGCCGAAGATCCGCTATTCATTCTTTACACGTCCGGCTCCACCGGAAAACCCAAAGGGGTATTGCACACCACCGGCGGATACCTGCTTTTTGCCGCGATCACGCACAAGTACGTTTTCGACTATCACGACGGTGACGTCTACTGGTGCACGGCGGACGTTGGCTGGGTGACCGGACACTCGTATATCGTCTACGGGCCGCTCGCCAACGGCGCAATGACACTCATGTTTGAAGGCATACCGACTTATCCGTCTGCCTCGCGCTTCTGGGAAGTGGTGGACAAGCACAAGGTCAAAATCTTCTACACCGCACCGACGGCGATCCGCGCGCTAATGCGCGAAGGTGACGACCCGGTCAAACGGACAAGCCGCTCAAGTCTTCGCCTGCTGGGTACGGTGGGCGAGCCAATCAATCCCGAGGCATGGGAGTGGTACCACCATGTGGTCGGCGATTCGCGCTGCCCAGTAGTTGATACCTGGTGGCAAACCGAAACTGGCGGCATTTTGATTACCCCGCTTCCCGGTGCAACCCGCCTCAAACCGGGATCGGCCACGCGGCCATTTTTTGGAGTCGCACCCGCCCTCGTAGACCCCGATGGCAAAATCATTAAGGGGGCTGCCAGCGGCAATCTGGTAATTACCGGTTCATGGCCGGGACAGATGCGTACCGTCTATGGTGACCACCAGCGCTTTGTTGACACCTATTTCAAATCCTACCCGGGGATGTACTTTTCCGGAGATGGCGCGCGGCGCGATGCCGATGGATATTACTGGGTGACCGGTCGCGTGGACGACGTGATCAACGTGGCAGGACATCGTCTTGGAACAGCCGAGGTCGAAAGCGCGCTGGTGCTACACGAAGCGGTGGCTGAGGCAGCAGTCGTTGGATATCCGCACGAAATAAAGGGCCAAGGGATTTATGCCTATGTAACGCTCATGGCAGGCACCGAACCGAGCGAGCAACTGCGTCAGGAATTGGTCATGCTGGTGCGCAGCGAGATCGGCGCCATCGCCACACCTGACGTTATCCAGTGGGCGCCGGGTCTGCCCAAGACGCGGTCGGGAAAGATCATGCGGCGCATCCTGCGCAAGATAGCGGCGAATGAAACGGACTCCCTGGGTGACACGACGACTCTTGCCGATCCGGCCGTAGTCGAAGACCTGATCCACAACCGGGCGAACAAGTAATCCCAAAGCGGGTGTGCCGACGCCGACAGTTCTCGATGACCATTGAGCGTGTTGGCGCCTACTGCGTCCTGCCCTTTTGCTCCTCGCTGGCATGCGTGAGATACAACGCGAGCCCAATGAGGGCGATCCCAGCGGCAAGGTACAGGAGATCCAGCGGGCCGTGGAACGGAATCGTCAGTACACGTTCGAAGAAACTGACGATCAGGATCATCAAGATCACTTTCGCCAGACGGGCCTTGAGGTCGTCCAGATTGCGAATCAACAGGACATTGGACGAGGACTCCGAAGCCGCCGCCTGATCGATCTTGCTGATAAAAAGCTCATAAAGGCCGAGACCGAAAATAAGCAAAACAGTGGCGAGCAGATAGCCGTCCACAATTCCGACCACATGCCCAATGGCGGCGTCGTGCATGGATTTGCGCGCCACGTCGGACACCGTCGGGTCGGCATAATGGACCAGATGCACGAGCATATATACGGTATCTACAGTTGCGATATAAAACATGCCGAGTGCGGCCGCGATACTCGCAATTACAGCGAAAATAACAACAATACGGCTGTTCCAGATTAACCCTTCGAAGATCCGCTCCACATTCTTCACTTTCCCTCCAATCGGCGTGACAAGATCGCCTCCCCGTCATAGTGGTCCATGATACCCTGCAGACAGCAAACCCTTGAATTTCGGCGACAGCGCGAGCAGCGCATTTAAAGTCAACCCAAACAGTTGGCAACCGCACACGAGGTGTCCGGCCGCCGCCAGCGTCGTAATTCGACGGACTGTCACCCCCTCTCGATCACCCAGCCAGACACCACCGGGAGGCGACGGAAAAGTCAAAAAATGCTAGATTTTCCGCGATCTTGGCGTATACAAAACATATAAGCAGCCTTTTATACCACTTCACAAGTGGGTTTTTCGGGAAAAATACATGTGCGCAATGGCTTTACAGTTCACGATACCTGAACAATCTGGGGCATACGCGGACGATGTGCGAGTCAGTGACACCGAGCGCTGGTTTGCCAATCTGCCGCTGCTGAACGCAGCGGAAACAAGCCATAATCTGTTCAATGCCCTCGCTGCCTTGAAC
>JAJXUF010000117.1 GCA_021783175.1 Pseudomonadota bacterium
CGAGGAAGACACGAGCGACTTCCAGCGCCAGTGACGGATAGAGGTGGCCCTGATAGCGGTAAAGCATGGGAACACGGCGCAGCTCCCCATCCGTGTCCAAATCCACCGTGGCAAACCCGGTGCCGCGAGCTGCGTCCTGCAACACCGGGATATCTCCGCCGTAGGAGTATGCGCGCGGAACATCCAGGTGACTGGCGGAAAGATCTGTAATTATTGGAGCCGGGGAAGGCGCGGCTCCCGACGACACGGAATGGCTCTGTCTGTCGTTAAAGAAATATGACAGCACAACAGGACCGCGGGCCATGCTCTCGGCAAATGCACGGTCATGGTCAAGTTGCGGTGACAGACGCGCAAGCGCTTGGCGGAAAGCCGCATCATGCGCCAATGCGCCGTGAGCCAGCTGCTGCAGCGTGCCAAGTCCCGAACTGTCATCGGGCTCGGGAAACATGACGTCGAAGGCGACTACTGCGGCACCGTGCTGAAACAGATTGTCGACCATGCGCGCCAACAAGTTGCGCGGCCACGGCCAGCGTCCTACGCGCGCCAGACTGGCGTCGTTGATATCGACGATGACAATACGATTATCGACGCGGTGCGGCAGCGTAAGCCGCACGCGCAGATCATATGCCACGGCCTCGATGCGCCGCACGAGCGGATTGGGTAGCACGAACAGCGCTAGCGCTGCCGCCACCAACAACAGCCCCGCCACAACCGGCACGATCCGCCGCTTGAGATGGGCGCGCAACGCGACGCTCGAAAGCCTGCTCACTATGTACGCACCCCACCCTGCAGCCGCGCTATAGCCCGCCACCGGTCGATACTCGCAGATTTCCTCTTCAACGGCGGCATAAGCTGTGCGATGATGCAGATTAAATAACTATATCTATATTATGACCAATCCGTTGATGAATTTGCTAGCAGCAGTCCTTTACCTATCCGTCGGCGTCCTGCTGTGGCTCGGGCTGAGACGTCCCGGGACCGCCAGTCGCGGGGCGCGCCTGGGCGTATTTGCCCTGGCCGTAGGAGCGGTGCTGGCGCATGCCGCCATCCTCTACGCCGGGCTGTTGCATGAAGGCGGACTCGATCTCGGCCTCACCAATGCAATCTCCCTGGTTGCCTGGGCGGTAGCGGTTCTGTTCCTGCTCGCCACGCTGAGCAGGCCCATCGAAAGCCTCGGCATCTTCATCATGCCGACTGCGGCCGTAACGGTAGTGCTCGATTGGCTGTTACCGCGCGGCCATCTTCTTGTGTCCACGGTTACCCCCATGCAATCCGCGCACATCGTGATTTCGCTGCTGGCCTACAGCCTGCTGAGCATCGCCGTACTGCAGAGCCTGGTGCTGGGACTGCAGGAAAAACACTTGCGCGGACGCCAGCCGAGCCGGCTAATGCGTGCCCTGCCGCCACTCGAAACTATGGAAAGTCTGATGTTTCAGATGGTCACGCTCGGATTCATACTTCTTACGCTGACCTTGATCAGCGGCGTGTTCTTCTCCGAGCAGCTGTTTGGCAAACCTCTGGAATTCACCCACCATATTGTACTTTCCATTTTCGCCTGGATCGTTTTTGGCATATTGCTGCTCGGCCACTGGCGCTTCGGCTGGCGAGGGCGAACCGCGATCAGCTGGACGCTTGGGGGATTTGTGCTGCTTGCCCTCGCCTACTTCGGCAGCAAATTCGTACTGGAAATCATCTTGCATCGTTGATCGCGCGCCGGACCGCGGCGCATTCAGCAACTGCCGGAGGACATGTAGAATCGCCAATCTCCGGAAGAAATCGAGGCAACTGATTGGACGATTCCCACGCAGGCGTGTTGCTAGCCGCACTGTTCTTTTTGATACTGCTGTCGGCACTCTTTTCGGCGGCCGAGATCGGCATGCTGACGCTCAACCGTTACCGTCTGCGCCACCTCGCCGATTCGGGACACCGGGCGGCACGCATCGCCATGAAATTGCTCGAGCGACCCGACAGGCTGCTGGGCGTGATTCTCATCGGAAACAATTCGGCCAATATTGCTGCGGCTTCTGTGGCAACCCTGCTTGCGCTGCGTCTGTACGGGGAACCCGCCATCGGCGTCGTTACTGGCGTATTGACCCTATTGGTCCTGATCTTTGCCGAGGTTGCTCCAAAAACGCTTGCCGCCCTCTATCCTGAGCGTATTGCTTTTTCCGTGGTTTTCGTACTGCGCCCGCTGCTGTGGTTGTTGTCTCCTTTCGTCTGGCTGGTCAACGCCATTGCCAACGGCGTTCTGCGGACATTCGGTATATCGGTGCGGCGCAAGGGCTCTGATCAGCTAAGTACTGAAGAACTGCGCACCGTCGTGCGCGAAGCCGGCACCTTCATACCGGAAGGTCACCAAAAGATGCTTCTCGCGATCCTGGAACTCGAGGACATGACCATCGAGGACGTCATGGTTCCGCGCGGAGAGATTGAGGCGCTGGATCTCGACGCCACCTGGGACGAGATTATCGCCAAGATAACCACATGCCACTACATGCGCCTGCCGGTCTATCGAGGCAATCTGGACAATATCGTCGGCATTCTGCTGCTGCGCAAAGTGCTGCCTCTGATCCAAGTCGGCGATCTCGATGAAGATGCTCTGCTCAAGTCAATGATTGAACCCTATTACATTCCCGTAAGCACAACACTTGGGCGACAACTGCTCAACTTCCGCCAAGCCAAACGGCGCTTCGCCTTGGTAGTCGACGAATACGGAGACCTGGTCGGCCTGGTGTCGCTGCAGGAGATTCTCGAGGAAATCGTCGGCGAGTTCGCAGCACCGACACCGGGAGTGACAAATGACATTCAGCCGCAAGACGATGGGAGTTTCCTCGTCAACGGCAGCATTACCATACGTGATCTCAATCGCCGGCTCGCCTGGCAGCTGCCGACTAGCGGACCAAAAACCCTCAACGGTGTGATCACCGAATACCTGGAAGATATTCCTGAGCCGGGCACCAGTCTGCTGCTCAGCGGCTACCAGGTGGAGATCGTGCGTGCGCGCGGCACAGCAGTCCAGCTAGCACGCATTCGTCCCGTGCCGCCAAAGACGGAAGGGCCCTGACGTACGCGCCCTTGATATTTACCCGCCCGCATCTTAGCATCCACTGCGCCGGATTGTACGGTGCAACATCCAGCGCACCGGTTGCCGGCCAAAGGAATGATGCTACGTCGATAAGCTCAAAGAACGAGGCCATTGGGCATTTGCCTGATAGCCGTGTAGGAAGCGCGCCCCTTACCGAGGATGGTCTGATTTGTCGCCGCTGATTCTCGGCTACATAGCTGTCGCGGGCGCCCTACTCTCCGGCGCGCTTGCTCTGCCTGCCAACCGCTTTCCGTTCATGCTGCGCGTTGTTTCCTGCAGTGTCCTCGGCGCAGCCGGCGTCGCCGCGCTGGCTGCAGGTTGCTGGGAACTCGTGTCCGGCGACCGGCTTGCCGCGCAACTCCCGGTGGGCCTGCCCTGGCTTTCATGGCACTTGCGGCTCGATCCGCTATCCGGGCTGTTCATGGCGATTGTGGGCTTTATCGTCATCGCCGTAGGTCTTTACGCTCCCGGCTATGTGCGCGAGTTTGAACACGAACCTGCCAGTCACCACCCCGATACAGATCTGCGGCAGACGCCTCGCGCGCGTGTCCGCCAGCCGCTTGCGGTATTAGGTCTTTTCACCGGCATTTTCGTGGCCGGCATGCTGCTCGTGTTATTGGCCGATGATGCCTTCGTGTTCATGATCGCCTGGGAACTGATGTCAGTGTCGAGTTATCTGCTGGTTGCATACCAGCATCGGAACTCCGCCAACCGGCACGCTGCTTTCCTCTACTTGCTCATGGCCCAGGTGGGGGCGCTTGCGATCTTGCTCGCCTTCGGCGTACTCGCCGGCTTCAGCGGTAACTTTGCATTTGACGCCCTGCGCGCGGCACATCCGACACCTGTCTGGGCATCCATAGCGTTCGCGCTTGCGCTGTTTGGCTTCGGGATGAAATCCGGCATGGTGCCACTTCACGTGTGGCTGCCGGAGGCCCATCCAGTCGCTCCATCGCACATTTCCGCTTTGATGAGCGGCGTGATGCTGAAAGTGGCCATATACGGCTTAATCCGTTTTGTCTTTGACCTTCTCGGAAATGTCCAGTGGCAGTGGGGACTGGCGACCCTGGCCATTGGCACCGCCACCGCCCTGCTCGGTGTGCTTTACGCGCTGATGCAGCATGACCTTAAACGCCTGCTTGCCTATTCTTCGGTTGAGAATATCGGCATCATTCTCATGGGTCTCGGGCTGTGCATGATTTTTACAGGCACCGGTCATCCGCTGCTGGGGGCACTGGCCTTGGTCGCTGCTCTCTACCACAGCATTAATCACGCGGCGTTCAAGACGCTGCTTTTTTTCGGGGCTGGCGCAATTGCGCAGCGCACTCGCGAACACAATCTGGACCGGCTCGGCGGCCTTATCCGGCGCATGCCTGCCACTGCATTTTTCTTCCTTGTGGGTTGCGCCGGCATTGCCGCATTGCCACCACTAAATGGTTTCGTCTCTGAATGGCTGACGTTCCAGGCCGCGCTTCAGGTGCCGGCGCTCAGCAGCGGCGTACTGCGTTCCATCATCCCGGTGACCGCCGCGATTCTGGCGCTTACGACGGCCCTGGCTGCCGCCGCCTTCGTCAAGGTCTACGGCGTGGCATTTCTCGGCAAGGCACGCACCCGCCGAACTTCCCGCGCGCGCGAGGTGGGATATGGCATGCGCGCCGCCATGGGATTGCTGGCGCTGTTGTGTGTGGCGCTTGGGGTGCTGCCGACGATCGTGGTGCACGCTCTCGCGCCAGTAGTTCAGTTGCTTCTCGGCCAACATGCCCCGAGCGCCACCGCGCGCGGCTGGCTGTGGCTCACGCCGGTGTCGCCCCGCGTAGCTTCCTACTCCGCGCCGCTGGTCGTCACGGCCATGGCGATCATTTTCCTCATTGGCTATCTTCTGCTGCATCGGCGCGCGGCTAGCGCACGACGCGGGTATCCCTGGGACTGCGGTTTCGGCGCACTGAATGCTCGTATGCAGTACACCTCCACTGCGTTCGCGCAGCCAATACGCCGCGTGTTTGCGCCCGCCTGGCAGATCGATGAGCGCGTTGACCGCACCAGCGGGCCACCAGCACGCACCACCGCCATCCGCCACCAGCTACACATCGGCGACTGGTCTTGGAGCATGGCGTACGCGCCAATCGGCAAACTAATTCTGTCTGCGGCACGTCGCGTCAGACGCATTCAGACCGGCAGCATCCGGGTTTACCTCGCCTACTCGTTTTTCACGCTTCTGATACTGCTATGGCTAATAACCTGAACGCCTGGCTGATCGCCCTGCTGCAGACACTGCTGTTTGTAGGCAGTGCGCCACTGCTGACCGGCTGGATCAAGCGCCTGAAATGTCATCTGCAGAATCGCGCCGCGCCATCTCTCCTCCAGCCTTACCGCAATCTGGCCAAACTTTTCGGCAAAGAATTGGTGCTGGCACACGATGCCTCGTGGCTTTTCCGCACGACACCTTATATCGTATTCGGCGCCATGATGCTGGCCGCCTCGGTTGTGCCCCTGATTGCGGTTGAGCTGCCAACTGCCGCAATCGCCGACGTAATCGTGCTCGTCGGGTTCTTTGCCCTCGCGCGCTTCTTTCAGGCGCTGGCCGGCATGGACATCGGTACGGCGTTCGGGGGAATGGGCGCATCGCGCGAAATGACCGTGGCCTCATTGGCGGAACCGGCCATGCTGATGGCCATTTTCACCTTGACCATGACCGCATCGACAACCAACCTGTCGGTCGCAATCCAATATATAATGACCAGCGGCTTGGTGCTGCGCCCCTCCTTCTTATTCGCGCTTCTCGCGCTAGCCATGGTCGCCGTGGCCGAAACCGGCCGCATCCCTGTGGACAACCCGGCAACCCATCTCGAGCTCACCATGCTGCACGAAGCAATGGTTCTTGAGTACGGCGCGCGCCATCTCGCATTGATCGAATGGGCCGGCATGATCAAGCTAATGATCTATGCTGTGTTGATAAGCAATATCTTCTTTCCCTGGGGAATCGCCGCTTCCCTAACACCGTCCCAGCTCGCTCTTGGAGTTGCAAGCATCACAGCCAAGCTCGCGGCGCTAGCAATAATTCTTGCTCTGTGGGAAACGGTACTTGCCAAGATGCGGCTTTTTCGGGTTCCGCAGTTTCTCGGATTCGCATTCCTCCTGAGTCTGCTGGGTATGCTGACTCACATTATTCTGGAGACCGCAGTATGATCATCTTGCCCAACCGGCAGTTGATGCGTGCGGCGCAATATTGCGCGCCATGCATCTGATTCCCCCGAGTCTCTACAGTCAAGGCATCCTAGTTTGCGCCGGCTTGGTGCTGTTCACCTCCTTCGTGATGCTTGCGCAGTCACGCATCCCGCCCCTCATATATGCCTTCGCCTGGCAGGGCGCGCTGCTTTCAGTTACTACTGCTCTGGTAGCTCTGGTGTCGGGTCATTCGCACCTTTACATTTCAGCACTGCTCACACTCGGGCTTAAGGCATTGCTCATACCGTGGATGCTTTACCGCCTTGTGCGCCGGCTCAATATCCAGTACGAGATTGAAGCGATTGCCCATCCTTCGCTGACACTTCTCGGCGGAGCGATGCTCGTCGTTTTCTGTTACTACGTGGCGCTGCCTATCGCGCAACTATCGACGTTGGTGACGCGCAATACCATCGCGGTCAGTATGTCCATCGTGCTTCTTGGCATGTTGCTGATGATTGCCAGACGCACCGCAGTGGCGCAGGTCATTGGCTTCATGTCGATCGAAAACGGCCTGTTCTTCGCCGCGGTCGCCTCGACCTACGGCATGCCCATGATCGTGGAACTTGGCGTTGCCTTTGACGTACTCGTGGCAGCAGTGCTTTTCGGGGTATTCTTCTTCCAGATTCGCAGCAGCATCGATTCCCTCGATGTCGACCGACTGAATCGCCTGTCGGAGGGCGGCGAATGACTCCACTCGACTTAGTACTGTGGCTGCCGCTCGTAGGAGGACTACTGCTTGCCACAGTCCCGAATCATCGCGTTGCCGGCTACATCAATGTCGGCGTTTCGGCTGGGACATTTGCGGCGTCCGTGTGGCTCGCCTGGATAGTGCTGCGCGCGGGACCGCTGCTGTCGCCCGGCAAGCTATTCTATATCGATGCCTTCAATGTCTACCTGGTTTCGCTTACAGCATTCGTTGGAATGACCACGGCCATCTTCTCGCGCCCCTACATGCAGCACGAGGTGGAACGCGGACGCGCCGGACCGCAGCGGATGCGTCTGTACCATTCCATGTACCAGGGCTTTCTGTTCGCCATGCTGCTGGCCCTCACCACCAATAATATGGGCGTACTGTGGGTGGCGATGGAATTCGCTACGCTCACCACGGTGCTGCTGGTAAGTCTTTATCGCACGCCTGAGTCGGTGGAGGCGGCATGGAAGTATTTCATATTGTGCGGTGTCGGCATCGCACAGGCGCTGTTTGGAACCGTGCTGATGTACTTTGCGGCCGAGCGCCGGCTCGGCGCGGAGCACAATGACGCCCTGCTGTGGAACGTGTTGCACGCCCATGCAAATCTGCTCGATCCAGCCGTGCTATCGATAGCATTCGTATTTCTGCTGGTCGGCTATGGCACCAAGGTTGGGTTGGTCCCGTTGCATAATTGGCTGCCGGATGCCCATTCCGAAGGCCCGACGCCAATGTCGGCGGTACTCTCGGGATTGCTTCTCAATGTCGCATTGTATGCGCTCGTGCGGGTAAAAATGCTGGTCGACGGCTCGCTGCAGTCACCGCTCGCCGGACATTTGATGATGGGATTTGGCCTGCTTTCGTTCCTGGTAGCGGCTCTTTTTCTGCATCATCAGCATGATATCAAACGCATGTACAGCTACTCGTCGATCGAGCACGTGGGTCTGATGACTTTTGCATTTGGTGTCGGCGGACCGCTTGCAACGTTTGCCGCCCTGTTGCACATGACAGTGCACTCGCTCACCAAGTCCGCAATTTTCGTGACGGTTGGCCACGCTGCACAGATCGCCGGTACGCAACGCATCGAGCAGATTCGCGGATTGATCCAGAGCCAACCGGCGGTTGGCTGGGGGCTGCTCGTCGGTACTTTGGCGATCGTCGGTTTCCCGCCTTTTGGCGTATTCACGAGCGAGTTTCTGCTGCTTACCGCCACTATGAAATCCTGGCCGTGGCTTACGCTGCCACTCCTTCTGGGGCTCGCGGTGGCTTTTGCCGGCCTGTTTCGCCATCTGCAACCTATGGTCTACGGCGATCCGCCCATTGGTCAGGGGCGCATAAAAATAAATATGCTGCCGGTGATGGTGCATCTCGGACTGGTGCTATGGCTTGGAATCTCGATACCGCTCTTTCTTTCCCACTGGTTTGAGCAGGCAACGCAGCTCATCTCCGGGAGTCTGCCGCTGTGATGCGCTTTGCATGGCTGGACGCGTTCCTCGGACGGCTCATCGCCGATGGCGTGGTAGTGCGCGAACCCCCGGTACCGGCGGAGCTAGCTCCCACCCGCATTATCAGTGTCGATGCTGAATACTGGGGCCAACTGGGACATGTGGCGCAACTCTGGGGCTGCCGCTGGGTCGCCGTCTGGGCAGAAGATCTGGACGAACACCTGCGCATTCAAGCATGTTTCGAAAAGGATAACGGCTACCTTCTGGCGTACACCGAAATCCGCCGGCTTACGCCAATACTGCCTTCACATGCACCTTATTTTTCGGCCGCCGATCGCGCGGAGCGCCGTCTTCAGGACCTGTATGGCATCGCTTTCAGCGATCATCCAGACCCGCGCCGCTGGGTCCGTCACCAGGCATGGAAGGACAGTGAATATCCGCTACGCAAGGACTTTCCGCTCGCCGGTCATCCGGCGAGCGAAACTCCGGCTGACCATGGCTACAAATTCCTCTTTGCCAACGGCAGTGGCGTGTGTGAAATTCCTGTCGGCCCGATACATGCGGGAATTATAGAGCCCGGGCACTTCCGCTTTCAGGTTGTTGGCGAAACGGTGCTGAACCTTGAGGAACGTCTGGGTTATGTTCACAAGGGCATCGAGAAGATCGCAGAGGGACGAGACGCTGACGGTCTAGCACGTCTTGCGGCGCGCGTATCCGGCGATTCCACCGTGGCTCATACCTGGGCTGCCTGCATGGCTATGGAAAATGCCGCCTCCGTCAAAACACCGCCACGCGCCCTAGCCATCCGTGCCGTGCTAGCCGAGCGCGAACGCATCGCCAACCACTTGGGCGACATCGGTGCAATTTGCAATGACGTAAGTTTCGCTTTCGGCTTCTACCAGTTCAGCCGACTGCGCGAAGTGTGGCAACGCACGAGCCAGGAGGTCTTTGGACATCGTTTGTTGATGGATCGTATCGTACCAGGGGGCGTTTCGGTCGACCTCACTCCGGCCGGCATCGCCTTGCAGCGCGAGCAAATCCGCTACCTGCGACGACAGGTCGATCGCCTTATGGATATTCTGAATACCAGCCCTACTGTGGAGGGCCGCCTGATCGGAACCGGGGTCCTCAGCGCGGAGCTTGCCGGCATGTACGGCGCGCTGGGCTATGTCGGGCGTGCAAGCGGCATAAACCGGGATGCCAGGCGCGACACGCCGTATGCCCCGTATGACCGGCTTTCCGTCATCGTCCCGGTGTACCAC
>JAJXUF010000118.1 GCA_021783175.1 Pseudomonadota bacterium
GCCCTCCTCCTGATGTAATCCCTGGCGACACAGCGCTGCCGATGCGCTGCCGGACACGTCAAATCATAGCTTAAAAAGCTTTGTCGTCCAGCAGACAGAATCCGGCTCAATGGACAGCGCATATTTCGCCGACCGACGCAGGTGCGGAAAGTTGTCGATTCGGGTGTTCGCCGGATCACCGATATTCTTGATTCAGGCGCCGCCGGGATGATTCGGTGGTCTATTTTTGACAGCAGGGGGACTATAGCAACAAGCAATCGCGCTTTACATAGGCTACCGTATTGCAAATCATGGCTAAGTGATTGATCCGGTGGAGCACCAGAAACATCAAGGAGATCTTATGAACCAGGTTGCCGAGGGCGTTGTAAGCAACAAGAGCTTCATTATCAGCAACATCAGGGAGAGCGGCAGGAATCCGACGCGGGTGCTTACCGGTTTTGTTCTAGCCTGGGTTATGTTCACTCTTATCATGTGGGTAATTCCGCGACCCGCAGACCTGTCGCCACAAGGAATGTCGGTGCTGGCCATCGTCGTATGGGCAAGCATCATGTGGGTATCCGAAGCCTTGCCCGTGGGAATAACCGGAATCACCATTCCACTGTTGCTCATCCTCACCCAGGCATTGCCATGGAGCAACGGTAAGCCGCCAATGGCCACAGTTTTCAACGGATTCACCAATCATGTCGTATGGCTTTGCCTCTTTGCCTTTCTAGTCGGCGCAATCATGCAATTGTTAAAGCTTGACCGACGCATTGCTCTTGGCATTCTGGATAAGATAAAAGCATCAAGCGTTGGCCGCGTTATCTGGGGGTTCTTCGGAGTCAACATTCTGCTGGCATTTTTCATACCCGCAGCTAATGCACGCGCCGCAACCTTGTTGCCCGTTGTAAACGGTGTCACCAACCTGCTCGGCAATACTCCGCAGGAGCAGGAAGCAAAAAAGGCAATAGTCATTCAGTCGCTGGTCTACGGAACCATGATTTGCGGCGTATTCATCATGACCGCTCACTTACCTAACCTCATCATGGTGGGACTGTTCAGCAGGAACGGCTACAACATCGGTTACCTAGACTGGGCACTTCTCCAGTTTCCCTACCTCGGAATGTTTGTCCTCACGCAGTGGTGGGTTCGTTATCACTTCAAGACCAAAGGCCTGCAGATCGCCGGTGGGCACGCCAAGATACACCGCATGCATCAGGAGCTGGGGCCGATGTCGCGCGGCGAGTGGACGCTGCTGATTGTGTTCAGTGCAATTGCCTTATTGTTTGCCATGGGTCGAGGCAGCCCGATTTATCAGTTGCACCACTTCCAGCTCGGCATTATCGGACTTATCGGCATAGTCGTTCTGTTTACGCCCGGATTGTTTCCATTCAAATGGAAAGACATACAGGACCGTACCATGTGGGGCACCTTTCTGCTTCTTGGTGGAGCCCTGACCATGACCGCTGCAATGACCCAGTCCGGTCTTGCGGGTTGGCTCGCCGGAGTCGTCCATGGCAGCGTACAAGGCAAACCCTGGTGGCTCATCTTGCTGATCCTCATGCTCGGCACACACATCATTCGAATCGGCATGCTGTCCAACGTTGCCGCCATTGCTATGCTCGCACCAGTACTCTTTGCCATGGCGCCCAAGCTTGGCCTGCACCCGGTCGCTTTTACCATGCTGGTTTCCGACACGGATACCTACGCCTATTTGTTGCCCACACAGATTACGGCTGCAGTCATTGCCTACGGTTCGGATACCTTTAGCACCATTGATTACGCAAAGGTAGGGTGGCTTTGCATTCTTCTCGCCATTGCCTACGGCATATGTGTCATGGCGCCGTGGTACGCGCTACTCGGTATGCCAGTTTGGAATCCGAGCGCTCCCTGGCCCTTCCATTAATGTCCCTGGGTTACCGTCCCCGGCCGCATTCCCCTGCGGTCGAGGACCGTTCTTTTCCGCTTGAATCCGAACTAACTGAAGGTTTTTCGCCATGAAGAAAATGTCCGAAAGCGAACTGAAGTCCCGGCTCGGGGAATATACAGCGCCCCAAGGCTTGTATGGACAGACCAAGGATATGACATTTCTTGGGAAGGTCAGCTGCAACGTCGAAAAAATGGTTGCCGGCTCGTGGCAGGAAATTGTAATTGACTACGAGCTTGGCGCCGCTGGTATGGCCGACGGGTCATGGTTCAAAGCCACTTTCCGGTTCTACTCTGACTGGGCGCTATTCCAGACCACGGAACCAGCCGGCGCAAATTACATCACTGCGGAATACCACGCCGCCCCCACACTTCCGGGCCAGAGCCCGGCCACAGTACAGTCATTGAAGGTGCGCTTCGACCAGAAGGGACATGAACGCCCATTTCAGAAAGCCGTAATCGTCGATACTTTTGACGGCTATCTCAAGGCGGGTGACCACATTATTATCCGCCTGGGCGACCGCCGTTTCGGTGGCGCAGGTACGCGCGTTCAGACCTTCGTTGAGGAAAACTTCAGAATCCGCTGCTATGTGGATCCGCTAGGTACGTCGCGTTTTGCCGCGGTCAACCCCGATTTGGTAATTCAGGTCGTACCTGGCGTTCCAGCGCAACTCCAATGGGCCGGGCCACGCATCGTCCGGCAGGGTGAAAAATTCCCCTTACGCATACGCGCAGAAGACGAGTGGGGCAACTGCTGCTGGAAGCAGGGGGAAAGAGTCCAGATCACGGCAACACTCAATGGGAAAGCTGTGTTTGAAAAACAGGGGACGCTTTCCAATAGCGGCTGGGCAGTATTGCTGCTCGATGACCTGCCCACCCGGGAGTCAGGCGAACTCGCGATAACAGCAAACCTCACCGAGCACCCGTGGGTAAAACCGCAGACTTTCTACGTGACTGTCGAGCACAATCTCGACGTACCGCGCATCTATTACTGCGACCTGCACGTGCACTCTGAGGATACGATTGGCACCAATTCCACAACCTACAACCTGACCTACGGCCGTGATGTCACCGGACTAGACGTTCTGGCATTTGCCCATAACGACTTCAACATCACCACGGAGCGTTGGAACAAAACTGTCGATCTGATTCGCGAAATCTCAAAGGATGGCAGCTTCGTCGCATTCCCAGGAACCGAGTGGTGCGGCAGTTCATGCGCCGGCGGTGATCATAACGTGGTGTTTCTGCATGACGATACGCCAGAGTTTCCGTTCCTGAAAACCGGCGAGCATGTACGCTCGGTTGAGTGGAACGAAGACATGAAATCCGCTTCAGTTGAACCCGGAGCCTGGCCGCTCGAGGAACTGTGGGCGGCATACGCCAAGGATCCGGAAGGGCATCTTCTTATCCCGCATGTCGGAGGCCGCCGCTGCATTCTGGACTGGCACTACCCCAAGCTCGAGCGCCTAATTGAAATAGGTTCGTCATGGGGGCATTTCGGGTGGCTGTATCAGGAGGCAATGGAACGCGGCTACAAGATTGGTGCTTCAATGGCCGGCGATGAGCACCGGGGGCGTTGCGGTGGGGGGGTCCCGGGAACTGCCGTTTTTGGCACAAAGGGCGGCATTTCCGGCGTGATTTCCCGCGGACTTATACGCAAGGAAATAGCTCGCGGCCTACGGGCGCGCCACACCTTTGCCTCCACCGGGGAACGCACTTTCGGCATAACGCGTTGCGCCGGGCACATCATGGGTGATGAGCTCTCACACAAAGGGACGGCAACTCTGGAGTACCGCTTTCTCGGCGATGCCGGCTGGGATGAGATCGTGGCATACGATCATTCGGGGCCATTCTGGCGTCGCAATCTTCAGAAGGAGATCGGCTACTCGCCGCGCAGGGTACGCCTGCGCTGGGGCGGTGCGCGCGTCAAGGATCGCTATCGTTGGGCTGCATGGAAGGGAATGATCACAATCACTAACGCCGTCATCAACGACTTTATCGGTCGTGGCTTTGAGCACAAAGAAGAGACTTGCTGGCGCGAATCGACTACCGAGATCGGATTTAAAAGCGATACCTATGGAGACGTGGATGCAATAGAAATCGATATCTCGCATCTCGCCGGCGCCAAGATCCGCGTCAAAGGAACTATCGATGGCTACGTAAAAGTCGGTGACCCGCTTAAGGGAAATCCGTTTGTTCACTGCCCTGAGTTTGAATGGGAAATAACTGGCAAAGATCTGCTTGAAGCCGGCAGGCTGCAAAATGACCTGCCGGGAATCGAGATGTTTTTGGCCTTGGAACGAATGAGTGACCAACCAGCACCACGCGATGTTTCTGGTACCATTGAACTAGAACCGCGCAACGGACCACACGGATTTCGACCGGTGTACCTGGTAGCTCGGCAGGTGGATGATGCCAAGATTTGGACTTCCGCGTTGTTCATTGCCTTTGATTGAGCACGGTTGAGAGCAAACTGGCGCGCCATTTCATTCGTCTGGGCGCGCCAGACCGTGCTGCCGATAGATCATACCTACTTCGTGGTCCATCAGAAAATCTAACAAGGATGCACCCCAGTCGCCCCCGTCCCCAACTATGCCGGCATGAAATGTGGAGATCGCATTGCCCGGTGCGGGTTGCGGATCAAGCGCTTTTCCGCCGAGCGGAATAATATCGAACACACCGGGGAAAATGCGTACGTAACGCAGCGCGAGATGGTAGTAAATCATCGCGACGTCTGCTCGTCCGTCCACGAGCGCTTGCGGCGCTTCGCGGTGGTGAATTCGCTGGCCGAAACAAATGCGTTGCGAAAAATTAGTTCCGCCGTCCGCGTCAAGAAAATCCAGCTCTATGCCAATTTCCGCGGCCAGCGCCTTCAGACTGGCCACATACACTTCGTTGCTGGCCCGCTCGGTGTGCGGATTGGAAAGAAAAAGGCGCACATCCTCGCGTGCCAGATCTGCTACCCCTTCGATTCTTTTCGGATTGCCGTGGCGCACCAGCAGGACATTGCCACGACTGCGCATGAAAGGCCGATGCCCATTCAGATAACCCAGGGAAACCAATTGCTCCAACACCGCCGGCGGACTGATAAAAACATGAGGAGTGACGGACACCTGCAGATTTCCTATGGATACTCCTCCTCTTTTCAGGGCTTCCAGTAACACTGGTGGTGGTGTTGTCACATAAAAGACATCCTGCACTTCCTCATGGCGGGTGAGGTACAAGCGCAGCGACTCGTGCAGAGCCATATGATGATTGCCGTCGGAAAAAACGACGAGCCGCGCGCGGCGCGGATCTCCATGGAAGTCAAGACAGATGTTCGACTCCGGATGCTGCCAGCAAAACGCCTCCGGTGCGGCGACGGCTGTCTCACGCGGCCAGTTAAGGCTCATCACGATACCCCCCCAATTCCGTTTACGACACCGCCCACTCGATGATTTCGCCTTCCTTTACACCGTATTGAGCATTGTTGCCGTGCGTCACGTGCGCAGGCCCTGCGCGATCTCGCAAGGTATGTAGCAGCAATGCCTGTCGTTGCCTATTGCATGCGGCAGGTTTCGCCCTGGGTCTGGCGATGCCGCAACTATCTGGACAATTTCGCCCGATAGTCTAAATTGAATAAGCCGTATTGCATATTGTCGGCGGGCAGACACAAGCCGCGCTGAAGGTGGTACTAGGCCGGTGAATTGTGATTGTGGCCATGTTCAATATGTCATATGGCCGACTTTTTTTGGGGCGCACTTAGTTTTGATGCACTCCGGTCAGCGCTCAGGAATAACGTGGCGCTGGAGAGGAGCTTTACTGGTTATCGGAGTAGTATACCAAGGAGAGTGTTATGCGTGGCGCACGTTGTTTCTTCTTTTCCCTTTTAGCCATCGCTGGTCTGCTCTGCGCACAATCGGTTTGGGCCGATGGCGCCATGAGCGCGACAGCCAAGTCTGGTGCCAATTCCGCTGACGAAACCGACGTCGCCTACCGGCAGCCTGTTGAAGCGATTTCCAGCCTTGACCTTACCAAGAAGGGCGCGATCAATGATATTGAGCAGCGCAGCGATTTCGTGTTTAGCGCGCCGCCGCGCGGCAGCTACCAACATGAAATGGCGCTGTACAGTCCAATTGCCAATTACCTCAGCAAAGTTACTGGTAAACACTTCGTCTTCCAGTACTCCGACAACTGGCTTTCCTACAGCAAGAACATGACCGATGGCGCGTACGACCTCGTATTTGACGGTCCGGCGTTCAACGGCTGGCGCGTTGACCGTCTGGGCCACACACCATTGGTGAAGCTGCCGGAACCATTCGTCTTCGTTGTCGTCGCAAAGGCGAACGACACGCAGATCACCGACATGGCGACGCTGGCAGGCCATAGCGTGTGTGCGCATGCGCCGCCAAATCTCGGCACGCTTACGCTACTCAACCAGTTCACAAATCCGTCACGCCAGCCCTATCTGATTGTCGTGAAGGGTTGGGACAAATCCTACCGCGGCTTGATTAGCGGGAAGTGCGAAGCAACAGTGCTGCCACTGACCAATCTGAAAAAATACGACAACGGCTCGACAAAGCTGACCAAGATCATCTACCAGGCGCGCGCCCTGCCCAATCAGGCGATATCTGCCGGTCCGAGAATTCCGCCAGCGATGCAAAAGCAGATTCAGCGGGCGCTGCTTTCCGACGAGGGCCGTGCGGTCACGGCCAAGTTGGTTGCGGCCTATGCAAGCAAGGATTTCGTCCCGGCAACGCGCGAAGAGTATGCTGGCCTGGGCTCGCTCCTGAAGGACAGCCTGTACTACCAGAACTAGATCATGGACACCGCCGGTCTGCCGGTCGGCGGATCGGTGGTGTCTGAATCCGGTTTTGCGTGAGGCCCAAAAAGGGGAATCTAGCGCGCAAGGTTTTTCGCCAACTGCGGAAGGTCTCCGGCAAGACCCATTGCTCGTTGCATTATCTGTCGCTTTACCGGCGTCAGACGGTCCGCCAGAGTCAAACCAATATTGCGCAACTGCCTGATCACCCGGTCGTCACTGCCAAAACCGCGCTTGAAGGCGTCTGTTACTGCCAACATTGCCAAATTGCCGCCCCGGCGCCAGCGCTCATACCCGCGCAACACACGCAATGCCCCTATATCCCGCCCTGAGCGACGCGCTCCAACAATCACTTCAGCCAAAGTCGCCGCATCGAGTAGCCCTAGGTTGGCGCCCTGGCCTGCGAGTGGATGTACGCGATGCGCAGCATCCCCAACAAGCGCCACCCTCTCGTCGACATAGCGCGTGGCATGCCCAAGACTAAGGGGGAAACCGGCACGCCGTCCAATTGACAGTATTTCGCCCGGTGCGGTCCCTATTGCCTCCTTGAGCGCCTGCAGAAACCGACTATCATCGAGCCCTAAAAGGCAATTTGCACGCTGTGTGTCGCACGACCACACAATGGAGAAATACTCGGGATCTGCCAGCGGCAGAAATGCAAGCGGTCCGGTTGGCAAAAAGATCTGACGCGCAACATGATTATGGGGCCTGTCTGTCTTGACCGTGGCGACGATGGCGACCTGTCCGTAACTCCAGCCACGGATTGTTATTCCGGCCAGCTCGCGCACACGCGAATCCGCGCCGTCCGCCCCTGCTACCAGCAGCGTTCTGAGTACCGTACCATCGGCAAGCCACACTTCGGCGGCGTCGACAGTCGCTGAAAACCCGACCGGTGTTGCCGGACAGATCAGCGTAATGCCCGCCTGGAGCGCCAGTTGCGCGCGCGCAGCCTCGACAATCAAACGATTTTCAATAATGTAACCCAAGTCCGCTTCGCCGAGATCGGCCGCATCGAAGTGAACGGCCCCCGAACCGAGCGAGTCCCACACGTACATTTCGCGCAACGGACCGATGCGCGACTGCGGCATTTCCTGCCACAATCCCAAGTTCTCGAAAATCGCACGTGACGCCAGCGTGATCGCGCTAACCCGCAGATCAAATTTCTCGTCAGGCTGGGGCATGAACTCCTGACGTTCGATCACGGCGACACGCAATCCTTCCCGGGCACAGGCCAAGGCAAAAACCGCACCCACCATGCCGACGCCTGCCACGACTACGTCATAATCCGTGCGCATCATCTAGGCCCATTCATTGCAGCTGCTGTCCACAACAGCACCGATCCGGCATTCCGATCGTCCGCCGGCGGCTGTTGCACTGTAAGCTGCAGTAGCAAAGAAATTTATCACTTGGTCGGCGCCCAGATCAGAGCAGCGGCAACCCACGCGCAAGGCGTGGAAGACGGCCGGCGAGTCCCATAGTGTGGCGCATGAGTGCCCGCTTCACGGCCGGCACCAGATCAACCGCAAGCAGCCCAAGATCTCGCGCCACCACCAGCGGACCAAAGTTGTTGGAAAAGATTCGAACGAGTGCGTCCGTAAAGCTGCTCACAGCCAGATTATCGCGTTTGCGCCAACTGGCATAAGTCTGTAGCACCACAGGAGATCCAACGTCTTCAGCACGTCGCTGCGCATCGACCAAAACTTGCGCCAGAACAGCTACATCACGCAGCCCGAGATTAAAGCCCTGTCCTGCAACCGGATGCAGCGTATGGGCTGCGTTGCCGATGAGAACCAGGCGGTTGCGAACATGCTCCTTCACGCGTGTAAGGGCGAGTGGATAAACGTTACGCGCGCCGGTCTTGAGAAAACGGCCAAGGCGTGTGCCGAAGCTCTCCTGTAATTGACCCAGGAATTCTGCCTCCGATATGGCAACCATTCTTTCGGCCTCGGGCGGAGGAAGGCTCCATACGACTGAGCAGCGATTCGCTTCCATAGGAAGAAGCGCGAGTGGCCCATATTTTGTAAAACGCTCAAACGCCGTGCTTTCGTGCGCAAGTTCCGTGGTCACATTCGCCACCACGGCACTCTGCCCGTATTCGACACGATGCGCAGCGATTCCCGCCGCCGCACGCACCGCCGAGTTTCCCCCGTCGGCCGCCACCACAAGCGACGTGCTTAATCTAACGGGTGCGCCGTTAAGCTCAATTGACACCGTTGCCAGTGGCCCCGAAAAATCAACTTCCGTCAGGACAGCAGGTTGCACCAGGGTAACATTGGCAAATTCGCGAAGCCGTGCGGTCAACGCCGCTCCGAGTACCCGGTTCTCGACCACATAGCCCAGCTGCTCCACTCCGGCTTCCGCGCTATCAAGATGGGCAAAGCCGAAATGCCCCTGGTCGGAGATGTGAATGCGGCTGATTGGAGTTACACCACCTGCAACTTTCTGCGTTGCAACCGCCGGCGATGAACGGTCGCCGTTCGTGTGCAGCGAATCCCATATCCCCAGGGCGGCGAAAATTTTCTTCGAACCGTAAGCCAAGGCAATTGTACGATCATCATAGCTTGGCTGGCGCGGCGCACCGAAGGGGACAGCCTCAACAAGCCCTACACGCAAACCGCTGCCCCCGAGCGCAACGCCCAGACTGGCACCCACCATCCCACCACCGATAATCAGAATGTCGTAGTCTGGCTTCACGAATAATTCCGATTCGAAGTGCCGGATTTACTGGCGGTCACACTAAGTCGAGTCAGCGAGAAACTGTCCGCTGAGCTACGTGCCACGCATCTGTTCCTCAACGTCGCCGATCGTCTTTGGTGCTTCATGACTGAGCACCTCGTGCCCATCCCGGGTAACGAGAACGTCGTCTTCAATGCGCACTCCGATATTCCAAAAGCCAGGCGGAACGTCCTTGCTACCCGCGGCGATGTACAGA